>CAYNPS010000077.1:0-16957 GCA_964399125.1 uncultured Terriglobales bacterium
AGCACCTGCTGACGCCGCGTCTCCTGGCTCTTGAAAACAGCAAGGCGAGCCTCGCGAATCTTCTGCTCGTACTCCGCCGTTTTGCGATCAGCGGCAGCAACATCAGTTCGGGCTTTTTCCGTAGCTCCAACGGTCTGGCTGCGGCGCTCAGAAAGCGCACGAATGAGGGCGTTATGAACGATGACGCGATACAGAATCCATATGAGAACAAAGAGGATGATGGTCGGAATGGCCCCGAACGCAAGTTCGCCTAGTTGTCTGAGCGTCTCGTCCATTAACTTGAGTGCTTATTGTCCCGCGGGGAAAGTGAATGACAACCTTCTAAGCTAACATTCGATTTTTCCGAGTGTCAAACGGGATAACACATCGAAATCTGAGTGATTCAGAGCGCTTCTTCTACTCGGAAAGGTCAAAGGCGAAACCCAGAAAACCAACTATAGACGAACAGAGTAGGTGGCAGAGAATTTCGGGCGATTCACCTTACTTTTCTAGGGCCTTTCCGTAAGCAAAAATTTCACTATTCAGGCATGTGTCGTAATACTCGAAAAGCGTTTACCTGAACTCAGAGTTTCGGCGCGGAATCGAGTCCTCTGAAGAAGACAGCGGCGTGCATGGTTTGCGGTCATTTCGTCGCTGGATTCATTGCTTTTGATTGCGAACTGCTCCTATAATGTGGGCCATCCGTACCCGCCAAAACACCTCGCAAGAGGTCTGGCCCGGGGAGCGTCAGCCGGTCAGACCGGATGCCAGCCTTCGTGGCAACCGCCCCGCTCGGAACCAACAGGCGACATTCGGAACTGATCTCACACGGAATCCAAGGAGTCTTTAAGCGCAACATGACACGCAAGATTGTTTCAACTCTCTCGGTCGCGGCCCTGCTCTCTGCCGGAGCGTTAGCTCAAGCCGCCGATACGAACGCAGCCCCGGCGGCCAGCACCACCACGAATTCTCTCGTGGCGGGTCCGACCAAAGTCGCCATCATCAACATTCAAGCCGCCATCGCCAACACCAACGAAGGCCAACGCGATCTCGACGCGCTGCAGAAGAAGTTCGAGCCCAAGCAGATCGAACTCAAGAGCCTCAGCGACGAAGTCGATAACCTCAAGAAGCAGCTCGCGGCGCAGACCAATGCTCTGAACGACGACGAGCGCAATAAGCGCGTACAGGCCATCGAGACCAAGCAGAAGACGCTGCAGCGTGATCTCGAAGACGCACAGAATGACTATCAGACGCAGTCGAACGAAATTGCGCAGCGCATCGGGACGAAGCTGATGCAGTCGCTCGACGCTTATGCGAAGCAGAACGGATATGCGGTCGTGATCGATGTGTCACAGCAGCAGAGCCCGGTGCTCTGGGCGGCTCAGTCGGTGGATATCACCAAGCCAGTGATCGACGCCTACAACGCGGTTTCGGGCGTCCCCGCTCCGACACCTTCTGCGAAGACCACCCCTTCCGCACCTGGCGCTGCGATAACGCATCGCCCGACGACATCGGCTCCTGCTGCTCCGAAGCCGGCTTCCAGCACGACACCGAAATAGCTCGAATAGTTTCCACAGTTTCGGAGGCCGCTCTTCGCGAGCGGCCTTTTTATTTTTCCGAAATGGGAGGCGAAACCGGCGTAAGCGGTGTCAGTTTGTGTATCGTCCCAAAACAGGAGCGATGGAGGACGCCAATGTTTGCCGAGAGCCTTCTCGAATCGTCGCCGCATATTGGCCACCGCGCCGGCTGGGCAAAGCTTACTTCCCTTCTTCTTCAGTGCATGGCGGTAGCGCTGCTTCTAGCGATTCCGCTGTTTCACATGGAACGATTGCAGGTGATTCCACCGCCGCCGAGCATTCGGTTGACAAGCGTGCAACAGCCGGTAGTGCATACGGAAACAACAAACGTGAGCAGAGGAGTCTCATCGCCAACGTCGTACACAATTATTCAACCAACATCTATACCGACCACAATTGCACGAGTAAACGATCGCAATGATGCCTCGTCAGGTGCGCCGCAGGTCGGTCCTCTCTGCACCACGAATTGCGAGAGCGCGCTACCGATCACCAACATCATCAACACTGATGGTTTCAATATTCCGAAGCCGCCTCCACCGACGCGTCCGTTCCACGTCTCGGAAATGCAGCTTGGCACACTGGTGCGGAAAGTTCTGCCGGAGTACCCCGCGATTGCGAAGCAGATTCGGTTGCAAGGCGCGGTGGTCCTGTTAGCGACGATTGCGAAAAACGGGCGGGTGGAACACGTTGAGCCCATCAGCGGCCCCGCGATGCTGGTCGCGCCCGCGATGCGTGCTGTGGAGCAGTGGCAGTATCGTCCTTACATCCTGAATCACGAACCGGTGGAAGTGCAGACTCAGATCACGGTGAATTTTGTGCTGAATCAGGAATGAGATCGAATGAAAGGACCGACGCGCGCCCCCGCGCGGGTTTTCGCGTGCAATTTCGCGATTGTGTGATTTCGTGATTTCGCGATTGAAAGCCAAAATCACAAAATCGCGAGTGACAAATCGCCGCCGCCTTATTCTTGGGATTCCCTCATTACGCCAGTAATCTTTGTCTCCAACCCGAACTGACGTACTTTCAACCGTACTGACGGTCACTGCGGCTGTTTGGCTCGACCTCGCCCGCGTGCCTCTTAAATCTTCACTGCTTCTTCAAAGGGCTAAACTGTGCGAAACAAATTTGGTGTGGCGTTGCTCGTTGCGAGCTTCGCGATGTCTTGCGGCGCGTTTGCGTCTAACGACTCTGGCCAGCCTGCGCCCGATTCCAGCAGCGCCTCGCCTGCTGCCGTGGCCTCGCGACCGGAAGGTCCCAGCTTCAGCCATCGTCCGGGCATCGCGTTCAAAACCTCGCTGCTGGGATTCGGCGGCGATTTTGCCGTGCCTGTAACGCGGCGCTCCAACGTGCGCTTTGGATTTTCGGCATTCAACTACAGCCGCGGCTTCGATAAAGACGGCGTGACCTATTCAGGCAAGCTCGGACTCAGCTCGGTGCAGGCGCTGTACGACATCTTCCCGTTCGGCGGCGGATTCCACCTCAGCCCCGGAGCTCTGCTTTATAACGGCAACCAGCTCAGCGGCAAAGCTTCCGTTCCTGGTGGGCAGTCGTTCACGCTGGGCGGGACCGACTACATCAGCGATCCCAGCAATCCTCTTTCCGGCAATGGGAAGATGGCGTTCAGCAAAGCCGGACCGATGTTTCTGCTGGGCTGGGGAAACCTGGCTCGGAGCAGTGAGCGCCATTTTGGAATGACGTTTGATATCGGAGCCGTTTATCAGGGCGTTCCGCGCACCACGCTGAGCTTTGCTGGACGTGCCTGCGATTCGTTCGGACTGAACTGCACCGACGTGACCTCAGATCCTACGTTCCAGAGCAACGTTCTTTCCGAGCAGGCAAAGATCAACCACTCGGCTTCGCCGGCTCGGTTCTTCCCTGTGATCTCACTCGGATTTGGATACAAGTTCTAATCCCATTCGATTCTGCATGTCGGGCCTCGACCCTCGGGTCGAGGCCCTTTTTACTTTTAGGACAGGATAGTGTTCTAATTTCCCCGCAGCGGCCGCAGGCAGCCGGACTGGACAAGAGGAGGAATTCGCAATGAAGAAATTGAATCTTATTCTTTCGCTCGCAGCAATGCTGATCTTCACGGCTGCGGCATTTGCCGCCGCGCCGCAGGATGCGCAGACGAATCAGCAGCCCAATGCACAGTCGGGAACCGGACACGGTCACGGAGCAGGCGAAGGTCGCGGGCACGGGATGATGATGAGTTCCGATGCCATGCTCGAGCACATGTCGAAAGAACTCAACCTGACCGACGATCAGAAGACCAAGATCAAGCCAATTCTCGACGAACAGATGAAGCAGATGCAGGATGCTCGCCAGAGCACTTCCACGTCAGATCAGGATCGTCGTGCCAAAATGAAACAGATTCATGAGAACACGATGAGCCAGATTCGTCCGATCCTCACCTCTGACCAACAGAAGAAGCTGGAGGAGATGATGAGCCATCGCGGCGAGCGGGGCGAAGGCCACCAGCACAGCGGAGACACTTCGAATCCGCAGTAATGACATGAGGTTTAGCCATCGGGGTCATCCAGTGCTCGGATGACCTCGATGGCTCCTCAATTGGCTCGATTCTTCAGTCCATGCCATTTTCCAGCGCAAGAGCAAAGCGTAAGCTCAGCGATGTTGAGCTGTATGACTATGCGGTGGCGTCCCTGGCTCGAAAGATGCGCACCGTGGCGGAATTAAAGAGGCTGCTGCGGGCTCGCGCCTCAAATGATGACGACGGCCATCTGGCTGTCGAAGCTGTCATTGCAAAGCTGAAAGAGCAGAAGTATTTAAACGACTCACGCTACGCCGCCGCCTATTCCCAATATCGGCAGAGCAACGAAAAGTTTGGGCGAAGGCGGGTAGTCACCGATCTCAAAGCTAAAGGCGTGCACAGCGAAGTGATCGAGCGGGCCGTGAATCATGCATATGAAGAGGTAAACGAAGAGCAGCTTGCGCGGCAGTTTCTCGAACGCAAACGTCTGCAGAAGCCGCAGAACGAGCGCGAATCAGCCCGTGTTTTCCGTATGCTCGTACGCGCCGGATTCTCGACCAGCACGATTTTCAAGATTCTCAAGCGTTGGGATATCGACGAAGAAGTGCTCTCTGCACTCGAATCCGAAACGGAACCATCGAGTGTCGAATGACACTGAAAATCTCCAGTCTTCCAGTCCAGCCGCGAGCTCTGATTACCGATGACTCACATCTGCCAACTCCTTTCTTGACTTCATTTTCTCTGCACGTTAAGTTCGCCCGATAAGCTCATAATTGAGGACGATCGATTGCCCAACCGACTGATCACCCTGACCACCGACTTTGGCCTGAATGACCATTTTGTCGGGACGATGAAGGGTGTGATTCTGAACATCAATCCACAGGCGCAGATTTTCGACATCTGCAATGCGGTGCAGTCGTTCGACGTGCTGGATGGCGCGATCAGCATCGCCCAGTCGGCTCCGTACTTCCCTTCAGACACAGTGCACGTCGTTGTAGTTGATCCCGGAGTGGGAACGCAACGACGGCCGATCCTTGCCGTCAACGAGAAACACATCTTCATTGCGCCTGATAACGGTGTGTTGTCCTTGGTATACGAACGTTCCGAGCGGCTCAGCGTTCGCCACATCACGGCGGAACATTACTTTCTCCAGCCCGTGAGCCAAACCTTCCACGGCCGGGATATTTTCGCTGCATGCGCCGGATGGCTCAGCAAGGGCGTAGAGATTGCAAAGTTCGGCGACGAAATCACTGACTACATCCGATTCTCTGCTCCCAAGCCAAAATCCGTCAGCGAGAACAGCTTCAAAGGCGTAGTGCTGAAGACGGACAAATTCGGGAATTTGATTACGAACATCACTCCAAAAGATATTCCGCAGCTCTTCGAGCACACTCCGCCGGCGTTTCGCATCGTGATTGGCAAGGCTGAGGTCACAAAGATCAGAACGGCATATGCTCAGGCCACGCCGGGCGAGATCTTCGGCATTCTCGGCAGCATGGGATATCTGGAGATTTCCGCGAATCGCGCTGCCGCCAATCGACTGGCGGGCGCTGATAAAGGAAGCGACGTCTCGGTAGTCTTGGCATAACGCGAAATCATGAAGAGAGTTCTCCGCTTGATCTGGATTGCCACCCGCGGCCATCGACTTGCTCCCTGGCGCAGCCCCTATTTGCGCTGGAGAATCGAGACCTACACCGGCATCAAGATGGACAAGATCGGCTTTCTCGAGTTCTGGACCTTCCTTTGGCGCACGCGACACGAGCTGGTGCGGTTTCTCCAATGGACCGCCACAATGGAAGATTACGCGCGTCCTAAGCCAAAGAATCCGTAAAGCGCTCCATTCCCATTTAGGATTTGTAATCCTGCCAATCCCTGTGTGCGATTCGGAGCTTTGCGCCTGCTTGTCTCAAGATCCGCCCCCCTGCTTTGATCATCGTGGTATCTCAAGACGAGAGCTGGAAACAGGCGAATCGGCAGCTCACATGAATCGAATCCAAGTAATCTCTGCCTTCATCTCATAGCGTTGTTCACATCATCTTTGCGGAAGGAGCAAATATGAGCAGCGCGTTGGAAGTAGGAAAGAAACTGGTTGAGCTTTGTCGCAAAGGCAAAGAATCGGAAGCAGTAAGCACCTTGTACAGTCCGAAAATCGTCAGCATTGAACCGCAAGCTGGCCCGGCTGGACCTGCGCGTCAGGAAGGCATTGCAGCAATAAAAGCTAAAGGTGAATGGTGGGAGAAAAACAACACTGTAAACAAGCGTGAGATCGAAGGGCCCTGGCCTCACGGCGATCGCTTCATTGTGCGCTTCAAATACGATGTAACCGTAAAAGCAGGCCCGATGGCGGGCCAGAGAATGAACATGGATGAGACCGGTCTGTATACCGTCAAGGACGGCAAGATTGTCCAAGAGGAATTCTTCTACAGTATGGGCGGATGACTCGTTGAATGCCTCGTCAGCGCTCATTCACGCGATCGCGTTAGACTAGCCAGTTTGCTCTGACGCGATTCCGCGCGAATGACAGCCCTTTCTTTCACCATCATTGTGTGGGCCACCGGCATGCTTGCCGGCTTTCTTGGCGCACTCACCGGATTGGGCGGCGGAGTCGTTTTGGTTCCAGCCCTTGCTCTCTTATTCCACGTTGATATCAAGTACGCGATCGGCGCCTCGCTGGTATGCGTAATCGCGACCTCTTCGGGCGCTGCGGCTGCATACGTCAAAGAAGGGTATTCCAACATTCGCATCGGAATGCTGCTGGAAATTGCGACGACTCTCGGCGCAATTCTGGGGGCGTTCCTGGCGACGCGCGTCAGCACGCACGCGATTGCCATCGTCTTTGGCCTCGTTCTGCTGCATGCGTCTTATCAATCCCTTTTTGGGAAAAAACAGGACACGGGTGTACTGGTCGAGTCCGATTCATTAGCAGCCAAACTAAGACTGGCGGGAGATTATCCCGTTGGCGAACAGCGGCAAGCATATGGAGTACGTAACGTCCCCGCCGGCTTCAGTCTGATGTTCGGCGCCGGCGCGCTATCAGGGTTGCTGGGCATCGGTTCGGGCGCGGTCAAAGTGATCGCGATGGATCGCGCGATGCGGATTCCATTCAAAGTTTCCACGACAACTTCCAATTTCATGATTGGCGTAACCGCCGCTGCAAGCGCAGGCGTATATCTCGGACGCGGCTACATCGATCCCCGGCTCTCTATGCCCGTAGTACTCGGAGTTCTGGCCGGTGCATTTCTCGGGAGTAAAGTGCTGGTGCGAGCTCCAGTTCGAGCGCTGCGTGTGACCTTTGGGATCATTATTTTCCTGCTGGCACTCGAAATGATTTTCAACGGAGCAACAGGCAAGGTCTAGTTTCGTGATGACAGACGAGCGCCTCGAGATATTCATCGGCAATCTGCTTCGCTTCGGCGTGCTGATCTCAGCACTCGTAGTTGCGGCTGGAGGAGTTCTCTATCTCGCACAGCATAGCCATGACATCGTGAGCTATCGCGCCTTCCACAGTGAGCTTCCCGAACTGCGAACCCTGCCGGGAATCTACTCTGCAGTGCTTCACCTGCGCAGCGACGCGATCATGCAACTTGGTCTTTTGCTTCTGATTGTTACGCCAGTTGCGCGCGTCGTACTCGCAGTCGTTGGCTTTTATCTCGAACGCGATCGTCTTTATGTAGTGGTAAGCCTGATTGTGCTTGCGATTCTGGCATACAGCATGATCCACGCGGCGTGAGCAACGAAGATTCAGCGTTATAGTTGAGGACTGACGGCCGCCCCGCTCTCCGCAGGTTTGAAGAATTTCGTGATTTCCTGATCTCGTGATTAGAGCTTCAATCGCGAAATCACCCAATCACAAATCGCGCTCTCCCTATTCGCTTCTCAATGCCAGCATTGGATCGAGCCTTGCGGCACGTCGTGCGGGAATGTACATAGCGAGCGCAGATACTGCGATCAATATCGCTGCAATTCCAATAAACGTGATTGGATCACTCGAGCTCACTCCATAAATCAGACTGGCGAAGACTCTTCCAGCAACGAAGGCGAGCACGCACCCGAGCGCAACTCCGGGCAACACGAGCCATAGTCCCTGTCCCAAAATGAGCTGCACGACACTTGATTTCTGCGCCCCGAGCGCCATGCGAACGCCGATCTCGCTGCGCCGCTGCTCGACTGTGTACGACATTACCCCGTATAGCCCAATCAAGGCGAGAATCAGCGCTAATCCAGCAAATGACGCGAGCAAGCCACTGCGGAAGCGCGAAGCAGCGAACGACTCGCCGACAACGTCAGTCAGCGACTTGAGTTCCAGCGGCACTTCGGGATTCAAGCGGTGCGCCTCGGCACGCAGCGCTGCCGCTCCACCGCCGCTGTCAGCAAAGATCAAGTACATGTCGCTTGTGCGTCCGGGATGCTGCTGATAGGGAACGTATATCTGCGCAGTCGGCGGCTCCTCTAGATTCTCCTGCCGTACGCCTGCAACTACTCCAACAATGGTCAGGTAGTTCTTGTATGTCACACTATCGTAGCCAAAACGGATCTGCTGGCCGATTGGGTTCTCTCCGGGAAAGAACCTGCGCGCCAATGGCTCACTGACGATGCAGGTCAGCGGCGCGCCGGGTGTGTCGTGCTCATTGAAGTCGCGCCCTTTCACAATTGGGATTCCCACCACGTGAAAATAATTTGGGCTCGCGGTCATGAACAGCGCCGATTGCGTAATGTAGTCTCCCGGCGGAGGATCGGGATGTCCGGCAATCCAAAAGCCGCCGTTACTATCGGTGGGCTGAGAAGGCAAGGCCGTTGCTGCCGCTACTTCCTTAATTCCGGGCGTTGCGGCTGTTTTCTCCAGCAGCGCGGAGTAAAACGCGGCGGCGTGTTGCAAATCAGTCTCACTGTCGGCCGGATACATCGGGTGCAAGACCATGAGGTGGTCGACTCTGTATCCAGGATCGACGGCGTTGAGCGCAATCAAACTGCGGATGAGAATTCCCGCTGCAACGAGCAGTGCCATTGATAGGGCGATCTCTGCAACCATGATTCCGGAACGCAGTTTTCCCGTGCCACTTCCGGCCGTGGAATAAGTCCTGCCGGTGTGCAGCGCGCTTCGCAGATCGCCGCCGCTGGCCTGAAATGCAGGAGCGAGGCCAAAGATGATCGTGCAGAGCAAGGACACGCCTAACGTGAACAAAGCTACGCGCCAGTCGAGCGTGATGTCGGTATTAGCAATCAGGGCAGCAGGAGTCACGTGTGCCAAGGCTCGTGCGGACCAATAGCCCAACAGCAATCCCAACGTCCCAGCCACCACGGCCAGCGCCAGCGATTCGGTAAGAAGTTGGCGGACGATGTCTCCGTGACTTGCTCCCAAAGCGGTGCGGATGGCAATTTCCTGCCGACGCACGGCAACCTTGGCCAGCATAAGGTTCGCCACATTGGCGCAGGCGATCAGCAGGACTACACCCACAGCAGACAGCAGAAGATAGAGTGTCAGGCGAACCTGCGCGACCAGTTGATCTCGGAGCGAAGTGATGCCAACACTCGTCAGCTTGTCGTCCTTCGGATACTGTTGCGCGAGGCGAGCCCCGATGGTCTTCATCTCCGCCTGCGCCTGCTCGAGGCTTACTCCCGGTTTGAGAAGACCGACAGCCCTAAAGTTATGCGCGGAGCGTTCCTGCGTCGCCGGCTGGACTATGAAATCGTAATCCGGAATCCAGATTTCGCTGCGCTCAGGAAAGTCGAATCCAGGAGGCATTACGCCGACGATGACGAGCTCAAGCTCCCCCGACTTAATCGTTTTCCCGATTATGTCGGGATTGCCCTGAAATACGCGGCGATAAAACGAGTCACTGACGACTGCTACCAACGTTCCGCTCTTCTTATCGGTCTCGCTGTACAGACGGCCCAGCTCTGGATGCACTCCGAACACGTTAAAGAAACTTGTATCCGCGATTGCGCAATTGATTTGCGCGGCGACATTGTTTGCAAAAATGCTGTGCGGATACGCAGCGTAGTAGGAGAGCGTCTCGAAGCTATGGCTTTGAGCTCGCCAGTCGAGAAAGTCGGGCAAAGAGACCTGTCCGATGCGGCCAGTGCTCGGCCAGAGCGTCCCCACAGAAACGATGAGCTCCGGATTCTGGTACGGAAGCGGGCGCAGCATGACAGCGTTGACGACACTGAAGATCGCTGTGTTGGCGCCGATTCCCAACACGAGGACCGAAATCGAAATCAGCGCAAATACTGGGCTCTTCCACAATGTACGAAACGCGCCGCGGAGGTTCATAGGCCTTGTCATTTACCAATGAGCAGCCATGATTCCATGGTCGTGACGCCATGGAGAGTGCCACCACATTGAAATACAAGCATTTGTGCATTGGTCTGTGGCAACGCAAGCTTCCGGGTTGGCCGAAATCGCTAGTTCTGTTCGAAAGCGAACACACATGGACAGTCTGCCGGGGACGATGTGCAGCCGCGAGTTGTACTGATTCGATCTAGAGCGGTCCCGGTCAAATTCCCTGCGCAGGGAATTTAGCAGGGAAAATTTTCCCACAAGAAAAAAATTTATTGCCGGACCCGCATAAACACAGGTGATTTGCATTCAGCCAGGGAATTAGCAGGGAAACAGCAGGGAATTCCGCTATTTCGCAGCGAACGCCTCCCTCATCACTAACTTAGGACCGTTCGCGGCCAGCCCAAGACGCCTTAGAGATCCTGGCAGGGAAAGAAGCAGCGATTTCTGGCTTTGACTGTAGGGTGGCATCTTCCGGCAGACCACGTGGCGTCACGGATCATCGGGCTTACTGCAAAAAGATTGAATTGGCCAAAAAACAAAGAGGAGCGGGAGCGCTCCTCTTTTGTCGGAAGTGTTGCTTGGCGTTACTGTTGCGGTGCCGCAGCGCTGGCCACGTCGTTTGCGGTCCCGATTGCGTCGCCCGACAGTACCAGCTCAACACGACGGTTGTGCTGGCGCCCTTCTGCGGTGTCGTTCGAAGCGACGGGCTGCATGCTGCCAAAGCCGCGCGCAGTTATAGCTCCTGCTGCGACGCCTTGACTGACCAGATAGTCCCGGACTGCCTCGGCTCGCTGTTCCGAGAGCCGCTGGTTGAACTCATCGCTTCCGGTGGAATCGGTGTGGCCTTCAATCGCGACCTTCAGAGTCGAGTACGCCAGCAGAATTCCTGACACCCGTGCCAGACGCTCGCGCGCTTCCGGCTTCAACTCGTACTTCCCAGTCTGGAAGAGGACATCGCCCATGTTGGCGATCAGACCGCGAGCCGTATCGTGCGTCTCCAGCACCGCGTTGAGCTGCTGCAGGAGCTTCGCGCGCAGATCGGCCTTATCCTTCTCCGCCTGCTGACGCAGACGATCGGCCTCCGCCGCCGCTGCCCGAGCTTTGTCCGCTTCGGCAGCGAGCTGCTGCTGTTGCGCGACTGCTGCTTGGCGTGCAGCTTCCGCCTGTTGCTGCTGTTGCAGAGCCGCCTGACGTGCAGCTTCGGCCTCTGCCTTCGCCTGCTGCGCCTGCTGTGCGGCTAGTTCAGCTTCCTTGCGCATGCGCTCGGCTTCCGCACGATCCTGTTCCGCCTGCTGACGACGCAGCGCCTCGGCCTGGGCCTGCGCCTTAGCCTGCGCTTCACGGTCGGCCGCTTCGCGTGCCAAACGCTCTTCTTCCTGCTTCTTGAGCGACATCACGCGGGCGTCTTCGGCGGTCTGTGCCGCATCGCGAGCGAAGGTCGCGACCTGCGCCTTCTGCTTGGTGCGATACGCGTTCTCGGCTTGCTGCAATGACTTGTCGGCACTAGCAAGCGCGCTGGGAGCGTACTTATCGGCGTTCGCGTTGCGCGCGATTCTCACCGCATTACGCGCTTCAAATAGCTCTAGCGGCGTCTTCGAATCGATTCCGAAAATGGCGTCGCTGATGCGAGCGTTTGTCGAGGAGTAGGCATCGCGCCCAAGCAACTCGTAGCTAAACTGGATCTGTTTCTCGGATCCGGCAGTGTCAGTGCGCAGCACATTCTCTGCAACGACCAGGCTGCCGGGCTGAGTAACAGCGAAGTAGGGTTCGGCGGTCACAACGAGTCCGAACGTCTGCAGCTCGGTCGTGGCCTTCAGCTTGGTCTGATCATGATCGAGCACCAGTTCGCCCATATTCACGGCGCGACCCTGCGGACTAATCGCCCACAGCACGTACGTCAAATACTCCATACCGAACTTGTTGGCAGGCTCGAGTCCATACATTTTGAGGTCAACTTCGACGCGGCCGGTGCGGCTCTGAACTTTAGCTTCACCCATCGCCGTGGACATGAGCTGAGTCCCCTGCATGTCGACCTTCGAAGAGGAACCGTTGCGGTAGTTGATGGCTTTGATCTGGTGCGAAACCGAAGTCGTTCCCGATTTGGGAGCAGTGGACGAGGCAGTGTTGGAGGTTTGCGCCGCGGCCGTGATCGATATACCCAGCGCCAATCCGAAACAGATGAGTGGTTTCATAACCCTCTCCGAAGGAAAGTTTTATTAAGCGGGGGAGGGCAAAGTTCGCCTAAAGCATGGTATGCACAAGGATTAGCGCAAGGAACATTACGGCGGTGCTAATACCGAGGTTCTGACCTTTCTTTGATCATCACTTGGACGACGTGCTTTCTCTTCGGCGCGTTCGAACGCGTACGCAGGCGTAGCCTGCTTCTGCCTGGTCCAGCAGGTGAGAGTGTCAAAAGAGGTTGCAAAGGAAACTCGCGCCCGGGCCACCAAAACTTAAGTGATCTATCTGCATTGCACCGAAAGACGGTGATCAAGGAGTTCACGAATCCGAGCGGCAAGGTGAGGTAATGAGAAGGGTTTCTGAATGAAGCGCGCGCCTGTATATCCGGAGATCAGAAACGCAAAATCCGCTCCTCCTAATGTCGCGGGCTGAGAAGGAACTTGAGCGATGACAGAGCCGCACTTTTGTGCCTAATTAGCGACCTGTTATGTTGAAGATACGCGGAAGCGAATGGGATCCGGTGATCCTCCCGGTCTTCAAAACCGGCGCTCGGCACCTTCGCGGTGTCGAGGGTGTGTTCGACTCGCACACGCTTCCGCCAGACTCTTCCAAATGCGGCCAAAGCTGAAGACGATCCTGCGCGAATCACACATCGCGGTTATCACTATACCGATACTTCTGGCTGAGTGTCTGATACGTCTATTTCAATTCGTTTGGGTTCCCACCAGGCAGTTTCTCGATATCTTGATCGATGCTGTTGAGTACCCATACATACGACATGCATTTGCCGGTATTTTCAGTTTTGAGCTTGTCTGCATGATTCTCTTAAACGCGCTCCCCTTCTTTGCGGTAGCTTGGTCTGTCTCTTTTTGGGTCTTTGGCGTAGGGCCAATCAAGGCACTGGTCACGTACCAGGCGACATTGCGGAGCAGAGGTGTTTAAGCGACTGCAGCAGATTTTGGTGGGTAGTTATGTCGGAGCTATCGTCATCGCACTGCTGGTGTCGCAAGCTGTCGGGCACTTTGCGAACATGCTTGCAATCTCAACAACCAACTGGCTGATCGAGGGCCCATATCGGTCAAGTTCGACCATGCCTGCCGGATTCAGAATCCAAAGCACCGTGCCTGAATTTGTGAGAGGACTTTTCCTCCTACTCATTTGTGCGCTCCTGTTGTACTGGCTTTATTTTCCAAGTCGGGAGCAGCGGCCAGAGCAGGCAGGGCAAGCTGCAGAAGTGGGAGACCAAGCCGCGGAGCAGTAATCGAGCATATCGATCTTCGGCTCTTTATATACTCAATTAAATGATGAAGCAGATTGCGCAGTGGGCAATCGATACTGCCTCAAGGCGCGGAGCGACCTATTGCGACGCGCGCATCGTTAACGACCGCCAGCGCGCGCTCGCCACCAAGAATGGCAAGATCGGCCATGCTGCTGACTCAGAATCGCTGGGTATCGGCATCCGCGTGATCGTGAACAACGCCTGGGGGTTTGCCTCGACTGACGATCTTTCCCGCGAGTCGGTCGAGCGGACTGCAGCGCGAGCTGTCGAGATCGCTCGAGCTTCATCGCGTGTTCAGCAGCATCCGATTCGCCTCGCGCCTGAAAAGCCGGTTACCGCCGACTGGACGAATCCATACAAGATCGATCCGTTCAGCACCTCCATCGAGCAGAACCTGGCACTGTTGATGGCGTGCGACAAAGAATTGCGTTCCGTTTCAGGAGTCACGCTGGCCGAAGCTCAGATGACTCTTCGTCGTTATGAGCAATGGTTTCATTCGAGCGAGGGATCCGATATTCACCAGACGCGCTTCATCACCGGAGCGGGTTACGACGCTTACGCGTTCGCAGGTACGGAGATCCAGAAGCGCTCATACCCGAACTCCTTCGGTGGTCAGTATCAGAACAAAGGCTACGAGCTGATCGACGAGCTTCACCTCATCGAGAATGCACGCCGCATCGGCGAAGAAGCCGTCGCGCTGCACAAGGCCGATCAGTGTCCGGAAGGCAAGTTCACCATTATTCTTGGCTCTTCCCAGCTTGGGCTGCAGATTCACGAGTCTGTCGGGCACCCGATCGAGCTCGACCGCGTCCTTGGAATGGAAGCGAATTTCGCCGGCACGTCTTTCCTCACCATCGACAAGCTGCGCAACCTGCGCTACGGAAGCGACCTGGTGAATGTAGTTGCGGACGCGACGGAACAGCACGGTCCCGGATTGGGAACATTCGCCTACGACGACGAAGGCGTGCCCGCGCAATGCACGCCAATCATCACCAACGGCCAGTTCACCGGATATCTCTCCTCGCGCGAAACGGCACACACCATCGGCGAGCATCGCTCTAACGCCACGATGCGCGCCGAAGGCTGGAACCGCATTCCGCTGATTCGCATGACCAATGTCAGCATTCTTCCCGGAACGAAGCCGCTCACGCTCGATCAGCTCATCTCCGACACCGATCACGGCATTTACATGGAGACCAACCGCTCCTGGTCGATCGACGACAAGCGCTACAACTTCCAGTTCGGCTGCGAAATTGGTTGGGAGATCAAGAAGGGCAAGCTCGGACGCATGCTCAAGAACACGTCCTATTCCGGCATTACGACCGAATTCTGGAACTCCATGGATGCCATCTGCTCGCGCGACCAATGGCAACTCTGGGGGACGCCCAACTGCGGCAAAGGCCAACCCATGCAAACCATGGGCACTGGTCATGGCGCAGCCCCAGCACGCTTCCGCAATGTCATGGTCGGCAGCGCGTACAAGGGAACCTAGCGCGGCCAATCAAATGTCATGACGCGACAGGAGAGCCAGTACCGTCCGTGGTAAGGGGACGGATCAACTAGTCGACTCGGAGTCATCTCTCCGCCTCAACATTCACCTATTCGCTACCAGGAACAGCACTGACTCTGACCCCGCTCCCGTCCTAAGTTGCAGAGAGGACAGGTGCTTAGATAATACTTAAGTTTTAACTTGACAATTGTTCCCTAGTGCCTAATACTGAAGTTGTTGCTTCACTATTCCATCAAAGCTGGAAAGGATTGTTTATGCAGCAGCCATCAGCCGTTCACAGCACATTTGTTCTTGAGCGCAGTTATCCCAAGCCTCCCGAGCGGGTTTTTGTCGCGTTTGCCGATGCCGCCAAAAAGCGCCGCTGGTTCGCCGAAGGCGAGGGACACAAGATCGAGGAATACGCGATGGACTTCCGCATTGGCGGCGCCGAGCGTCTGCGCTATCGCATGAAGGAAGGCACTCCCATCGCCGGCATGTACCTCACCAACGAAGGACGCTTTCAGGACATCGCTCCGAACCGGCGCATCGTGACTGCTTCGACGATGGACCTCAACGACAAACGGATCTCCGCCGCTCTGGTCACGTTCGAGTTCCTGCAGAGCGATAAAGGTACGGATCTCGTATGCACACATCAGGGCACCTACATTGATTGGGCAGATGGTCCGAAGATGATTGAGGCCGGCTGGCGCAAACTGCTTGACAATCTGGCCGCAGAAACCGGCCGCTGAGCGCATGTGAACAACCGATCTACCTCAGCATGGAGGGTCTCACAATGAACAGCATGTCGAAAATGGTCGTCATTCCGGAACTGGGAATCTTTTCCGGTGAGGCCCTGAAGGAGACGAGCCGGCGCAAACCCGATTCCGTTGCGTCGCAGATGCAAAGCACGCTGGTGCCTCCTCTCTCATTCCGCGGCTTGCAGATAGAAGCTCACGGCCGGAGCCTCCCCAAAGACGACGTTGGTGGCGATCTGATGGACTTGGTCGCGAACGACGACATCACCGTTTACGTTGCCGATGTCTCCGGCCACGGCTTTCGCGCCGGGGTCCTGATGGGCATGGTCAAGACTGCAATTCGTTACGGCTTATTACTCGGCCAACCGCTGGCCAAGTTGCTCGAAGACCTGAATCGCGTGCTGCCGGGCGTAAAGGAGCCGCATATGTTCGCTACGCTAGCCGCATTGCGCTTCAGTAACAACGGCGTAGCCGAATACGTTTCAGCCGGACACGTTCCGCTCCTCCACTATCGTCGCAGCACCGGCGATGTCGTGAGGTACTGCCTTCCTCAATTGCCTCTCGGGCTCATCGCTGGAGATGGATACACCAGCACGAAGATTCGCTATGAGCCGGGTGATATTTTCGCCATGCTTACCGACGGCGTTCTGGAGCGAGGCTCGGATCCCGATCCTGATTCGAGTCTCGATTGCATCGCAAAACTCCTGCGCAACAATGGCGAGGCTTCACTGCCCGACCTGACTGAACTCATCTATGCAGATCTCGGCCATTGCCGAAAGCAGCGGGACGACGAGACAGTCTTGTTGCTCAGAACTCACGAAGACAAAACGAAGACTGAAGAAGCGCCAGCAATCCCGGAACGGGAATTTTTGAGACACACAGGAACACAGGAAGCCGCTTGGCGCCGACTGCTTGACGACTTGGCCGAA
>CAYNPS010000078.1:0-16869 GCA_964399125.1 uncultured Terriglobales bacterium
GATCTCGTCTTTTCATGTGTCCTCCTGTCAATGTGCCAACGGAACCGCCGCCGGCCGGCGGTGCACCGGAGATGGCCGAATGGCCAGGTCCGGGCTGCACGACACGCACCCAATCTGGAGAAACGCAGCCGCAAAATACGCGGCTGCCCCACCCGCCTACCGGCGGCGGTTCTGTTAACTGCTACGAACTTGCCAGCGCTTGCGAAATCGCCAATGAGATTCGTCCCCAGCGCTCGCTCTCGCTCTCGAGCTGGCGTTTTCCCGATTTGGTAAGCCGGTAATACTTCGCGCGACGATTGTTTTCCGACTCTCCCCAAACGGAACTCACCCAGCCTTCCTCTTCCATGCGGTGCAGAGCAGGGAAGAGTGATCCCGGTTTCACCTGAAAGGTTCCGCCGGTGATCTGCTCTACTCGTCTTGCAATTCCCAGTCCATGCATTTGCTCGAGCGCGAGCGACTTCAAAATGAGCAGATCGAGCGTTCCCTGCAACAACGCCGTTTGTTCCTGTCCCACGTGCATGCTCCTATCGACGTTCTGTAGGAGGGTAGGTTAGCGACGTATAGAAGGTCAATAGGAGAATTTGCTGGCACCACCCGTGAGGACAATCAGGACACCAAATGAGATTTCGGCTTGTGAACGACATGTTCACTTTCGGACACCCGCTTCTGAATGCGAACATATCGGAGGTGAGGCCTGCGATCGCTCCGTTGGCACGGAAACTTGATTGCCGCCGGGCTAGACGATAGAGAGCCACTGTTGTCGCCCAAACATTTCGCTTGACTTTCGCCCATTTTCGGGATAGCACAGAAGTATGGGCCTCTTTCCCAAATCCGGAATCCAGGATTTAATTCAGCACCTGCGCTGCGTCGCGCGCCTGAAATGGGCGTTAAACCCCCGGAGAGCGCGGCGTTAACGCCGTGGAAAAAAGGGCGTTAACGCTGTGGAAAAAGAGGCGTTAACGCCGTGGAAATTTAGGCGTTAACGCCGGGGTCGAATTTGAGGTTTTCCACATCGAAATCTCCTCACAGCCCGGCACAACCCTCGTCTTTTGTTCAGTTTCCATGTGCTCGTATCCAATGAACTCGTGCAATTTCACCACTCTCGTCGCGCAAAGACGGATTTCGGCGAGTCCGGCGAGCTTTGGCTCGAACCAGGGCGGCTGTTGGTATTGAAAGTGCCGTATTCAGGAGCAAGAGGTCCCAACGCGTCCTATGACTAACGTTCTCCAAGACGTACGCTACGCATTCCGGCAGTTGCTCAAGTCACCCGCGTTTGCGGTCACAGCCTTGTTGACGTTAGCCGTAGGCATCGGCGCAAACGTTGTCGTCTTTGGCGTTTTGAACTCGCTGCTGTTGAACCCGCTGCCGGTGCCGAATCCCGAGCGCGTCGTCACTGTAGAACATGGCCGCCGAAACAATCCTCTGAATAGTTCCTTTCCGCAGTACCGCGACTTGCGCGATCGCAACAGCACGTTCTCCGATCTCGCTGCTGCGCGCGTCATGCGTATCGGGTTGGAAGCTAACGGAGCCGCACAGCCGGTCTGGGGTTACGAGGTAACAGGAAACTATTTCCATATGATGGGCGTTCGTCCCGTTCTGGGACGATTCCTCGACCCGTCGGATGAGAAAGGAGACCACGCCAACGAGGTGGCAGTGCTCAGCTACGCCTGTTGGAAATCTCGTTTCGACGGCGACCGGAATATTGTTGGCCAGACCGTCCGGATCAACAAACATCCATACACCGTGATTGGAGTTGCGCCGGCAGGGTTTCAAGGCACCGAGAAGATGTTTTGGCCGGAAGTGTGGATGCCGATCTTGAACGAGTCGCAAATCGAAGGCTACTCGTGGATCACGGAACGCAGCGATTCCAATGCGTGGGTCATCGCAAGGCTCAGGGATGGAGTATCTACCGCGCAGGCAGAAGCCGATTTGGACCGCATCGGCCAGCAGTTGGCTAAGGAATATCCGAGCACCGACGAACGTATGACCTTTCACCTCAGCCGTCCTGGATTTCTTGGCGATATGCTCGGGGGCCCGGTGCGCGCATTCATGTACGGCGTGATGCTCCTCGCCGGACTCGTGCTCCTCGCCGCGTGTACCAATTTGGGCGGACTTCTCGCCGCACGCATGTCCGACCGAACGCGGGAGCTTGCCATTCGCGTTGCCATCGGATCGAGCCGCTCGCGCATTTTGCGCCAGCTTATCGTCGAGTCGGTGGTGGTGGCAGTTTGCGGAGGCGTGCTGGCCATGTTGGCAGCAGCAGCGCTCTTAACTGCGATCAGCAACTGGAGGCCAATCGCTGATTTCCCTGTTCAGTTTCTGGTGCAGCCAGATAGCCGGCTGTATGCATTCGCCTTGTTGGTTTCCGTGGGCACTGGTCTAGTCTTCGGATGCATGCCGATCCGACAGATCTGGAAGACCGATCCCAATCACGTCCTGCGAAGCGGACGAACGCAGATCGGCTCCGCGAGATTCGCTTTCCGGGACATCTTGCTCGGAGTGCAGATCGCCGTGTGCTGTTTATTGGTTACTGCCTGCTTCGTGGCTCTGCGCGGTCTGCAAGGCGCACTGAGAACTCCGCTCGGATTTGACCCGCAGGGCATCACGCTGGCGAATTTTGATCTTCATCTCGCCGGTTACGGTGACAAAGAGGTCCCTGCGATCCAAAAACAGCTCCTCGATGCAGTGTCGCATCTGCCCGGAGTCACCGCTGCGGCTTTGAGCAACAGCACGCCACTCGCGCTGGATCAATCGAGTACCAGCGTTTTCAGAGCGGACGAAACCGAGTTTCGCGCCTCCACCAGAAAATTCAATGCGAGCTACTACCAGGTTTTGCCTGGCTATTTCTCCGCCGCAGGCACCCGAATGCTCGTTGGTCGCGATTTCACGATGCACGACGACAAAGACTCGCCTCGAGTAGCGATCGTGAACGCCGCTTTTGCACGCAGGTTCTTCGGCACTGAATCTGCAATCGGCAAGCGTTTTCGCGCCAATGGACCAAAGCCGTGGGAGATCGTCGGCATAGTCGAAGATGGAAAATATGAACACTTGGCCGAGGATCCGCGTCCGGCGATCTTCTATCCGATCCTTCAGTCGCCGAATACCTCTACCACGCTGGTAGTTCGTTCGAGTACGCCAGCGTCGCAGATGATTCCCGCGATTCACGCGGCGATTACCCAGGTGGATCGCAGTATTCCCATTTTTGCACTCGCTCCCTGGCAGGATTCGTTGGGCTTTGTGATGCTCCCGACTGTTGCGGCTGCTGTGGCGCTCACGGTTTTCGGCTCACTCGCGATCATCCTGGCACTTACCGGGTTGTTTGGCATGGCCTCTTACAGTGTGAGCAAACGGCTGCGAGAACTGGGGATACGAGTTGCATTGGGCGCACAACAAATGCAAGTGTTGAAAGCCGCCCTCTCGCGGACCGCTATACTTCTGTCGGTTGGTTCCATTTCGGGACTAGCGCTCGGAGTAGCCGCGAGCAAGCTCCTCGCCAGCATTGTGTATCACGCCTCGGCAAACGATCCGCTGGTGTTGTTGGGAGTCGCGTTCACGATGGCGATCGTGGGAATTGTTTCTGCGTCGATTCCTGCGCGTCGAGCGTTAGCAATCCACCCCATGCAGCTACTCCGAGAAGAGTAGCTGCAACTACATCCAGCAGCTGCAGAAACGGCGCAAGCAGGGTGCTTGCCGAGCGTTCAGCGTCCAAGGGTATATTGGAGCCATGCGCAGAACCGTCGTGGTTACTGCTTGCGCGATTACTGTGTTGTGCGTCTCCTCGCTTGTGTTGGCGCAGGCACGCAGAAGGCCGGCTCTTCAGATTCTTACACCTGCTCTACCTGCACCAGTTGCGGGAGAGAAATACGACGTACAGTTACGCGCGATCGGAGGACGTCCGCCGTATCGCTGGAGCATTCAAGGTGGGACAACGCTTCCAGCCGGACTCAGCCTCGATTCCAATTCGGGACACATCAGCGGTACTCCGGAATCCAGCGATGAGTTTTCCGTGCTGGTGCAAGTTGCAGATTCCGCCGAGCCGCCGCTGACGCACAGCAAATTGCTCGTAGCCCAGAGCGGCGCCCCGCTCACGGTGCGATGGACCGTGCGTCCGCATATTGTCGCGAGCAACATCGCCGGAGCGGTACGTGTGGCCAACGGCAGTCATGACACTGTTGATATGACGGTAATCGTGATGGCTGTGAATGAAAACGGGCGAGCCACGGCCCTGCGATATGAACGGCTCAACCTGCCTCCGGGAAAGGAAACGCCAGATCTGTCATTTGACGTTTCGCTGCCGACAGGTGAATACGTTGCGCACGTCGATGCCGTAGGAGAAGTTCCGGAGAAGAAGGCGATCTATCGTGATCGGCGCGAAGTTGAAGGATTGGTAGTCCAATCGCAATAGAGTACGACTACTTACGTTCGCGGCAGCCGCCTATCATCATCGAGAATCCGCCGATAATTAGAATCGAACCGATCGCGCCCGGCATTGGACGGTGCTCTGCCCACTGCGAGGAACCTACTCCAATTCCTCCGGTTTGAAATCTTTGCGGGCTCGTGTGCGGCACAACAATCAGAAATGAAACCAACCCGAGTACTACACAGATGAGACCGTACCAAAAGAGAGTCTTCATATCTCAATCGAGTGCTGTGGTCTTCAGGTTTATAGCGATGCTTTATTTAGATGCAATGTGCAGGTAGCCCGCCAAGATACTGGTGATTCGAGAGTTAGGACGATGGATGCCGTGATCAACTCTCATCGAGGAGCTGTCACTCGAGCCAGTGAGTAGAATTGCTCTATGTCCGTTGCACGCACTGCGCGTCCCGAAGTCGCCTCAATGCCGGAAGTGCCTCTCACGATCGAAGGCTACAGCGTTCTTCATCAGATGATGAAGATTCGCTGGGCCGAGTGGCGGAAGCTGAGCGCGAAAGATAAACGCGAGGTCGTCGAAGAAGCCAGTGCAATCTTCTCGGCAATGGAGCAGCACCAGAATGGCCAGTCTGCTCTTTATTCTGTCCTTGGACATAAGGGCGATCTGCTCCTGGTTCATTTTCGGGAATCTTTCGGTGAGCTGAATCGAGCGCAGTTGCAGCTCGCACGCTCGCGATTGAATGACTTCCTCGAGCCGACGTCTTCTTATTTGTCGGTCATCGAACTCGGTCTTTACGAATCGACCGTGAAGACCTACCACTCGCTTGTCGAGCGCGGCATCGAGCCGCATTCTCCGGAATGGAAGCGCGAAATCGACGAAATCCTTGCCAGACAGCGTGAAGCGATGCGCTCGCGGCTCTACCCGGCGATGCCGCCGAATAAGTATGTGTGCTTTTACCCGATGGATCGTCGCCGCGGGGAAGAGAAGAACTGGTACACACTCCCAATTGAGGAACGTCAGCGGCAGATGAACGAGCACGGACTCGTCGGTCGTCGCTACGCAGGCGAGGTGAAGCAGATCATCACTGGTTCGATCGGGTTTGATGATTGGGAGTGGGGTGTTACGCTTTTTGCCGACGATCCGCTGGTGTTCAAGAGATTGATTTACGAAATGCGCTTCGACGAGGTCAGCGCAGTGTATGCGCTGTTCGGCGCGTTCTTTGTCGGTATTCGTTACGCCGCGAACGATCTTGGGAAGTTGCTGGAAGGCTGATTGGCCCGAGAAGAAGATCGGCAAGCTAACGTGGAGCCGGCCGCCCTCGGCCGGGTGTTGGATATTTCGTGATTTCCTGATTTCGCGATTTTGTGATTTTTGTTGTTGCCAATCACGAAATCACACAATCGCGAAATCCAGCAACACCCGGCCGAGGGCGGCCGGCTCCACGTTAGCTTCTTTGTTATTGGCTGCGGAAATATACATACACCGGGACTCCTGCCAGAATCACCGCGCTCCCAATTAGGGAGCGATTCAGGTTCTCCGTGAAGGTCGAGTACAGCAAGAACGCTGCTGCGGCGATGAAGATTGCCGGTACCACCGGATATCCCCACGCACGATACGCACGCGGCGCATCCGGCATGCGCTTGCGAAAAATAAAAATCGTGCTCGCCGCGACCATATAGAAGAGCCATTCGGAGAAGATCGCAATCGAAAACAGTTGCTGGAATCGCGCAACCATCAGGAGCAGCGCGCAGGAAAGGATCGCCTGGACGATCAGCGAGTTTCCCGGTGTGAGAAAGCGCGGCTGAACTTCGGCGAGCGTTCGGAAGAAGTATCCATCGCGAGCGACGGCAAATGGCACGCGGCCTCCACTCATCACCGTCCCGTTCAGGCCCACGAGCATCGACAGCGCCATTCCCGCTGATACGATCATCGCTCCAACTGCGCCAATAGCAAGGCGCGTTGCGTCCGAAGCAGGACGATCGGATGCGGCCACCTGCGCGGCGGGAAGAACATATTGCACAGCCGCGTTCGTCGCCATGTACAGCGCTGCTACGACAAGCACGCCTGCGATCAGAGCCATCGGGATATTGCGCTCCGGACGCTCGATCTCCTCGCTTACCATGTTCAAATCGTTCCATCCGTCGTAGGCCCACAGTGCTGCTACGAGCGCGATCATGAAGCCGTTGATTCCGCCGGTCGCTCCAGAGAATGTGGTCGAGAAATTGTGAAAGCTGCCGCCGCGAAAGCTGAAGGCCACGCCGACGATGGCGCCAATCATCAGTACCTTGAGCCAGGTGAAGAAGTACTGGAAGTCACCGGCTTTACGTACGCCAATGTAGTTGAGTCCCGAAATGAGAATGGTTGCGAGAATGGCGCCAACTTGAGCCCAGGTGATCGCGAACGGATGTGCAATGGCAACATTGCCGAGAAAGCTGAAGCTGCTGAAAGTTCCCAGAATGCGCATTACGCCGGTGGTGATGGTCGCGATGGATGCGGGTTTGGCGATTACGAACCATGTCCACGCATAAAGGAATCCAGCGAGCGGGCCATAGCCGTCGCGCACATAGACATATTCGCCGCCGGCTTGCGGCTTCAGCGCTCCCAATTCTGCGTACGTGAGCGCGCCGAAAACGGAAAGAATTCCGCCGACGATCCACGCCAGGTAAACCAACTTCGCGGAACCAACCGCCTGCATCATTTCTTTGGGAACGAGAAAGATTCCGCTGCCGATGATTGTGCCGACAACAATTGCGATCGCATGGCGGAGGCCTAACGCACGCGGCAGTTGCACCGGTTCGGTTCTCATCGCGGCCATCACCTCAGGTATGCTGCCGCTCCGCTGCTGGAGACATAAATAGGCTCACGCTATATCCGACCACGAAAGTCACAACTGTGCCGATCGCGACCAGCCATGTATAAGCGATGCTGAATCCTGCCCAACTCGCGAACTGCTTCGCCCCCAGCCATAAATAAAGGTTCAAGGCCAATCCGCAGATCATGCCGAAGATCGCACCGCTCTCCGTGGCGCGACGGGTGAGAATGCCGAGCAAGAAGACGCCGAGCAGCGAACCATAAGCCACGGAAATGATTGTGAGCCCGATCTCCACGACGCGACCACCATGTCGAGAGAGCAGTGCAAGTCCGAACAGCACGATCCCCCAGACGATAGTTGCAAAACGGGAAATCGCCACGCGTCGCTTCTCCGATGCCTGCGGATTTCGGCGCAGATAAAAGTCCACCACAGTTGTGGAGGAGAGAGAGTTCAATGCCGCGCTGAGGTTCGACATTGCTGCGGCCAGAATGGCGGCTATCAGCAAACCTGAAATTCCATGTGGCATCCGATTGACGACGAACGACGGAAAGATGCGATCGGAACTCGCAAAGGCCGCTACCGGCGGGAACAGCTTGTAAAACGCATAAAGCGATGCGCCGACCAGCAGGAACAATCCAAATTGAATAAAGATGAAGACGCCGCTGGAGAGCAGTGCAAGCTTCGACTGTCCTTCATTCTTGGCAGCGAGCAGGCGCTGGACCATGAGTTGATCGGTTCCGTGCGTCGATGTCGTCAGGAATGTTCCTCCGATCACGCCAGCCCAGAAGCTGTAGCTGTTCGATGGGCTAAAGCTGAAATCGAAGATGCGGAATTTGCCTGCACTGCCGGCGATCTGGTGTACCGCATTCCATCCACCGGGCATTAGATGAAGAATGGTGAAAAATCCGATGACCGTACCCGCAACGTAAATGCTCATCTGCACCACATCGGTCCAGACGACCGCTGACATGCCACCTTCGAACGTATAGATCAACGTCAACAATGTGATGATTGCGACAGAAAGGATATCGCGAGCTTCCGGAGTGAGTCCGAAACGGGAAAATATGTTGCTCAGCGCGATGGCGACCACGATCGAGATCGCCCATACGCGCACGCCTTCTGCCGCGGCTCGCGTCGCCAGAAACAATCCTGCGGTGACCCGATGCAGGCGCCGGCCAAAGCGATGATCGATGAGTTGGTACGCAGTGTAGAAATCGCCGCGAAAATATTGCGGCACAAAAATGATGCAGATGACCACGCGGGCGACCAGGTATCCGAGAACGAGCTGAAGAAAGCCAAAATCGCGATCGTAGGCAAGTCCGGGAATGCTGATTACCGTGAGCGTGCTCGTCTCAGCGGAAACAATCGAGAGCGAGATCGCCCACCACGGTATATTGCGGTCTGCTAGGAAATAGCTTTTCAGCGAACGATCGGCCGAGCGGAAATGAATGCCAAAGAGAGTGATGCCGAGCAGATAAACCGCGAGCAGTGTGAGGTCGAGAGCGTTGAGTCCCATGCCGGAGGTGCTTCATGACGATACAGGAGTTCGCAGCAGGTGGAAAGGTCGCTTCGGAGCATTTGCAAGAAGATCGTGTGCTCGCGTTCTACAATCGAACTCAATTTTCTGAACGGAGTGCAATGTGAAACTCGCTATTGCTGTGCTCATGCTCGCCAGCGTCGCCGCAGCCGCACAGGAGAATCGCGGCCCGAATTTTCTGCCGAATTCCATTTCTGTCGGAGCGGATGGAGAGTTCGAATCGGCTCCCGACACCGCAGTCGTTACGTGCTCAATCGCAGCGCAGGAGAACACGTCGCAGGCGGCCTTCGAGAGCGCCAGCCGTCTCGCCGAGCAGTTGCGTGACGCGCTGCGCAAGACGGGCATCGATCCAAAAACGGCGGAGCTGTCGCGCTACAGCCTGTATCCAGTGATTGATTACAAAAATCCCAAGCAGAAGGTGATCGGATATCGCGTGGGCACCAGCGTGACGATCAAGCTGAAGGATTTCGCGAAGATTGCTCCGGTCACCGAAGCCCTTTCAGGCCTGAACGGCATCACCGGACAGAACATGAGCTACGACCTCGAAGACATCGATGCCGCTAAGCAGAAAGCCATCGACAAAGCTTACGAACGCGCTCGCGTTTATGCCGAGACTCTGGCCAAGGCGAGCGGCAAGCAGTTGGGTGCGCTTATGTCAGCTTCGGTGGACACTCAGCAGGCGATTCCGGTGATGCCTTACGTGCGCACGATGGCGATTGAAGGAGCAGTCACCAAAGCTCCGACAGAGGACTTTGCCGCGAGCAAGGTGAAGGTCACGGCTCATGTGAATGCCGTGTTTGGGGTTCAGTAGTCCCGCCAGCAGTTCTGTGGATCAAGTCGTGCCAGCGTCTTTCAGGGTGTTGGAGCCAGCGGAAGCCTCAATCTGGTCAGTACCGTTCGCGGTAGCGAACGGGTGACCCAAGCCTCCCCCACACTTACACACCCATTCCCTACCGGGAACGGTACTGACTGCGGTACTACCAAACAAGCATTGGTTGCCGCTAGTCTCTCAACTTCGCCAACAAATCCTGTGGGTGAACCGGCTTGGCAAGAATATCGAAGTGATGTCCACGGGCGCGGGCGTTTTCCAGCAGCTTGGCGGTGGCTGCCTGTCCGGAGAAGAGAAGAATTTTGCAGCTTGGCAGGAATTGGCGGATGTTGATCGCCGCGTCGATGCCGTTCATGTCGTCCATCATCACGTCGCTGATGATCAGATCAGGGCGCTCAGCGCGTGCTTTTTCAATCGCTCCCGTGCCGCTATAGACCGCCGTCGCCGCGAATCCGTTCTGGTTGAGGATGATCGCCAAGGTGTCGGCAATCACACGCTCATCGTCCACGACCAGAACTTTTGGTTTCTGTTTATTGCTGTTACTGTCTGTCATCAGTGATGATTCCCTGGTTTCCCGGCCAGGCAAGAAGTCTCTGGAGCGGGGGATTCGCAGAAGCGGCGATAACTTCTCTGTTGCGATTATAGCGGAATGGTAACTTCGGCAATGTTCGACAGCGAACCCTAGTCTATCTTCACTCGATGTTTATCGTGACATCGCGAGTGGCAAAGATGCGGATCGCTATAAACGTAAATGCAACCCCCTCCAATAGCGCACCAAGTACTGCAGGCCAGGCGATATTCGGCGCGAGTCCTCCGGCAGAGTTCATCAGCATGGCCGCGGAAGCGATCGCTGCGTTCGGTTTCGACATTGCGAGCGGTGCGAAGGCCACGCTCCCGGCGACGGCTGCAGCCACGAATGGATGGAGGAAGGTCGCAAATAACAACGATAGAGCGGCAGCCCAAAATGCTGCGCTGAAACCCTGCGGGATCAGGCAAAGGCAGGAGCGCAGTGCAGGCCCTGACGCCCCGAGCAACCACATCACTGAGGCCGCAATGGCAGCGAAGTAAATTGTGCCAAAGGCTGCGCACGCGGAAAGCAATCCCCACAAATACTGCGCGCGGCTGATGCCCTTGGAAAGCACGCCAATAATCCGGCGCGAACGTTTTTCGTTGTACACGGCGGAGCTGGCAAGAAACGCGACGACGGCCACTCCATAAAAAACTTCCTGCTGTAGGATTTCGAGTACCTCAACCCGATTTGCGTGATGTTGAGGAGACCACACGAAGGCTCCCAGTAGAAACGGCCAAAGAATGAAAGCCAGCAGCAGCCATCGATTTTGACGGATGAAGCTCCTGGCCAGCAGCAGGACGGTGCTCATGCTGAAGGCCTACCTGAGGGTGCAGATTCATTCATCAATTTGACGAAGAGTTCTTCGAGAGTTCGCGTTTGTGGAACGATACTCAACACGGTTCCGCCTGCAACCCAAATCATCTCGATTGCTTGTTGCTGTTGCTCTTTCGCAACCACGAATGTCCAGCGGCCGTTTTGCTGTTGGGCGTTTCGGGCGACTGCAGGAGGGGAAGTCAGATTTTCGGCAACGATCTCGAATTCGTTGGCCGATTGCGTCAGCTCGCTCATGCTGCCAGAAGAGACTACGCGCCCTTCGCGAACAAAAATGACGCGATCACACACCAGCTCAACTTCAGACAACTGATGAGAACTCAGGAAAACTGTCTTTCCTTTCGCGCGTGCATCGAGCAGCACCTGGCGAACCTGCAGTCGGGAAATGGGATCGAGTGCAGATGTTGGCTCGTCGAGGATGAGCAGATCGGGGTCGTTCATCAGCGCCTGCGCTACGCCGATGCGCTGCAACATGCCTCGCGAAAATTTGCCGATGTTGCGATTGGAATCGGACGCGAGGCCGACCGCTTCGAGCAAATCATGTGCACGCCGTGATAGCTCCGGCTCACGCACTCCGTTCAGTGCGCCGCAGAATTTCAGAACGTCGAATGCTTTCTGGTGATAGAAAGCCGGCGTTTCAGAAAGGAATCCGATTCGCTTTCGCGCAGAGGCCTCTCCGAACTTGCGGCCAAGAAGTTTGCCTGCGCCTTTGCTCGGAGCGCAGAGGCCGAGCGCGATGTGGATGGCCGTCGTTTTTCCCGCGCCGTTCGGGCCAAGAAATCCGACGATCTCGCCGGCTTCAATTTGCAGGCTGAAGTCTCGCAGAGCCCATCGTTCCTGCCGAGCAAAGAGAGAGCGGTAGCGCTTGCTCACAGAATCGAACTCGAGCACCGCCGCCATGAATGGATTCTAATTGCGCAAAAAGAAATGCCCTCGGTTGGCCGAGGGCATTCGGATGAAACCGGAAACTACTTCACTTTGGCGAAGATAATAACCAGCGTGTACAGCGCAAGCGATTCGATCAGCGCGAGACCAAGAATCAGCGCGAGCTGAATTCCTGGACGTGCTCCGGGATTACGCGCCAGCGCTTCCGCAGCCGACGCCGTGGCTTTGCCCTGGCCGAGTCCGCAAAGACCCGAGGCAATGGCCATGCCGATTCCGGCAGCGATCGGGACTGCCCAGTTCGGTGCTGCAGCGCCGGTCGCCGGCGTAGCTTGCGCGAATACAGGAGCCGCCACGAACAGAACCATCATGGCGACAAGAACAAACATTACTTTCCGCATTGGTGTTGCTCCTTACTATGAATTGCTGCAAGGAGGTGGTTGACGCTCACCGTGCTGGCGCCCTCACACTTGCAGCTTCCGCCAGGTCCACCTGGCGAGAACTCGTTTTTGTCATTCCGAACCGCTGGTTTTGCGGTGAGGAATCCCTATCGATTGCCGGTATCGTCGCCCCTTGCGAGCTTGGGCATAGTAGGGATTCCTCGCTTTGCTCGGAATGACAGACAAAAGCTCAGTGTTCTTCCGCCACTGCGCCGGCCAGATACACGGTCGCGAGCAGCACGAAGATGTACGCCTGCAGCAGAGAAACGAATACGTGCAGGCCGAGAAAAATTACTGGAACTCCGATCGGAATCAGTGAAAAGAAGACCAGCGTGACCAGATCGCCCGCGAACATGTTCGCGTAAAGACGGATCGTGAGCGACATCATGCGAGCGATGTGACTGATGATCTCAATTGGAATCATCAGCGGGGCGAGCAGTGGCATTGGTCCAGTGAAATGCTTCGCGTACTTCAGCGCCCCCTGCTTTTTCACGCCCTGCCAGTGGTAATAGATCCACGCGACGATTGCGAGTCCAAGCGGCACCGCCGGAGTCGCGGTCGGCGATTCAAATCCGGGAACAAGTCCGATTAAATTGCCGATCAGGATGAACAGTCCCAAGGCGACCAGAAATGGCGTGAACCCTTCGCTGTGGTGCCCGATGATCTCTTCGCTCTGCTGATTCACGAACTCTTCCGTGAGCTCGAAGACATGCTGCATCGCGCTCGGCTTATCGACGGAAATGCGTGCGCGTGCCCAGAGGAACAGCACCAGGAGAATCAGGACGACGAGAATCTCCATGGCAAAGAAGTTAGTGATCGGAGCGGCCGGATTGTAAGTGAACAAATACGCGCTCTTCTCACCCGCAGCAACGGGATGAGCGCCGAGTCCCGACAGAATGCGCGAGGCGACTCCGCCGAGGTATTGGTTCAGAAAGTGGGTAAAGAACAATTCTTCCTTCATGCTCTGGGGAATGAAACTTCAGGTCGGATCAGTAACCGCGGCGCAACGATCCGTAAAGCTCGTATCCGGCTTCGATCATGATGGCTGGAGCCGGAAGGCCGAGCCCGGCCAAGAGGCCGTACGCGCTCATGGCGGAACTCTTGAATATAGCATAGGCAGCGACTGCGACCAATCCGTAGCGGAGCAGAAAGCGGAGCACGAGACCCGAGGAACGATGCTGTCCTTCGCTCGTGATTACGCGGTCGGCGAAGGCGATCACCAGCTTCTTGAGCGAGACGAAATTCAGGATCGCGATTACTCCACCGGCGAGGAATCCAAGAGCGAATCCGAGCGTGAGCATGGCCCAAAAGAGAACAACAAAGCTCGCTAGCAGGAGAAACATAAGTCGAACAATTCGCTCATAAGCTGCGGCAAAGAAATGCTCGTCGGCTCTCTGCGGCTGCTCAGAGTCAGCTGAAGACGTCATTCATTTCCCGCCTTCAGCGCCACGCGGAAAAGTTGAATGAAACCGGCAGCGATGCCGAATCCGAGTCCGACGAGATAAATCCAGTCAGTGTGGAAATGAAGATCGAGTAGGTGCCCGATGAGCCATCCGACGAACGTGGCCGCAGGCAGAAGAACGCCTAGCTGGATATAGCTCTCGATCTTTACCCATTTATTCTTGCCGGATTTTTCGTCTTTAGAAGACATCAACGAGCCCAATCATCGCCAACGGCCCTGGGCAGCCGCAGAACGAGGCGAGCGCCTACTGTTGAATAATGCCGGAAGCAATTTCCACGCTGTAGCGCCGTCTAATCGGCCGATCGGAAGAAGATTGAAGACGACAACCGCCAGACTGTAAGGCCCGAGGAGCGCAAGCAGAGCATTGAGCGGTTCAGCGGTTGTGTACCCATGGAGAACCAGGAACGTGACTACAGGAATTGCAAAAATGGATTGCGCGATTACTCCAGCCCAAACAATGACGCATTCGGCGAGTCTCGACCAGGGAGCTTCGAACCGGGTGTATCCAAAAATCGGATAGAGCTCGATCGCGAGTACTTGCGAGTGGTACCGCTGGGCTGCGAATGCGTGTCCGCATTCGTGAATAAACATGATGACCAACCACCCGGAAATTCCCGCAACGGTCAACAAGGGTCCTCGAGTGGCGGAGACCAACATAAGAGCCGCGATGAGCAGCACTGACCAGTGAACGTATACGTCTGCGCCCCTCACCTGCGCAATGCGCGTGAGCCGATCTACTTTTATGGGCAAAGGGACGCGGATAAGCTTCGCCATAGCGAGCACGATGATAGCGTACTGGATACTTAACCGCAGGGGTTCATTGGAGGTGGCAGATATCGATCGTGCTGACACTTCCGATGAAATGAGGCTAGCTCATTTGAGATCCTGAACTCCAGAGTAGCCATCACGAGCGTGATGGTTGCTGCTGCGTCGCACAGTGAATCGCGCCCAGGCCCCAGATGAAGTCTCCGCAATATACTCCGACTGTGTCGCGTTGCGGAAAGCATTCTCTCAGGATGTTCAGAGCGACGCGATCGTTTGGATCGTTGAACGTTGGTACGAGCACTGCTGCATTCGCGATGTAGAAGTTCGCGTAACTTGCGGGCAGGCGTTGGCCGCGGAAACAGACGGGAGAGGGAAGCGGGAGCTCAATGACATCTAGTTTCTTCCCGTTTTGGCCAGAGCTATTTCGCAGACGACGGAGATTCTCCTGCAGTGGAGCATGATTCGGGTCGGATGTGTTCTTCTCGACGACTGTGACAACGGTATCAGGCGAAACGAATCGCGAGATGTCATCTACGTGGCCATGAGTATCGTCGCCGGCGATGCCATTACCGAGCCAGATTGTTTTCTGCACTCCCAGGTAGTCAGCGAACAATTGCTCTAGCTGCTCGCGAGCCACACCGCGATTACGCTGTTGGACCTCGCTGAGCAGGCATTCTTCGGTAGTGAGCATCGTGCCGCGGCCATTTACGTCGATGCTGCCGCCTTCCAGCACAACTCGCCGGCGTCTCCCGTTAACGATGATTTCCGGTTCCCAACTTGGCATTCGAAGCTCTTTAGCAACGAACGCCGGCAGCTTCTCGTCTTTCTTGTGATTTGGATACTTTGCCCAGCCATTGAATTGCCAGTGCGTGATCGCGATGCGCGGCTCTTGCTCGCGCGTGACGAAGATCGGTCCGGAGTCGCGCGTCCATACGCGATCGGTTTTGAAGCGGAAGAACTCGATGTTATCTGTCCCGACATGCGCGTGCTCTAGCGCGCGCTCGGCCGTGCGCTGATGCGTTCCATCATTTACGAGGATGCAGACTTTCTCGCCACGAGCAATGTGGCGAACTATGTCCGCATAAATCCATGGAATCGGCTGAAACTTACCCGGCCAGTCCTCGCGATTGTGCGGCCAGGCAATCCAAGTCGCCTCGTGCGGCTCCCACTCTGCGGGCATGCGATAGCCAAGGGCCGCTGGGATTTTCGATTCCGCTGCTCTTCTCATTGTTCAGAACAAAACCACAGAGGACACAGAGGGGCACAGAGGAATAAGCGTCAGTTCCTTTTTCGTCTGCGCGCCTCTGTGTCCTCTGCGGTGAATAGAAGTCAATCCAGAAAACGGTGTCCGATGCCGGAATAGCTCTCGATGCGGCGATCGCGCAGGAACGGCCAGTTGCGGCGGACTTCGTCGATCTCCCGCAAGTTCACTTCCGCACAGAGGATTTCCTCGCGATCGTGTGAGGCCTCGGCGAGGACGCGCCCGAAGGGATCGGCGAGGAACGATTTTCCCCAGAACTCCAGACCAGCGCCTTTGGCCTCGTTGCCGCGAATGTTCCCGGTCTCGTGCCCAACACGATTTACGACCGCCACAAATACGCCATTCGCAATGGCGTGAGCGCGCTGAATGGTACGCCACGCATCGTGCTGCGCGACACCATACTGCTCCTTCTCTGCGGGATGCCAGCCAATAGCAGTCGGATAAAAGAGAATCTGCGCGCCGTGTAATGCGGTCAGTCGTGCGCCTTCCGGATACCATTGATCCCAGCAAACGAGTGTTCCAATGCGTGCGACATCGGTATCAAACGCCTTGAATCCGAGATCGCCCGGCGTGAAGTAGTACTTCTCGTAGTAGAGCGGATCGTCGGGAATGTGCATCTTGCGGTACAGTCCCGCGATGTTGCCGTCTTTGCCAATCAGCACCGCGGTGTTGTGATAGAGGCCGCGAGTGCGTTTCTCAAAAAGGGAAACGATGATGGAAGTATGAGTCTCGCGAGCGACCTTCGACATTGCCTCCGTTGTTTGACCGGGAATCGGCTCGGCTAGATCGAACAGCGCAGGATCTTCTCGCTGGCAGAAATACTCAGTCCGAAACAGCTCCGGCAGACAAATGATCTGCGCCCCATTCCGCGCGGCTTCGCGCACACGCTGCACGGCCTTATCCAGATTGGCGTCTGGATCGGGCGAACAGGAGAGCTGGATTAGTCCTACTTGGAAAGTATCTTCCATTTTAGGGATCAGGGTACAGGGAACAGGGTACAGGGAAGAACAAAACAGAAGAAACTACTGAAGGAGAGCTATTCGTAATCGGCGCTACAGAGCTGTTTTGCCCTGCCCCTGTAACCTGTCCCCTGTAACCTGTCCCCT
>CAYNPS010000079.1:0-6121 GCA_964399125.1 uncultured Terriglobales bacterium
GTGTAGTTGGCATCGACCGGCAGCCATGGCGTTGCGCCTTTGTTGAATCCCGCGTTGGCGGAGCTGTTCCACTGCATCGGCGTGCGTTCGCCATCGCGTCCGATTTCCTTCGGCCATCCTTTCTTGCCGATCACATCTTTTACGTCTTCCACGCGCTTGGGATCGTTGTTCTCCATTCCGATCTCTTCGCCGTAGTACATGATGGCGCTGCCGCGTAGGGTTAGGTACAGCGCTGACATCAGCTTCGCGATCTGATCTTTGTTCTCACCGCTGCCGTAGCGATCGACGTAGCGGCGGATGTCGTGATTGCTGAGTACGTATACCGGCCAGCCATGCACGGGATTTGCCTCGATGGCTGCGATCTTCTGCCGGAACTCGTTCGCGTCCAACTTCTGTACTTTCGTGAAGTTGAAGTACATCGGCATCTGTAGCTCGTCGTTGTTCGGGCCGTAGTACTCGGCGAGCTGTTCCGGAGTGTCGGTCCAGGTTTCACCAACCAGAACGCGTCCGGGAAATTCGTCGGCAACTTTCCTCAGCTTTCGCAATTCAGCGTGGACCTCTTCCGGACTGTGATCGTGAATGTGCTGCTGCATCGGCATGCCATAGGCGTCGGTTCCCGAAACGGGAGGATTGTCGGTAAGGTTTGGGTCTTCAAACAACGTGTCGACCGCATCGAGACGGAACCCGTATACGCCGCGGCGGTACCAGAAGCGGGTAACGTCGAACATCTCCTGCTCGACTTTCGGATTGCGCCAGTTCAGGTCCGGCTGCTGCGGATAGAAGAAGTGGTAATACCACTGGCTGGTCGTGTCGGAGTAAGTCCAGCTTGGGCCGCCGAAGATCGATGTCCAATTATTTGGCGGCTTATCTGGCCCTTTGCCATCACGCCAGATGTAGTAGTCCCGATATGGATTTGTCTTCGACGTCTCCGATTCCTGAAACCAGCGGTGCTTGTCCGAAGTATGGTTGACGACGAAATCCAGAATGACCTTGATGTTGCGCTTCTTTGCTTCCGCAACCAGCCGATCGAAGTCAGCCAGAGTGCCGTATTGCGGATCGATGTTGCGGTAATCGGAGACGTCGTAGCCGAAATCTACCTGCGGCGATGGAAAGCAAGGTGTGATCCAAATCGCATCCACGCCAAGCTTCGCCAGATGATCGAGATGCTCAGTGATCCCATTCAGATCGCCGGTACCGTCGTTGTTCGAATCGCCATAGCTGCGCGGATAGATCTCGTAAACAACCGCATGCTTCCACCAATCATTGCGGGCGGCGAACTTGTTGCCCGGCATTGCTGGTCCGGCATCTTTATGGGTGCGGACTTGGGCGTTTGCGAACAGTGAGCAGACAAGAAGGCAGGAGAGCAGTATGTGTCGCATAGGGCGCCGACTCCGATTCGATATAGAGCGCCCTAGTTTAAATCAGATCGGGAGGAAGACGACTCCAGACCGAGCGGCGGAGCGCACGAGAATACGCTCCCCCGCTTTCCCACAATGGTCTGGAACTGTGCCTACTTCGCACCAGCCGCGGCGCACATTCTCTCTTCGATTTCCGCGGGAGATGCGTCCTCCACATGGCTCGCCAGCATCCACTTGTGCCCGAACGGATCCGTCAAGCGTCCGAAGCGATCTCCCCAGAACATGTTTTGCAGCGGCACTGTCTCGCGCGCCCCGGCTTCAAGGGCTCGCTTGAATGAAGCATCGACATCATCGACGTACAGGAAGATTCCTGTCGTGGTTCCGTTCAAGCTTTCCGGAGCCTTGGCCTCGCTGCAAGGCGATTCGTCGCCAAGCATGAGAGGTGAATCTCCAATTCTGATTTCGGCATGTGCGATCTTCCCGTCGGGTCCATTCATGCGAAAGATTTCAACCGCCCCAAAAGCGCGCTTATAGAAATCAATCGCTTCAGAGGTATCTTTCAATGTCAGATACGGCGTAGCGGTATGGTAGCCATCAGGAACTGGTTTCACAGAGTTGCTCATTGTCGTCTCCTTAGATTCACTTTAAGAATTCCCATTTCTGCTGGGCTCACCTGTACGACGCATGGCCTTTTAGGAAATCGACAAGGCTGGGGAGATTTTTTTGAAGAATGATCAGCTTAAGATTCGGAGGACAGGATGCGGCACTCTTTCTAAGTGCTCAGAGATTGTGCCAGGTCACTCGCGCCCCACTCCTAACGCGTCAGCCACGCGGTTGATGTAGTTGAACCACGCGGCAATGAGCGTGATCTGCAGAATTGCGGTATCGTCGAATCCGGCTGCGCGGAGATCTTTGTGGTCCGCACGATCGATCTGCGTAGCGTCACGAGTGAGTTTGACTACGTAATCGAGCATCGCCTTATCGCTTTCCGAAATTGGAGCCGTCCGATAATCACCCGTGAGCGCACGAACCAGTTCTTCGTCCAACGTCACCCGACGCAGAAACTCTGCGTGTGATTCGATTCAATAAACGCAACGGTTCGTCACCGAAACCATGGTGGCAATCATCTCGTGCTGCCGGCGTGAGAGCCGCAGGTCGGGAGACATGAGGGAGCCGAACGTCGCGAACGCATGAAAGAGCGCGTCAGGAATAAGCGTGTGTGAAGCCACAATCCCGGAGGTCCCATCCTGCGGATGTACTGGCGTCGCATATTCAACTGGGTAGAGAGCGCGTTGCTGCTCCAAGGCACTCAGCAGCTTCTCGCCGGCCTCGTCGAGCGGAATTGTCTTGATCCAGGTCATAGCAGGGGCCGGAACAGAATGAGCGAGGGGACGGCGTGAAGCAATAATGCGGAACCATTATCTTTAGCGTCCACTGCTGGGAATAGGCCCGAAGGGCCGAAAGAAGCGGAGCCCAGTGGCGTAAGCCCTGGGAAATCAGCCCACGAGCAAAACGAGCCCTGAAAGGGGCGGCACCTGAGGGCGCTTGGAAAGGCGAGGGAGTTTAGAAGGTATTAACAACAATCTCAGCCAATCTTCGTCATCGTAAACGATCCGCTCGTGCAGCCGGACGCGCCCGACGCAAAGCTAAACGTCCCATTCGCGCTGGTACTCAGATAGGCCAAACTTCCCGTTCCCATAATGGTCCCGCTCGATGATCCCGATACGAATCCGACTGATACATTCAAGTTGGAACTCGCGGCGGAGGTAACCTGTCCGGTAACGGTGAACGTTGTTCCCATTGCAGCGATAGCTGGAAAGCACGAACCCGACGGATTATTCACAGCGGTCACAGTGCCGCTCAAGGAGTTTCCATTCTGACTAAAGTTGATCGTCAAAATCGTGCTCGGCATCGTGCCGCCGGGAGCGAACACCGCGTTCCACGTACCGGTTACAACGGCCGTCTGGTTTGCTCCGGGCATAGAAGAAGAATAATTTCCGCAGGCACTCAATCCGGCGGCCGCCATCACCAGCAAGAACCTTAATACCTTCACAGTTGAAGCCCTCATCTACTTCAATTGCAATGCTAAGGAGCTTCGCTTCGCATGCACCGATTTTGTGACGAGTTGGACGGGACGAACGCCCAGGCGGAATTTATTTTGCCAATACACAAGCTATTCAATATGAAACGTTTATCGCTCGTGATAGTTCCGATTTGGATTTTTAATCGGTCGTTCACCAGTTCTGCTTAATCTAATCCGATATGAGTGAACTGATTTTGAAACGCTATATTTTTGCCAGCGATTTTGATCAAACCCTCACTTTCAACGATTCGGGATACGTGCTCAGCGAGATGCTCGGAATCCCGACGGAAGAGTTCGAGCGTAAGGCGCAAGGCATGGCAAGGTTGAACCTGGTGCAGCAAGGCGCTGAGCTTGCCTATCTGCTGCTACACGACCCGGAATTCCACTCCAAGGTGCGCAAGGAGCACCTCTATGAGGTTGGCAGGCAGATTCGCCTGAAGGAAAACATCAAGCTGCTCTACAACATTCTCGAAAGCGGCATCGAAGGCTACAACTTCGATTTCTATGTTCTTTCTGCAGCGCCCGCAGAGGTGATCTACTCGGCGCTCGAGGGGATGGTCCCACAGGATCACATCTTTGGAACTAAGTTCGTTTACGACGCGGAAGGGCGCATTGAGCGCCTGGAGCGCGCGACCGCCGGGTACGGGAAAGTTGCCGTGCTCGATCAGTTGCAGACTTCGCTGCAGATCGCGCCTGATCACATTGTTTATGTAGGCGATGGCAGCTCCGACATTCACGTGATGCTGCACGTGAACACGCGCGATGGTTTTACCATTGCCGTGTCGGAAGCCAAGCACGTCGCCCACATCGCCAAACGGACATTGCTCAGCAGCAGCGCACTAGCGGTGCTCGCTCCCATTTTGGAAGAGATCGCCGGCTGGCCTCGATTGAAAATCCGTCAACTGTTCGAATCGCACGGTCTGCTAGTCCAGGAGTGGGACCAAGTCCGCACCGACTGGCTCACGCTACGCTCACCAGAAGCTGAGGCCGCCCAAGCGGCCTCGGTGTAAGGTGCGCGCATGGTCCATGCGGTCCACGGCGTCCATTCTGGACGAAGTGGACTGTGTGGAGACAGTGGACGCTCAGTCCCCTGCAGCCAACAATCCCGCATTTCGCAAAATTCGCCGCACCTTCTTCGGCGAGATAGACAGCTTCTTTGCAACGCGCAACACCTTGCGACCTTCCCTCGCCCAGACTTTGGGAATCACGATCTCTGCGAATTCCTCGGTCACCTGCTGAAAGGTTTTGTCACCGAGCATGCCTTCTGACCACGCGCGCAACGTATCGTCAATCTTGGATACGCGCAGAATACGCGACTTCAACATCGCCATTTCTTCCCAGAGATGATCGCGATCTTCACTGCCGATCAGCGTTGACGCGAGTTCGACGTACTTCTTCGCGTCTTCCCAGTCCTGAAAAAAATCGTTTGCCGCCGCGTTGCCACGCGCGAGATAGGCTCCGGCTTTCAACCGCCGATTTTCTGTTTGGGTCGCGAGCGCGATGGCTTCGTCCGCGTATTGGCGCGCAAGATTGGCGTGCAGCGCCAAATCGGAATCTTCAGTTTCATCTTCTACGCGGGCGTTTTCTGCAGCCGACTGCAGTACGCGCGCACGGGCCATGAGAATGTGATCGTGCTTCTGCTGCGCCAGCTCATAAGCTTTGAGTGCCTCGTGTGCGGCGCGATCGATGGCGCCTTGATCGAGGTGAAGCTGGCCGGCGTTGACCAACACCGTCCCTGTTCCGCCGTGGTGCTGATGATGGGCGTAGATCTCTCCCGCCCGATGGAGCTGATCGAGGGCATCGCGGCAGAGCTTGGTGTAACGAGCATGAGCACCGCCGCGCGATTCGCCTTCGCCTGATTTGGTTGAGGTTGCCGCCCGCGCGTCGATCTGCTTGCGAAGCTGGAGCGCGATCAGGCGCTTCACGTACGCCGCATTCACCAACGCACGCGCAAGGTTGCGATGATTGGGATAGCGCCGCGCGTAAATCGCCACTGCGCGATCAAAGTGATGCAGCGCCTGCGCGTATTCGCCGGAGCGGCGCACGATGCGTCCACGAGCCGATTCAATGTTGCCGAGCGCCAAATAGTCATCGGTTTGCTTCAATTCAACCTCGGCCTGATCAAGCAAGCGCAGTCCCTCTTTGGGACGCCCGAGCTGAAAGTTAATCCAGCCTTCCTGAATCTGAATCAATGCCGTGAGCTTCGCTTCCTTCACACGGCTCGCCAGCCGTCGAGCTTCAGCGATGTCGTGCAGCGCCGCCTCGTACTCGCCTTTTTTGCGATGCGCTCTGCCTTTCCAGAAATGGCACAGAACCATCAGCCGCGGATCGTTCAGTTCGCGCTCAGCATGGAGTACGAACTGCAGAAGAGAGATGGCGGAGTCCGCATCTTCTTTTGCTATGCACGCAAATGCCTCGGCCATGCGCAGCAGCAGGTAGTCGGAAACCGGCATGTGACGCCGCCACTCCATGGAAAAGCGAGCCAGTAAAGATTCAATCAGTCGGTGGTCCGAGTAGCCCGCATCCACCCACTCTGCAACACAGAGCACCAGCGGCGCAGCCTCCTGTTCACTCGAGTCTGTCTGCTCCACGACTGCGGAAGAACCTTCGAGGATGCGGAAGCCCTCTTCGATATGGCGCGCCTGCAAAGCTCTGTTTAGATCGCGGGTTACCTGCGCCA
>CAYNPS010000079.1:6221-16771 GCA_964399125.1 uncultured Terriglobales bacterium
GATGCCTCAACGCCTTCGAGTTGATGAAGGCGATGATCGAAGCCGGCGCCGCTGCCGTCCATTTCGAAGATCAGCTCTCGTCCGCGAAGAAGTGCGGACACCTTGGCGGCAAGGTCCTGGTTCCCACTCAAGAAGCGGTACAGAAGCTAATTGCAGCGCGGCTTGCCGCAGATGTACTCGGCGTGCCGACGCTCGTCGTTGCCCGCACCGATGCCAATTCGGCGCAACTGCTTACCAGCGACTGCGATCCATGCGATCGCGAATTTATCACTGGCGCACGAACAGTGGAAGGCTTCTACTGCATGCGTGGCGGACTCGATGCTGCCATCGCGCGGGGACTCGCGTACGCTCCCTATGCGGATCTGATCTGGTGCGAGACCTCCGAGCCCAACATAAAAGAGGCCCGTCGCTTCGCCGACGCTATCCACGCAGAGTTCCCCGGCAAGCTGCTTGCCTACAATTGCTCGCCGTCATTCAACTGGAAGGCCAAGCTCTCCGAAACGGAAATTGCCGACTTCCAAGGCGAACTGGGCAAGATGGGTTACAAGTTCCAGTTCGTTACTCTCGCGGGGTTCCATGCGCTGAATCTCTCGATGTTCGAGCTGGCGCATGAGTACGCGCGCAGCGGAATGTCAGCCTATTCGCAGCTACAACAGCGCGAATTTCAAATGGCCGAAAAGTACAACTATGGTGCTGTGAAACATCAGCGCTTCGTTGGCACGGGATATTTTGATTCCGTGGCTACCGTGATCTCGTCTGGGCAATCCTCAACCTGTGCCCTGGCAGGCTCTACAGAAACGGAGCAGTTCGAGAGCAGCAATGGCCATGGTGGCGCGTCGGCAAATGGAAACGCTAAGAACGGCAACGGACATTGGTATGCGAATGGATCAGTACCGAAGATTGGTGTGCCCGACAATTTTCCGCAGATTGAGGAGGAAGAGGTCGCGCTTATGCCGTCGGGCGATTAGACAACCTGAAGCTCTGGCCGCCAGTTGCGCGCAACAGCGGCTCCGCTCGAAAACCATCGGCGGAGCCGCTTAATAAAAAACATCAAGGCTTGGCTCCGCCCAGCGCGGCCGTCGCAAGACTTCCACCCAAACCCATGGTTTCCACCGCCGAGGACGGAACGATCACCATCGATCCACGCTCCTTGATCGCCTCGTAGAGCATATTCATCGCGCGCAGATGTAGCGCTACAGGATTGTCCTGATAAGTGGCCGCAGCCTGCGAGAATTTGTCTGAAATCTCAGTCTCGGCTTGGCCCAAAATGATACGCGCCTGTCGCTCGCGTTCGGCTTGAGCCTGGCGAGACATCGCGTCCTCGAGCGCCTGCGGAATCCGGACGTCGCGAATCTCGACCGACTGCACGGTGATTCCCCACGGATTGGTCTTCTCATCGAGAATGCGCTGCAGCTCGCGGCCGAGCGTCTCACGCTCAGTGATCATCTGCGCCAGTTCATGGCGGCCGATCGACTCGCGCAGCCCAGTCTGCGCGCTCATGGTGATCGCTTGCACGAAGTCTTCCACTTCGAGAATCGACTTCTCTGCATTCCACACCATCCAGAAGACGATTGCGTCCACATTGACCGGGACGGTATCACGAGTGAGGGTGGACTCAGCGGTAACGCTGGCAACCCGGGTACGTTGGTCGACGAAGCGACTAAGGCGATCCACGATGGGAAAGATGTGGAATAGTCCTGGACCGCGCAGGCCGACGTAGCGTCCAAAGCGCAGCACGGCAACCTTCTCCCACTGATCAGCAACCTTGATGGCAAAAAGCAGATAAACTCCCACTCCCAGGCAGACATAGAATGCTGTGCGGCTGCCCAGCGCGGTCATCAGTGCAAATCCGATCGCGATGGAGATGATGCACAACGCCAAAGCGGTCCCGCTGATTCGATTTCTGTTGATGTCCCACATAATTCACCTTCGCTTTCTTACTTCGCTCCGCATGTCTTCGAGTTCTTCGATGAGATCATCGACTGTGAATCCCGCTGCTCCTGCGCGCGCTACGAAGTCGTTAACGAGCTGGTCGAGGCGGCGACGGCGGTCAGCGTCATTTTGATTCACCTTCTGCTTGCTGATGAAAGTCCCTGTCCCTTGCTGCGTTTCCAGAATTCCGCGAATTTCCAGCTCGCGGTATGCGCGGATGACCGTATTTGGGTTGATCGCCAAATCTACCGCAAGCTGACGCACGGTTGGGAGCTGATCACCCGCAGCCAGCGTGCCCGCAGCAAGTCCGCCTGTAACCTGATCGATGATCTGTCTGTACACCGGCACACCGCTGCGCACATCAAGTTCGAACCGGAACAGCCTTCGTTTTGTGAGTGCCGGACCCATTTACTTAGATATAATGTACTAGTTGTATAGAACAATCAAGAGGAATTTTAGTTGCCCGAGGCAGGTCTGTTTTGGCATGTGACCGACTAGCGCGAGCGGCCGTTAGATTTTGATAAGTGAGAACACGAGGTCATGGTCTCCCGTGTCTATTCGCGACATTAGAGGCTGGCTATTCTCATCACAACAATGTTTACTTCGTCGCCTGCACGCAAAGCCGCTTCTGCCCTGATTGGTGCCCTAGTGTCGATTCTTGTAGTGCAGGTCTGCACTGCGCAATCGACGCTGGATAAGATTTTTCAACGCGCCAAAGCCGCACATTCGAACAACGTAAGCGGCCTCACGAACGACAAAATCGTTGCGGGATTGAAGGAAGCGCTGACCGTGAGCACGCGGAACGCCGTGGCCTCCACCGGACGTCCGAATGGATTTCTTGAGAACGAAGCGATCAAGATTCTGTTGCCCGACAAGCTCAAGAGAGTCGGCAATGGTATGCGCCTGATCGGTATGGGATCGCAGGTGGATGCGCTCGAAATTGGCATGAACCGCGCAGCCGAGCAGGCCGCGCCTGCAGCCAAGCACATATTCATCGACGCGGTCACCCGCATGAGCTTCGCCGATGCGCGCCAGATCCTCTCGGGCGGCGATACGGCGGCAACCGACTATTTCAAACGCCAGAGTTCAGAGCAGCTCAGTGAAGCCTTCGCGCCGATTGTGCATCAGGCAATGGAGAACGTCGGCGTGGTGCGCCAGTACGATCAGCTCATGAAAAATCCGATGGCCGCACGTGTCGCGGCCAGCCAGAACTTTGATCTCGATGATTACGTCGTCGGCAAGACTGTCGATGGTCTCTTCTATGTGATGGCGCAGGAAGAAACGAAGATCCGCAAAGATCCGATGGCACAGACGAGTTCATTGTTGAAGGAAGTGTTTGGACAAGGCAATAAGCGAAAGGCAATGCGGTAGGCGCCGGCTTACTGATTGCTGAGAATCTGCTTTCCAGATACTTGCGCGAAGACGCGAGCATCCCTTCCCAGAATAGACCTCACCTTATCGAGATCATCTGCGGTGACGAACAGGAATACGCGATTCGGACTGTGCCATTCCCTCAGGAGATCCTGATTGTTCAGGAATATGTGCGGAGCATCAGGATACTTCGATCCCCACAGCAGTGAAGTGCTGCGTCCGTTCACGAGGAACACGTGGCGCTGAAGGTAGAACGTCAGTGAAGAGCCATAGGCCTGATCCCCGTAGATCATGACGTCGTCGCCGGGGCGAAGCTCGCGCTGGATCTCGCGCGCTAAGACCCGCGAGGACATGAAAGGACCGAAACGAACCAGCGCGATATGCGCGGCGAATAGAAATGTTGCCGAGCTGAGGGCAAGCGTCCAGACTGCCGTTCGCGATGAGCGGCGATGAACGATCAATGCGAACAACGGTCCAAGCAGTAGAGCGAACGCCGCTAGCAGCGCCGGAAGACGCAAACCCGCAAAGGCCGCTCCCGTGAGATCGAAAAACTTGGACATGGAGAGTGTGTTGTCGGCTACGCGGCGGTCGGCGAGAACCGCTCCCAAGTCCGGCGGCACCGGCAGATGCCGCGAAGACCACACGCCTGCGATCAATGCTACGCCTGCTGCCGTTCCCAAAATGGAAAGCATCGCATAGGCAACGGTACTCCAGCGGCTGCGAATGCGCTCCGAACTCAGCGCATCGGCGGCCAGCAACAGCAACGGCAGATATGCGGGAAATGTGTAGTACTCCTGATTAGTCGAGATCGCAAAGAAAACCAGAATCAACCCTGACCACACCAGGCAGATCATTCGCGTGCGATCTGCAAAACTCCATTCAGTAGGGACTCGCTCTTTCGCACGCTCGCGCAGGTTCTCGATTACACGGGCGAGGAAGAGACTCCACGGGAACAGCCAGACAAAATGCAGAGTCCAGTAAGCGATCGCCGGCAGCTTGTTGTAGTCCTTCGGATATCGCTTGCCGAGGAACCGCAGCACGTGCTCGTTGATGAAGTAGAACCAGAAGAATCCGGTGTTACGAATGCCGGCAAGAATGTGCCAAGGCGCAGCGATCAGCAGAAACAGCAGCGTGCCCGTGAAGAGACGAAATTCGCGCCACCGCTTCCATTCACCGGTCACGAGCAAGTACGCGATCAGAGTTCCGCCCACAAAGATGATCGCGACCAATCCCTTCGCGAGAACAGCCAGCGCTAAACACACGTATGCTGCATACCAAAGCCGCGAGCTATTCCCGCGCCCCAATGCCAACACAGAAAAATAGAGCGCTCCCGCGATCATAAGCGCCAAGAGTGCTTCGGGAATCAGTATGCGCGTGAACAGATAAAACCCGATTGCTGTAACCACGAACAAGGCTGCATAGATACTGGCGCGTGCGCCGAAAGCTCGTCGCGCCCAGTCGGCAGCGAGCAGCATCAATAAGAAGATGGTGATCGCCGTCGGTAGTCGAGTGGCGGTTTCAGAAACTCCGAAGAGTTTGTAGCACGATGCGACGAGCCAATATGGGAGCGGCGGCTTCTCCAAGTACCGAATCCCATCCACATGCAGCGTGACCCAGTCGTGGGTCGCAGCCATCTCGCGCGCAGCTTCGGCATGTGTAGCATCGGCGTCGTCGAATATTGCAGGTGAGGAAAGCGATCCTAAATAGACGAAGCAGAAGATGAGAAAAATGGCCATCCACGCCGGCCAGTGGCGGCGAAGAACTTCCGGCCACGAGTTGGCGGAGACCCGCGACGGACGCAGTTCGATTATGGGTGGGGGAGCGATTGCCAATTTTTATCGTGAGGGCGGGACGTATTCCTGCGGCAGTTGAGAGCCTTCGCCGAAGAAGTACGCCTGCAGTTGCTGCGCCAGAAACTCCTGCGCTTCTCTCTTCCAGGGCTGCAGCCGGTATTCGTTCATCAGCATCTTCTGGTGCTCGCCCCAATCAGCCCACGCTTGCCTCGAGACATTCTCGTAAATCTTTTGGCCGAGTTCGTTGTCGAAAGGCGGTTCGTCGAGGCCCTGCATCTCCCGGCCATACTTCACGCACCGCACCATGTGTGCCATGTGCTGCTAATCCTCCACTCCAGGGTAAACATTCAATTGTACAAAAACCTATTCACCACGGAGACACGGAGTTGACGGAGTCTTTCCGTGTCATTCCGAACCGCGGCAGTTTCGCGGTGAGGAATCCCTATGGGATTCGAAGCGTTCTGGGTTGGCCTACAAAGCAATTATGTTCGTAGGGATTCCTCCGCCAAAGACAGCCGTCGGAATGACAAACCGGAAGTTACTTTCGTCTTCGCCTCTCGGCCTTTCGTTGTTCCTCCACCATCGCGAACTGCAGCTTCCTCTGTACGCGGTCGATGCGATCAAGAATCACCTGCACGCGATCACCGATTGAGTACGCATGTCCGGAACGGTCGCCGATGATCTGCCGCGTGTTTTCTCTATATGTGTAGCGATCGTCGGAGAGCGATCCGATCGGGACCAGGCCCTCGATGAAGAGGTCTTCGATCTCGACGAACAGCCCGTACTTGGTCACGCTCACGATCAAAGCCGGGAATTCGTCGCCGATCTTGTCCTGCATGAACTTGATCTTCTTCCATTCAATTAGCTCGCGCTCGGCCTCGTCGGCGCGGCGCTCGGTCATGCTGGAATCAACGGCGATGTCGTGAAGCTCGTCTAGTGGGACGATTTCGGTCAAGTGCTTCTTTTGTTTTTCATCCTTTTCTCTTTCTCTGCGCTTCGACCACGGCGAGGCATTTTCGCCTGGGTGCGAAACACCCGGGCGGGGGCGCCCGGCTCCACGCTGCTCATGGTGTCCACGTTGTCCATCGTGTCCATCTCGTCCACTTTGTCCATCGTTTAGCACCGCTTTCAGAATTCTGTGAACAATCAAATCAGGGTATCGGCGAATAGGGGAGGTAAAGTGCGTGTACGTCGGGGCTGCCAGCGCGAAGTGGCCTTCGTTCTCTTCTGAGTAGCGCGCCTGCTTGAGCGAGCGCAGCATCAGGTACGAAAGAATTCGCTCCTCGGGCTTGCCCGTAATTTTCTGCGTAAGCTTCTGATACATGCGCGGCGCGATGTGTACTTCTTCGGGAATTTCGTGCTGGCGAGGGTTCCGTCCGCTGCCGTGGCGCTCACGCCGTTCGCCGCGCGTTTGAAAGCGCCGCACCGCCAGCGATACGCCAAGCGAATATCCAAAAGCAGCGGCCAACAGCTCGAAATCATAGACCTTCTTGGCATCGGGCTTTTCGTGAATACGGTAGAGCGACGCAATATCGTGACTCTCGAGATATCCGGCAACGCATTCGTTGGCAGCAAGCATGAACTCTTCGATGATGCGGTGCGAGAATTTGCGCTCCGAGCGCGTGACGCCACGCATCAGTCCGGCTTCATCGAATTCGATCACCGGTTCAGGCATGTCGAAGTCGATGGAGCCACGCTTCTCGCGCTTGCGATTGAGAATCTTCGCCAGCTCCTCCATGCGCTGGAACTCGCTCACGAGGTGCGCGTACTGCTTGCGCATGCTCGCATCGCCGTCGAGGATCGCCTGTACTTCGTTGTAGGTCATGCGCGCGCCGGAGCGAATCACTCCCTCGTGCAGCTCGTAGCTGACGATCTCACCCGCATGATCGATTTCCATAATGCACGACAGCACCAGCCGCTCGACCTGAGGACGCAGGCTGCACATATCCGTCGAGAGTTCGAGCGGAAGCATAGGGACGGCCCGATCTGGGAAATAGACTGAAGTTCCGCGCATGCGGGCCTCGGCGTCGATAGCCGAGCCGTCGGTCACGTAATGGGCAACATCTGCGATGTGGACCTGCAGCTCGTAATTGCCGTTCTCCAGCTTGCGAACCAGCACAGCATCATCGAAGTCGCGCGCAGTCTCGCCATCGATCGTGACGATCGGCAGGTCGCGATAATCTTTGCGGCGGGCGGTCTCGCGTCGCTCCAACACAGCCGTGAATGCTTCGGCTTCTTCCAGAACCTCCGCGGGGAAAACATGCGGAATATGGTGCTTGCGAATCACGATCTCGACATCGACGCCGAAATCGTCTTCGTAGCCGAGCAGCTCGATGACTTTGCCGCGCGCGCTCTGCGTGCCTGAGGGCCACTGGATAATTTCAATATCGACGACCATGCCTTCGAGGTCCGCGTGCTGCGTGCGCCGAGCCTCTTTGCCGATCACTCGATGTCGCGATTCGCGTCCAGGTGCGTGCGGTGAAGGAGCATGTCCAGATTTCGGTGCCGATTCGGGAACTTCCATTCCGCGCGGAATCATGATCGGATCGGCAAGCCTGTCGTCCATTGGCTGGACATAGTTGTAGCGATCGCCATAGTGGAAGGTGCCGACCACCGTCGGATGAGCGCGGCCCATGACCTTGACGATCGCGCCTTCCGCGCGCCCATCGCCGCGAGTTGGTCCTAGCTCGACAAGTACCGAATCTCCGCTCATGGCCGCATTCATGTCTCGTGGAGAGATGTAGATATCTCCCTGGATGCGATCGCGCACTGCCGGATCTCGGGGACGCACGAAGCCATAGCCGTCGCGATGAACGGATAGTTCGCCGGCCACCAGGTTCTTCTTCGCCGCAGCCGTCGGGAGGGCGAACCGATCGCGTCCGGTGCTAACCAGCTCGCCGCGATCGATCAGCTTTTGCAGGCGATTTTCCAGATCGCGCCGGTCCTGTCCACCGCTCAAGCGCAGTTCGCGCACGAGTTGCTTGAAACCGGCAGCCTGATTCGGCTGCCGCGCGATGCGCGCGAGAATCTCGCGATCCGTAGCCATATCGGGATTGTACGAAAACCTCGTGTTCGCGACTTTGTGTGCACGCTGACACAGCCGTGTACCGGCGGAAACGCGCTTCTACTCACGTTGCGCACTAACTCGCGTGAAATCAATGCACCGCGTACTGGAAGCGGCTTTGCACCTCCATAGGCGACTGCGCAAGCAGCGGAGGTGACAACGTGAAACACTTCAACCTGATTCCTTCAACTTTAATGAACGGCGCGGCCAATGCGGTGACGCGCGTCGTTCCCAGCGGCAAAGCAGTGCTTGCCCCATTCGCTGCTTTGCTGATTACCGCCTTCGCCCTCGGTACTGCCGGGTGCGGAAAGAGCAAGAGCAACAGCCAAAGTGCAAGCCAGAGTCAGCCGGTTCCGCAGAGTGTCTCCAACCAGAACCTCGCGGAGACAGCGCCGAGCACGATCCCAGTCGCGGTGAACCAGCCCGACATGGGAAAGAAAAACTCGGTGAAAGGTCCGGTCAAGAGAGCCTCGGTTCGTACCTTCAAAGATGCCGACTCCGGCATCTCATTCCTCTATCCCCGCAAGGCCGTGCTGAAGGCGGGCGAGAAGGCTGAGAAGGATTCGACCTCGCAGGATCGTCTGCCGATGAGCTACGTCGGTTCGGGTGGGTTGACGCTCGCGTCCGTCGAATTGCCCAGCAATCAGAAGGATGAGATGGGAGATCTTTTCCTCCTGAACCGCAATGACCAGCTAACGGCGGATCAGTGCAGCCAATTCCCTGCCGATTCCCAAATCGGGTCGGACAATTCCTCGACCGATGCATCTGGCAATCAGCAGGAAGTATTCACTCCAGGACTCAAGACGAGCTTCCATGGGGTGGAGTACTTGGAGCTTGATAAGAAGACTGATCAGGGCGTAATCCGCTACTATCATCGCTTTGTGCCTGGAGCTTCGGCAGACAAAGGCACCTGCTATGAGTTCGCCATGCTGGTGAACGGCGAGCCCCAGCAGGATGCGAATGCCTCCGCGACTTCCGAACACAAGGACGTGTTCATGAAGCTGGAAAGGATCCTGGCTTCAGTGAAGATCGAGTCTAAGAAATCGGACCAGGCAGTTGAAACGGCGACCAGCGATTCCGCGAAACCGGCGCAGGTTGTCGAAACCGCGAAGGCCGATTCAGCGACAACGACTGACTCCTCGGGGAAAGCCGTTGACGATCACGCAGCGGAAACCGCGAAGGCGGTCGTGAAAGATGAAAGCCCTCGTTAGTTTCGCTTGAACAGAGGCCGGATGCAGGTCTGGCCTCTGTACATCCTGCTTCGAGTCTTCGGTCATCTTGTAAAAGAACAGCAGTTCGCGCATAAGAGAAAGCCATGGCAGCGGTGCTCCAGAACGACTTCGCGCTGAAGCTCGAGGGAGAAACTCTCCGGCGGAGATGCATGCGGCGCCGGACTATCCAGATCGTCTTCATCGCAACAGTCTTTCTGTTGAGCGATGCTGCGGAAAAGGCCGCGGCTCAGTCCTTTAATCCCACTTCGGGAACACCTGCGGGGGTAATCGAGCCACCGATTCCAACCTATGCCGTCGCCAACAGCGGAAATTGCGAGCACCTTGCGCATCTAGCCGGGCAATTACAGAGCCGAATCGAGAGCGAAGATCTGTGGCACGCCCCGCCGCTGACTCCCAGGGGCAAGTTTCATCTCGCGCTCAGGAATTTCTTAGATCCGGTAAACATCGGCGGTACTGCGCTCGACTCGGAAATCTCGAATGCCACTAGCAGTTCTAGTTCGGCATTCGGGACGGGCTGGAACGGCTTCGGAAAGCGCTTCGGGATGTCGATGGCTGACGATGGGCTCAACGAATTCTTCTCGACATTTCTCGTCTCTTCTCTTGCACATCAAGATCCGCACTACCATCGCGATCCAGGCTCAAGCACGGGCAGGCGGATTGCCTACGCGCTCTCTCGCGTGGTAGTCACGCGTTCCGATTTTGGGAAGCCGATGTTCAACTATGCTGAGTTTGTCGGCACGAGTTCATCGGCTTTGCTGGAAACCACTTATCATTTCGAGCGCGACGAGAGCCCGAGCGCGATCGCCAGCCGTATCTTCGTCAGCATCGGCTCGGACGCGGCCTGGAATCTGATGAATGAGTTCCTGCCCGATGTCGCCAAGCACGTGAACCCACGGTTCTTTTTCCTGCGGCGTTTGGCGGAGAGGGCCGCGAAGCAGAATTAAGCAGAACTGCTTTTTGTTTCCATGGTCGTCTACTAAGTCCACAGAGTCCACTTAGTCCACTATGGACGAAGTGGACTACATGGACTGTGTGGACGACGCCCAGTCAAATCTGCATGATGTGGTTCAGATCCGCTGTTGCGACAATTCGATCAATGAAGCTGAACGTGCCTCGGTCCTTCACCTCGCGCGAGGCATCGAGCAGGGCTGTCATTGC
>CAYNPS010000080.1:0-4042 GCA_964399125.1 uncultured Terriglobales bacterium
GCCGTAATCTCGATTGGCGAGTGAAATCCAGCCAGTTCGTAAATGCAGAACGCTGCATTGTGCTTGCGCAATAGCGCATACACAGAATCAGTCAACCAGCTCGTTTCGCGGAATTCGAAAGTATAACGATGATATTTAGGCAGCGCATCCAGAAATTCTGAGAGGCGATCCAGATTGATTCCCCATTTGGGAGGAAGCTGGAACAGGACTGGCCCAAGCTTCTTTCCCAGAGCTTCGGCTCGGGGCAAGAAGTTGTTCAACGCGTTTTCCGGTTCCTTGAGCTTCTTGTTGTGAGTCAGAAAGCGACTACCCTTAATGGCGAATTCGAACTTCGGAGGCGTTGCGTCCTTCCAGGCGGCGAGTGTCTCGATCTTGGGCAGCATGTAGAAGCTGTTGTTGATCTCTACCGTATCGAACCGCTCGTAGTAGTAAGCGAGCATCTTCGAGCCGGCAAGTTTCTCGGGATAGAACTTGCCCGCCCAATGTTTGTAGTGCCACCCCGATGTGCCAATCCGGATGTTCGCCATGGTGAGTGATAGGACGCGAGAAGAAAGCAGCAACGATGCCTCGCCAACAACAGATCAGTTCTTCCACGTAGGGGATGGGGTGTTCGTCGTTGAGCCACGCATCCATGACCTTAGATCTACCGACTCTCGCAGAAGTAAAAGCGTGTTTCAGGTGAGCACCCGTTCCGCCGATAATGTACGATTTCCAATTCTCCGTTTCCTCCGTGGCTCCGTGGTGAAATGGTTTGAGTGAATGATCAAGCAAGTCACAGTCGTCGGTACCGGCCTGATCGGCGGTTCGCTCGCATTAGCGCTGCGTCATCGCGGCATTCGCGTGATCGGGTCGGATAAGAAGCGAGTCCTGACGAAGGCGCAGGAGATCGGCGCGATCGATAGCGGCATTGAGAATCCCGCGCGCGCCTGTGTGGGAAGCGACGTGGTTATTCTCGCTGCCAATGTAGGCGGGATTATTGATTCCATCGAGAATCTCGGGCCAATGCTGCCGCGCAATGTGCTTCTTACGGATGTCGGGAGCACCAAGGTCGAAGTTCTCAAACGAGCCGAATCGGTTTTTGGATCGAGCGCCAGCTCTCGTTTTCTCGGAGGACATCCGATGTCGGGCAAAGAGCACTCAGGTGTGGAGAACGCCGACAGCTCCTTGTTTTCCGGCGGCGCTTGGATATTTACTCCCGAGAGCGATCAGCTCAGCGATCTCGCTCATGAATACATCAAAGTCATTGCCTCTTTAGGGACTCGCATCATCCATCTATCTGCCGAGCAGCATGATCGCCTGGTCGCCTGGACCAGTCATCTTCCTCAGATGCTCTCGACTGCTTTTGCTGCCGTCCTACAAGACGAGGCCGAGCTCGAAGAGAAGGCGCGCGTGACGCGATCGCAAATGCAGGAAGTTGGCGGACGCGCTCTCAGGGAAATGACACGCATTGCAGCCAGCCCTTATTCCATGTGGCGCGATATCGCTTTGACCAATGCGGGAAATATCGAAGATGCCATTTTGAAACTTGAGCAGAGACTCACGCATATTCGCGAGAACCTCCGCACACCAGAGCTGCGCACTGAATTCGAGCGCGCGGCCAAATTTAAGAAGGCCGAATAAGGCAGTTTCGAGTTTCCGGTTTCAGGTTTCGGCAAAGACAATCAAATTCAGATCGCAGAGGCCTGCCTGATGAAACGCAAAACATCTCTGATATTCTGCCCAGTCGCATGAATAAGGTCTTTGCTAACGCTGACGAGGCGATTTTCGACATTCAGGACGGAGCCACTGTGATGTTCGGCGGCTTCGGGCTGTGCGGGATTCCGGAGAACCTGATTGCGGCAATGGTGCGGAAGGGAACGAAGAATCTCACCACGATTAGTAATAACGTGGGCGTAGATCACTGGGGACTTGGGCTCCTTCTTGAAGCGGGCCAAATCAAGAAACATGTCGGGACATACGTCGGCGAGAACAAATTTCTCGAAGATCTGGTCCTCACCAAAAAAATTGACCTCGAACTGGTTCCGCAGGGCACGTTCGCAGAGCGAATCCGTGCCGGCGGAGCAGGGATTCCTGCATTCTTCACGCCTACAGGCGTGGGCACCGTTGTAGCTGAAGAGAAAGAAACGCGCGAGTTCGATGGACGTGTCTATCTGATGGAACGGTGGCTGAAAGCCGACTTTGCGCTGATCAAAGCGTGGAAGGGAGACAAGTGGGGAAATCTGGTCTTCCGCAAAACAGCGCGAAATTTTTCTCCCATGATGGCAACAGCAGCGAAAGTGACGATTGTCGAAGTCGAGCATTTGGTCGAAGTTGGCGAAATCGAACCTGATCAGGTGATGACGCCGAGTATTTACGTGAAGCGCATCTTCCCAGGGACGGGCTATGAGAAACGCATCGAACGGAGAACTGTGAGAAAGAAAACTTCGTAGTCGCGAATCTGGATAACAGAACGGTCGGCCTTAGCCGATGGGCTGGTGAAAAACACGAGGCTGCCCACCCGACTAGGCCAGCGGTTCCTTGCGCGCGGATAGGACTTAGCATTTGCCAGCCACTTTGAAGAGGAGCACCGCGTTGAAAACAATTCCGAGGAGCGCGAAGACGAAGGTTGCGACGGAGAGCGCGGCGCTTGCACTCCTCGTTCGCCAACGCGACCACAATGCAGTCAGCGCAAGTTCCAGGATCAGCAAGACAAGCGCCGGTTTTCTGAATCTGCAGTAGAGTTCGACAGCCGGAAGAAGTGAGAGTGAGAAGAAGAAGAGAATAAGAGCAATGGCAAGAAACAGCAGTGTCGTTCCTTGTGAATTGCGCATTAGCTCGATTGTACTGAGTACCTGAACGCATGAGCACCATTCCCAAATCGGACAAGAGCAAAGATGTTGAGAAGCGCGAGCGCATCGTGCGCCGCATTGCGCGCGAGCTGCGCGACGGCTTCTACGTGAACCTGGGCATCGGCATGCCTACTCTGGTTGCGAACCATGTTCCTCCGGGTATGGAAGTCGTGCTGCAGAGCGAGAACGGCATGCTCGGCATTGGACCATACCCATTCGAAGGCGATGAGGACCCTGATCTGATCAACGCCGGCAAAGAGACTGTCACGGAAATTCCCGGAACGGCATATTTTTCCAGCGCAGATTCATTTGCCATGATCCGTGGCGGACACATCGATCTGAGCGTCCTCGGCGCAATGGAAGTCGATGAAGAAGGCAACATCGCTAATTGGATGATTCCTGGAAAAATGGTCAAAGGCATGGGCGGTGCGATGGATCTTGTTGCCAGTGCCCGTCGCGTGGTCGTCGCCATGGAGCACACCACGCGCGAAGGCGTGCCGAAAATTTTGAAGCATTGCACTCTTCCCTTAACGGGATTGAAAGTTGTCGACACGATCGTGACTGAAATGGCTTACATCCGGGTGACGGCAGCCGGCCTCGTTTTGGAGGAAGTCGCGCCGAACCTCACTCCTGAGCAGGTACAGCAAGCGACGGAAGCGAAGTTGATTGTCTCGCCTAGTCTGAAACGAATGATGGCCTAGAGAGCTCGCTCTTTTCAGGCAATTCTCTGCGGCTTACATCTGTTTACCGATTGATAAAAATCTTTTCTTTCCCAAGCACTCCTGGGTCTTACGTTATCTAGCGAGAGACATGGGACTTACGTCCCTTGTTGTGCACTTCCACGACACTCTCATGACCAAGGTCACTTGTCCCCTTAGATAAAGAGCCTCATAAACGTGCCATACGGCGGAACTTCCGAACCGCTATCTGGGTTGGAAAACGGCAATGAATCTGTCGCGCTGCAGATCGATATTGTTGATCGCAGCCGTGTTGTCGGCATTCACATCGGTATTCGCATCCATTCCCAATCAGCCGCTGGCGCTTGAGACAGAGCCATCGCCCTTCGACACGGAAGAGGCAGACTTCGATCTCGGAGTGATTCCGAATTCGGCGGTAGCTGCCAGCGATCATTGCGACCAGCTTGCGCATCTCGAAGAAGAGTTCGAGCACGGCATGGCGCCGCAGGATTGGAGTCGCGTCCAGGGTCCGGAACA
>CAYNPS010000080.1:4142-8044 GCA_964399125.1 uncultured Terriglobales bacterium
AGTTCGAGCACGGCATGGCGCCGCAGGATTGGAGTCGCGTCCAGGGTCCGGAACAACATGCGCCGCTCGGGGTCTCGGGAAAATTTCGTCTCGCGGTCGCGAATGTCTCAGATCCATTTTCGGTAATGATTACTGCTCTGGATTCCGAATTTGGGAATGCCACCGGCCCTGCCTCTCCGCTGCCGCGGGGCGCCGACGGATTCGGGGAGCGCTTCGGAGTTTCCATCGCCGGACAAGCGACAAGTGAGTTCTTCTCCACGTTTCTTATCTCCAGCATCTTCCACCAGGATCCTCACTACCACCAGGATCCGGATGCTCCGCTGAAAGCACGCATCGGCCATGCACTGTCATACGTAGTGATAACTCGTTCCGATTCGGGAAATCGGATGTTCAACTTCGCAGAATTCCTGGGCACAGCTTCCTCGTCGGTGCTGGAAGGAAGCTTCCATCCGGAATGGAAAAGAACTCCCGGCGCGAGCGCGCAACGGATCTTCATCAGCATCGGCTCTGATGCGGCTTGGAATCTGATGACTGAATTTCTACCCGATGTGGCGCGACACGTGAACCCGAAGTTTATCCTTCTGCGTCGGTTGGCTGAAAAGGCCGCTGCACAGAACTGATCGTTCCTCTGTCTCATTACGCCTGCGGTCAGCTCTAGTAGGACCTGCCTTCTTGACATTGTCATTCCTCGCGCCGCCGCGACAAAGCCCCGGTTGGCGAGACTTAGGTGTGCGGCGCGGGGAACCTGCTGTTTTCTCGAAAGCAACAAACAGCAGATCCCCCGGAGCGCAATCAAAATGTGGGAGATTGAGAGTTCATCGCGGCGCTCCGAGGGATGACAGTGCACAAACCAAGCAGGTATCTTCAAAGCGGCCTGCAGCAGGTCGAAATAACCGCTAGATCTTCACCTCCACTTCCAACTTCTCCATCATGTCGTTTAGCTTCTGATTTGCGGCATCATGCTGCGTCTGCAATTGCGCCAAATCCTTGCGGAGCGCCGCGAGTTCATCCTCTTCGCGATTCAGCTCTCCGGTATATCGCTCGGCCAGCGATCGGGTTTCTGCTCCTTTCAGTGCAGTCAGATTTTCGCGCAGCCGCTTCTGGTCGTCGAAGATGGAGCTGATCTTCGATTTGGTGTTCGCAATCTGCTGTTCGTAGTGCGCGATCTCGTTCTTCTGCTGCACGATGGGTCGAAGCGCATCCTGGATTTTGTCATTGGCCCACCCTTGGCGGACGAAGATCGCAATCTGATCAGGAGTGATGTTCGTCAGTGCAAAGCTCGTGCCGAACGAGTGCACTTCATCAAATTCCAGCGAAGCTGATTGCGAAGGATCGACGTTCACGCGGAATCGATACGCGGAGGCGGAGGTTTCGACGGGCTTAGCGCCGCCGGCAAGTTCCCAGCCACTGCGCTGCGGATGCTCGATGACTACTTCACGTTTGTTCGAATCCTGGTTACGGACGATATATGTGTGGTGCTCGCGTTCCTGCGATTCGTGGAAGAGCACGCCGCGATGAATGCGAACCAGGGTTGCTCGCTGTCCTTCACCTTTGACGTCGGATTTGATCTGCACGGCTGGATCTGCTGCGTAGGAGATCAGTCGCTTCTCACCCGGACGAATCGCATCCATCAAGCCCTCGCCGGCGAAAGTCTGCGCTTCCTGAATACTGAAGCTGCCTCCATCAAGCGTGAGGCCGCTGGTGTTGTTCAGCCAGAGCGCGCGCAGGGCACGTGGTTCATGTGGATTCCAGAGGGTGACCTTCTCGGCTTCAATGCGCGCCTGAAGGATTGGGACAAGCGCGGATTGATTCTTGTGAATTGTGATCGGCTGTTTGATCTTGTACTCGAAGATGTCGCCAAGATCATGGGCGTCGGCAGTTGTTTGCTGCGCTTGCAGGAGATCGCCAAAACTCCTAGCCTCGTTTGGATTAGTCGCAAGGTTCGGACTGTCATTCCGAACGAAGACACCGCCGCCGTAACCTGCTCCAACCCCCGGTCCAATGGAAACTCTGCTCTTTTTATCCGCTTCACCGTGGAAGCTATCGGAATTGGCGATTCCTCCGAGCACGCCGCCGATGGCAGGAGGAGGAGGAGGAGCTGGAACCTGCCTTATAGCTTGCAGTGTCTCCTCGTGCGTTTGCGGAGTAAGCATTGCCAATTCGGGAAGCGCAACAACAGGGCGGCGCGCGTAGTAGGGTTGCGAGATTTCCTGTACGAAACTCTGGGGGGCACCGGCGATGAGCGAAAGCTCGATGTTGTCCCAGTCTTCGCCGACGGTGTTATCCACCACCGCCCAACCTTGGAGAAGGGCTTTCTCTTTGCTCTCAGACGGAAGAACGATTCTGTAGGTACTCTTCCACACTGGAACTTCGCTGATGTAACTCACGGAAAGCTCGCGGTCGCCGTTGCCTTCGGTGGCGATGGTCATTTTGCGCACATCCGCTGCGCGGCTGGAAGCAAGGAGCGAGAGATATCGGCTGACCTCTTCGTTCAAATCATGCTCGAGCAAATGCACGCTTGTGGCTGGATTCAGTCGAAACGTTCGCAGATCGCCGGAGTCGGTGATAACGGACAGTTCAGTGTGAGTTCTTGTTTGGGAAGCCTTCTCGTCGTCATCTTTCTCCGAGCTGTTGATGGTTTCCACGCTGAGCAACCGACCGACAGCGCTCTCCGATCCGCTGTGCACTTCGACTCGTGCGCCGCGGAGCGCGTCGAGAAATTCGGCCGTCGTAGTCTTCTCGCCGATGGGAAGCTGCAGTGTGCTGAGCCGCTGATCTAGCGGAGCAGTTGAGTTGTAGCTGACATCGGCAATGCGTCCGCCGTTTAGATCGATGGCGGTGAGCGATTTCAGAACATCGTTCAGTTGCGCGGTTGTGAATGCGATCGTGACGGTCTGATTGCCGTGCACGCGCCCATCATGCTCAAAATATCCGACGCCATTCTTGTACAGCGCAACATGACGAACCGGCAAGCGATCACTCACGCTCGGAGTTGCCGTGGCGATCACTCGCTGAGCCGCCGCACTCCCGTTCAAAGTTCCTAGAACCAAAATGAAACAGATTCGACTACGCATACACGCACGTCCTCCAATAGAGCTAATCCGCCCAACCGGGTGAAAGGTTACGAAGCTCTATGGGATAGACACCAGAGTTGCTGGTTCTTGCGGCAAATATCTTGTTGTCGAGCTAGCGGAGATCCGACCGCGACCGCATGCGGGTTTCGTCGTTTGTGGTGGCTCTCCCATGCAGTCTGGCCAATTTTGCTGGGAACGAGCCTGCGTAAGTCAAACAAAACGTATGCCTTACTCGGCTTTGAAGCTTGGATTTCATACCTAAATTCCTGAATTGAGCCCCGGCGTTAACGCGTAAATTTCCACGGCGTTAACGCGTCTTTTTCCACGGCGTTAACCCCTAAATTTCCACGGCGTTGACGCCAGACGTTTTCGGCATTAACGCCGAATTTCTGTCGGAGTCTGTAGATGCACCATTTCGTATTCCTGAACCGGGAAAGGCCCATATTCCTGTGCTATGACGGATCGCGTGCATTGTCAAGAGGAAAATTCGCAGCCGCTCAGTACCGAATTGGGAATGCTCCTTCCGATCAGGCGATTGCAGTCACGAAGAGGTGCTTCAGACCGTTCTGCGGGACAGATGAGCAACGCGCGCATCGCAAACCGCTGCTTTTCAGCGGTCTAGCATTCCCGCGCCTGCATTTTCCGCGGCTTATATGGCCATATGCGATGTCTACTGGGGCCGAGGAGTTCTCTCATCGATCTCGCGAACTTCAATCGTGCCGCCGTGCAGCAGGGTAGGGCAGTCACGGGCTAGTTCGACCGCAGCTTTGTAATTCGGAGCTTCGACTAAGAAGTAGCCGCCGAGCCACTCCTTGGTTTCGCTGTAGG
>CAYNPS010000080.1:8144-16044 GCA_964399125.1 uncultured Terriglobales bacterium
TTCGGAGCTTCGACTAAGAAGTAGCCGCCGAGCCACTCCTTGGTTTCGCTGTAGGGGCCGTCGGTGACTTTGATGTCGTCGCCAATGCCTCGCAGGATTCGGCCGGGTTCATCAGCCAGCTTCTGTCCGCCGATCCAGGCTTTCTTTGCCTTGAGGCCCTCTCGGAAGGAACCGTACTTCTCCATCCACCATTTGCGCTCGTCGGTGCTGAGCTTGGCCCAGCCGGTGGGATCGTCATGGAGCAGGAGTAAATATTGCGGCATGTGGGATATCACCTCGTAATCCGAATATCTGTGCCTTCACTTTACGCGCGTGAACTGCGAGAGTTCCGTGAACTTTGGAGAACCCGCCTGCATGAATTGCCATTCGCTGCTGATGTGATCTTCATCCATGAAGTGAATACGAGCGCTGTGCATGTGTCCTTCTTCTCCGCTGACGATGTTGCCGCCGTTGACAAAATCGAAGTCCAACTCGCCGCTTTGCGGATCGTAGAGTGTAGCGCGCAGATGCGGCTGATTGCCGGCGATGCAGTAATGCGTGAGGACCAGTTGGCCTTTGTCGATGTAATAGACCGTGATCATCGAGCCACTGTTGTGCGGGAGTGCGTCGCTGGTGAAGCGTTCCATGACGGCTGTTCCGGCCGAAATCAACTGGTAGTTCAACCGGGAATGTTCTCCGTTTGGTCCCACTGACTCCCAATCGCCGGCCAAGCTTTTGAGCCGGGCAAAGGCAGCGGTCGCCCGCAATTCTTCGTTATTCGCAGGCGGTTTGGCGTGGATCGCCGCGGATACCAGCAGCAGGAGATGAAACAGTGCGAGGATCCCTTTGATTGTCATGGGAGCTTCTCCGGGCGGGCTGCTTCTGGATTACCCTCTCGCCCGCTCACCATATCAACGGGCGAAGCGGCTGAGATCGACAGTCCCGAAAAGAAAATTGTGGAAATAGCCCATTCCGAGGCTCGAAAACAAGTGCTCGACAGGGTTTCATCACGCAGTTAGCATTATGTGTTCCCATTTAGAGCCGATTCCGTGATGCTCCCTCGCCGAGCCGTACGCAGGCTCCAAACGCTCTTTATGGGAAGAAAAACATTGCTGAACCGATGACACCGCCCAGGGTGATGCGTCTGTTCAAAAGGTTTGGTCTTGATCGCGCTATGAGCTCAATGTTCTCCAAAAAAAATTTCCATTTGGGCAGGTCTGAATCTGTGGTCCGGCTGGCTGTCATCGTTGGTGCAGCGGCTGCACTGTGCGCCTGCAGCTCACAGCCGAAAGGCCCGCAAGGACCTCCGCCGGCGATGCGGGTGAAAGTGGATGTCGTCAATCCGCAGCCGGTCACGGATTCCTCGGAGTACGTGGCCACTCTGAAATCCCGACAGTCAGCCAGCATTAGTCCGCAGGTTGAGGGCTCGATCACCAACATTTTCGTTCACTCGGGCGAGCACGTGAATGCAGGCGCACCGCTGATGCAGATCGATCCGCTGAAGCAGGAGGCGACCGTTCGCAATCAGGAGGCCAGTACAGCGGCGCAGGAGGCGAACCTGAAATGGGCGCAGCAGCAGTATGATCGCTCGGCGGAACTTGCCGCGGCCGGAGTCATCAGTAAGGCCGAACTCGATCAAGCGCGCGCGAATCTCGACGCTGCCAAAGCGCAGCTCTCGGCATTGAAGGCTTCGGTGAATGAGCAGGAGACGCAGCTCCACTACTACAAAGTCGTCGCGCCGATGGCTGGAATTGTTGGAGACATTCCCGTTCACGTCGGCGATCGTGTGACTACGACTACGCTGCTCACTACAGTGGACAAGCCGGGAAGCTTGGAAGCTTACGTCCAGGTGCCCGTTGAGCGGGCACCTGATCTCAAAATGGGAAAGGAGGTTGAGATCCTCGGCGATCAGGGTACTACGATTGCCAAAGGCAAGGTCACGTTCATCTCTCCTCAGGTGGACAGCGCGACGCAAACCGTGCTGGTAAAAGCTACTGTGCCGAACGACAATGGACTGTTGCGGACGGCGCAGTTCGTACACGCACGCGTGATCTGGGGAACGCATCCGGGAGTTGAGGTGCCGGTGCTGGCGGTATCTCGTATCGGCGGCCAGTTCTTCGTTTATGTGGCGGAAGACATCGGCGGAAAGAGCGTGGCTCATCAGAAGCAGATCAAAGTCGGTCAGCTCGACGGCAATAACTATGTTGTGCTCGACGGGCTGAAGGCCGGCGATAAAGTCATTGTCTCTGACACGCAGATGCTTGCTGATGGCATGCCAGTGAACGCGCAGGTACAGGGAAGTTAAGGCTATATGTTTGTCGATTTCTTCATCAAGCGACCGATCTTCGCCACGGTCTGCGCTCTGCTGATCATCCTTGGTGGAGCAGTCTCGATCCCGACGCTTCCTGTTGCACAGTTTCCCAATCTGGCACCTCCGACTGTGCAGGTCGGTGCCTTCTACAACGGCGCGAGCGCGCAGGTGGTCGAGACCTCCGTTACCACTCCGCTGGAGCAGCAGATCAACGGCGTCGAGGGCATGAAGTACATGACCTCGACCAGCGGAAACGATGGCAGTAGCAGCATCAGCGTGGTCTTCGATCTGAATCGCGACGTTGATCTCGCCGCTGTCGATGTGCAGAACCGCGTGAATCAGGCGCTAGGGCGCATGCCTAACGAGGTCAAGACTACGGGCGTGAGCGTCGTGAAGGCGACGAATAATTTTGTCTTCGGCGCCGGCTTCTACGCGGAAGGGAATCGCTACGACAGTCTTTTCATCAGCAACTACATCGACATTTACGTTCGCGACGCGCTGAAACGCATCCGCGGTGTCGGCGACGTCTTTATCTTCGGCGAACGCAAGTATGCGATGCGGCTCTGGCTCGATCCAGTGCGCATGGCGACCCGTCAGCTCACGGCCAGCGATGTCGTGAGCGCGCTCAACGAGCAGAACGTTCAGGTCGCTGCCGGCGCTGTGGGACAAGCGCCTGCGCCGCCCAATCAGCAGTACGAAATCAGCGTGCGCGCTGTCGGACGCCTCACCGATCCAGCTGAGTTTGACAACATCATTTTGAAAACCGCGCCAGACGGAACGATTGTTCGCTTGAAGGACGTAGGTCATGCTGAGCTTGGAGCGGAAAACTACGATTCCGGACTGCGCTTCAATGGCTATCCGGCTATCGGCGTTGGCGTAACTCAGCTATCGAATGCAAATGCAATCGAAGTTGATCGGGCGGCCATTGCCGAATTGGAACGGTTATCGAAGAACTTTCCGCCGGGATTGAAGTACAACGTCGCTTTCGACACCACGGACGTAGTCGCTGATTCCATCAAGGACGTAATTACTACGCTGGTTGAAGCCATTGTGCTGGTGATCTTCGTTATCTTCCTGTTCCTACAGGATTGGAGATCTACTGTTATTCCGGCGGTCACGATTCCAGTCTCGCTGGTCGGCACCTTCATCTTTGTCAAAGCGCTGGGCTTCTCAATCAACACACTCACACTGTTCGGCATCACGCTCGCGACCGGACTGGTCGTGGATGACGCGATTGTGGTCATCGAGAACGTGCAGCGGCATATCTCTGAGGGCATAAGCGAGCCACATAATGCCGCTTCAGTGGCGATGAGCGAAGTTGCCGGAGCGGTGGTAGCGACCTCGCTCGTGCTGGTTTCAGTGTTCGTACCCGTCGCGTTCTTTCCTGGGACTACCGGCATTATGTTCCGGCAGTTCGCGTTGACGATCGCCTTCTCGGTTGCGATTTCGGCTTTCAATGCGCTCACGCTCACACCTGCCCTCTCAGCGCTCATGCTCGGCCATCACACGGGCGAGTCAAATCGGGGTGTCTTTGGCGTATTCAATCGTGGCGTGCACAAGCTTACGCACGGCTATCGCGACACGCTAAAGCATCTTGTTCCGCTCAGATGGGTGGTCGTGCTGGTGTTTCTTGCCGGCCTGGCGTTCACGTATTGGTTCTATCAGCGTGTCCCGCGGGGCTTTGTTCCACAGGAGGATCAGGGATATTTCATGATTCTCATTCAGTGCCCGCCCGGTGCATCGATCGAATACACCGAGAACATCGCCAAGCAAGTGGAGCAGGCGATGAGTCGAGAGAAGGACATCATAGGCACCTTCGCTGTCTCGGGATTCAGCTTCGCCGGCGCCGCTCCCAATCGCGGAATGGTGTTCGGGACATTTGCGCCATTGTCAAAACGCAAAGGCGATGAGCATTCGGCGGACGCGATCATAGCGCGATTGCGCGGACCGCTGTTTGGAATTTCCGGCGCGATTGTAGTGCCGTTTGCTCCGCCATCGGTAAACGGCTTGGGCAATTTTGGCGGCTTCGAGTACATTCTGCAGGACCAAGGCGGCCACACTCCTGAGGATTTGGGCAAGGTGGCGTACAGCCTGATCGGCGCAGGCAACCAGCCGAACAGCGGGCTCACCGGCCTCTTCACCAGCTACAGCGCAACTGATCCACAGTTCCTGGTCAGCATCGATCGCGAGAAGGCTAAGAGCCTCGGCGTGTCGCTCTCGCAGATCACGAACACGCTGCAGGTGTACATGGCGTCGGCGTACGTGAACGATTTTGATTTCAATAACCGTGCCTACCGCGTTTACATACAAGCCGACCAGCAAGCGCGCATGTCGCCGCAAGCCATGAAGCAGTTCTACGTGCGCTCCGATCGTGGTGGCATGGTTCCGCTCGAAGACCTCGTCACGATCTCTCAGACGACTACGCCACCTGTCATCAGCCACTACAACTTGTTCCGTTCCGTGGAACTTGATGGATCTGCAGCGCGAGGACAAAGCTCCGGCCAGGCGATTCAGAAGATGCAGGAGCTGTCAGCGAAGATCCTGCCGCATGGTTATACCTACGCGTGGACAGGATTGTCGCTCGAAGAGATCGAGTCCGGCAGTCAGGTTGTGATGCTGTTCGCTCTCGGCTTGCTGGTCGTTTATCTGACGCTGGCAGCGCAGTATGAGAGTTGGTCGCTGCCATTCATCGTGATCCTCGCGGTGCCGATGGCGATCCTCGGTGCCGTTTTGGCACAGTCGCTCCGCGGCCTGATCAACGACATTTACTGCCAGGTCGGACTGGTGATGCTCATCGGTTTGTCGAGCAAGAATGCCATTCTGATCGTGGAATTCGCCGAGCAGTTGCGCGAACGCGGACTCTCGATCACCGAAGCAGCCCTCGAGGCCGCTCGCATCCGTTTGCGGCCAATTCTGATGACGTCGTTCGCATTCATGCTCGGCGTCTTGCCGCTGGTTCTGGCGAGTGGAGCAGGGAAGAACGGGCGTCAGTCAGTCGGCACAACCGCATTCGGTGGAATGCTTGCAGCAACTACGCTCAACCTGCTGTTCATCCCGATTTTGTACGTGACGCTGAAGACCCTTCAGGAGCGTTGGGGAGCAGGGCGGGCGCCTCGTCAGATTGAAGAGCGCCCAGCAGAGCATGAGCGTATCGCGGTGTAAGTACTACTGCAAACAACACAACGTCCAGCCGGTTTGGCTGGACGTTTTCGTCTGACGAAAGCATTGGAAAAAAAGATTCTGTAAAGACTTGTTAAATCTTTGCCCTTATTCCCTGGATTGCTAACTTTTGCAGTGCCAGATTCGTCTATTAGACGAAGAGATTGCTGGAGGGTCAGGGGTGGCTCTCACGCGTTCTCCTCCCAGGCTCGGCAAGCTGGGTTCTTGCCGGCGCTTGGAGTTTCGCCCTCTCTAATCAAATGTTCTCTCCACCCGTAGGCTTCGCGCCTACGGGCATTTTTTTGACGTACCACACGTATCTGAACCTTTTTTGGTTGTGGACAATCGGAAAGCCTCGGCCCATTTGGACTGTCATCCCTCGGAGCGCCGCGATGAACGATTGATCTTGCATGTTCCGGCGTGCGCTCCGGGGGATCTGCTGTTTCTTCTTGTTTCAAAACAGCAGATTCCCCGCGCCGCAAACCAAGCCTTCAAAACCGACACTTTCTCGCGGCGGCGCGAGGAATGACACTGTGAAGGAGGGATTGCAGTCTGAAAGACGGTACTGTGAATGCGGAATGACACCGCGAATTAAGCAGCATTGCGTGCTGAGAAATTCTGCAGCCCGAAACGGGAGCAAGCGCAACGAGTCCCCCAGCGTATTCTGAAGAGCTTCAGAATTGGCACGCGTTCTTGCGCATCTCGTTTGGAGGACGATTCAACAGGTGCATCGATACCTTCGTTGTCAGTCAGCACTCATTCTTTGTTTGCTTTCTGCACTCATTCCTCTCATGTGGGCCCAGCCGGGTTCCGGTTCATCTTCTAATCCTAGCCTTCCGGAGCTGGAACGTGAATTTCACAATCCTCCAGATGACGCTCGCATCATGATGCGCTGGTGGTGGTTCGGGCCACGAGTGGACAAGCAGGAACTCGAGAGGGAAATGCAGCGCATGAAAGAAGGCGGAATCGGCGGGTTTGAAGTTCAGCCGGTGTTTCCGCTGGCGCTCGATGATCCGCGGCATGGTTTCAGGAATCTGCCGTACTTGTCTGAGGACTTTCTCGATGCTTTGCGCTTTACATCGGAAAAGGCCAAGGAGCTGGGTCTGCGAATGGACCTCACTTTAGGCAGCGGATGGCCATATGGAGGTCCGCAGGTTCCAATTACGGAAGCTGCCAGTTCACTGCGCATTATCCATGTCAAAGCCAATCCGGGAACAAAGAGCATTCCCATTCCGAATCTCGTGAGCGGAGAGGAATTGCTCGCCGCGTTCATCGTTGCGTCAGATGCAAACGGCGCAGCTCGGCAGTATCGGCGGCTCACTGAAATTCATGACGGATCGGTATTCCTGCCGGATGGAGTAGGCGAACGAGCCGTCCTTTTTTTTGTTTCCAGCCGCACTGGCATGCAGGTAAAGCGAGCCGCAGTCGGAGCGGAGGGCTTCGTAGTTGATCACTACGACCGAACCGCCGTTGAACATTATCTGCAGCGTGTGGGTGATCGGCTGATGGAGGCTTTTCCTTCTGATCGTCCGTACTCCGTTTTCTGCGACAGCCTGGAGGTTTACGGCTCCGATTGGAGTCCCGATTTTCTGCAGGCGTTCCAAAAGCGGAGAGGCTACGACCTGCTTCCGCATCTTCCAGAACTCATCGATGGTTCTGAGGCGAAGAGCCGGGCAGTGCGACGCGATTGGGGTAAGACTCTCACCGAGCTCTTTAACGAACGATTTGCCTTCACGGTTCACGAGTGGGCACAGAGAAATCACACGAAGTTTCGCATGCAGGGATACGGTATGCCTCCTGCAGAGCTCTCGAGCAGCTCGCTCGCGGATCTGCCTGAAGGCGAGGGAGCGCAGTGGAAGTCGCTTTCTGCCACGCGCTGGGCTTCTTCGGCGAGCCACATCTATGGCGTGCCGGTTACGTCGTCTGAGACGTGGACGTGGCTGCACTCACCCGTATTCCGCGCAACGCCCCTGGATATGAAGGCGGAGGCCGATCGACATTTTCTCGAAGGAATCAATCAGCTCGTTGGACACGGATGGCCGTACACGCCAGAGAGCGTCGAGTATCCGGGGTGGCGCTTCTACGCCGCCGCGGTTTTCGACGAGAAGAATCCCTGGTGGATCGTAATGCCTGATGTGACGGCATACCTGCAGAGGATGAGTTTTCTACTGCGCCAGGGTGAACCGGTGAACGACGTAGCCGTCTATCTCCCGAACGATGACGCATATGCAAGCTTTCGTCCCGGTCATGTGAATCTCTTCGAGAGCCTACAGTCCCGGATCGGAACGGACGTAGTTCAAGGCACTCTGGCCAGCGGTCATGACTTTGATTTCTTCGATGAGGATGCACTGCAACGCCACGGACGGATCGATCGCGATGCTTTGGTCCTTGGCTCCAATCGATATCGCGTCGTGATTTTGCCGAACGTGGAGACGATCTCGCCCGCCACAT
>CAYNPS010000081.1:0-16035 GCA_964399125.1 uncultured Terriglobales bacterium
CGCGCTGCGCCGCGCCGGCTATGCCGTGGATCATGCTGCCGACGGCGAACGCGCCGACCTGCTCGGACACGACGAAAGTTTCGACGCCGTTGTCCTCGATCTAGGTCTTCCCAAAGTAGATGGATTGACTTTGCTGCGCCGCTGGCGCGAAGCCGGGCGCGCGATGCCCGTTTTGGTACTCACCGCGCGCGGAAGCTGGCATGAAAAAGTTGTCGGCATCGATAGCGGAGCCGACGATTACCTGTCCAAGCCGTTCCGCATGGAAGAATTGCTGGCGCGATTGCGCGCGCTCATCCGGCGCTCCAGTGGACACATCAGCTCCGAACTCCGCTGCGGTCCCATCGTGCTCGATACGCGCGCAGGCAGCGTGACACTCGACGGCGCCGAGGTGAAACTTACCAGCCATGAATTTCGCGTGCTGTCGTATCTTATGCACCACAGCGAACGCATCGTCTCTCAGAGCGAGCTGACCGAGCATATCTACGCGCAGAGCTTCGATCGCGATTCGAACACGGTGGAAGTCTTCATCGCCCGCTTGCGGCGCAAACTTGGACCTGCTGCGATTGAAACCGTTCGCGGTCTGGGGTACAGGATGAAAGCTAGCGAATGAAAGCCACAGAATGAAAGCCATCGAGTGAAAGCTATCGCATCACGAAAACCAGCGGATGAAAGTTACAGGATGAAACGTACCGCATGAAAGCCACCGCATTGAAAGCCAATTCATGAACTGGCCGCTGCACTCTTTTCGTTGGCGCATTCTCCTGGGCGCTTTTCTCTGGACGCTTGGCCTTATTCCGGTCGGACACTTAATCTTTCTTACCGTCCACCATCAACTGCATGGGCTTGGCCGCGTGGTCATCCTTCCTGTCGATCCGGTAACCACGCTGATCTTCGCGTCTCTCTGCATGCTGGCGGGAGCCTTGCTCGTACACGCAGGGCTCTCGTCTTTTAGCGAACTGCGCAAACAGTTGTTGAGCGTGCGCGACGGCTCCGCACGTCGCGTCGAAGGAAGCTATCCCACCGAAGTGCAGCCGGTGGTGAACGATCTGAATTCGTTGCTCGAGCACCGCGAGCGCATCGTCCGCCGCGCGCTGGCGAAAGCCGGAGACCTCGCGCACGGACTCAAAACGCCATTGGCAGTGCTTACGCACGAAGCCGAAGAAGTTGAAGCCGCCGGCCAGCCCGAGGCCGCCGCGAGAATCAGCCTGCAGGTGGAACGCATGCGACGCCAGGTGGAATATCATCTGGCCCACGCTCGCGCCGCCACCTCAGGCGATCTGCCCGGGGCGCGGTGTGCGGTGCTGCCCGCAGTGGAAGGGCTCACACGAACATTGCAGAGAATCTACCCGAGCGGCGGTCTCACCATTGAAGTAGATGTCTCGCCGGAGCACTTCGTTCGCGGCCGCCGCGAAGATCTGGAGGAGATGCTGGGCAATCTTCTCGACAACGCCTGCAAGTGGGCAAAGTCAACTGTCAAGATTCAGTCGACGCAAGAGAATGACGCGGTCATTCTCACCGTAGATGACGACGGACGCGGCCTGCCACTCTCCATGCGCGAAGCAGTCCTCCAGCGCGGAGTAAGAGCCGACGAAGCCGCCCCCGGCTCCGGCCTCGGTCTGGCAATCGTCCGCGACCTCGCCGAACTTTATGAAGGCACCATCTCCCTGGAAGACTCCTCGCTCGGCGGCCTACGCGCGCGACTGCGCTTGCCGGCGTGAACATCTTTGGCGCCAGTGCAAAGCGATTGGGAAAACGATGCAGTGCCGCCATCATCCGACAAACATGGGGGCAGGAAATTTTCATCGACTCCGCAGGGCGAGCCAAATCTGAGTCACAATTCCCGCCAGCGCTACCAGCAGCAAGAATCCCGCGCCATAGACTCGGATCGCGTAGCTTGCCGGCGAGAGTTCCCGCTTGGGTCGAACGCCACTCCGAACGAGTGAAATGAGTCCCGCAAGGTAAAAGGCGAAGACGATGCAGTACCACAGCGGCGGATGGTGGTAGTCGATCACGAGGTGATTGTAGAGAACAGGTTACATACAAAAATCGGGGAACAGGTTAGAAGGAAAAGCAAGCCGCCCCGCCACGATTCTGAGATGTCGCATATAAACTCATCACAGCCTCGGCGGATGGCTCCATCTGGGGAACGAGAGCGCTATTGTCGATGCGCCTAAGGGAAACATCGTCCAGTGTTGCGTCACGCGGAGAGGTACGCACGCGCCGTGACAACCCGGATACTTTTGTACTCTCCGACTACGAGGACATCCTTATCTCCGGACACGATGAGTTCGGCCTTGGCACGCACTGCACACTCGAAAAGCATGTCGTCTTTGGGATCCCGGCATATACCAACGAGGTCACCTCGCAGCTTCGCAAACGTGGCATCACTTAAATAGCTCTCGAGGATAGAACTAACATCGGCCTGTCTCCAGCCGAATTTAGTGACCAGGATGGTGGATACCTCATCCACAATCTCCTGGCAAATGGCAACTTGATCCAATAGGAAAGCCTGGTCGATCGCGAGAAGCGGGGTACCGCCGAAATGAAGCCCTGAAATCCAAACTCCTGAATCCAGGACAACGGTCATTTCTTTTTCTTTTTCCGCGAGGCTCGAATCTCATCTACCATGCGCTCGACATCTGCGGGCTGAAACTCCTGCTTTGGCTTGCGCAAGCGGGCGGCGGCGCGAGCGCGCTGCAGACGCGTGTGTAAGCTCTCCAAGCGATAGACACGGAATGCTTCACGGAACAGTTCGCTGACGTTGCGGCTTTCGCGATCTGCCACCTCATCGACTTGGCGCGCCAGCTCTTCGGGAAAGCTTACGGTAAAGACTCGTGAGCGGCGGGAACGGGAAACACTCATAAACGTATTATGGCATGCAGTATTACTTTGTCGTACAGATCGGCACGCCGGGATCTCAGATGGCGCGCTGCTATCAGCGCATCAAAGCTTTGCCTCAAGTCCATCCGGCGCTACACTCGAAGTCATGGCTCATCGAGCATGGAATGAAAGCTACGCTTCGGGCGAATTGCCCTGGGATACCGGCGAGCCGGAGCCCCTGCTGGTGGAGTTCGTCAGCTCGGGTGGCGTCGCGTCGGGGCGGACGCTTGAGATCGGCGCGGGTACAGGGACAAATGCAATTTGGCTGGCCGAGCGCGGCTTCGACGTACTCGGAGTCGATGTCTCTCCGCTGGCGATGGAAAAAGCGCGGGCCAAAATCGGGAAGCGCGATCTGCGCTGTCGCTTCGCCGCATTCGACTTTCTCGCCGCGCCGGTGCCCGATGGCCCATTCCACTTTGTCTTTGACCGCGGTTGTTTTCATGTCTTCGATGAACCCGGCGAGCGTGCCCGCTTCGCCACCTGCGTTGCGGCTGCGCTGGCGCCCGGCGGATTGTGGCTGTGGCTGAGCCTCATCGGCAGCACAGAAGGGCCGCCGCGCGATGTCGGCCCGCCACGCCGTTCGGCACGCGACATCGCTGCCGCCATTGAGCCTGCCCTGGAAATCGTCGAGTTGCGCTCCGCCGAGTTCCGCAATCATGACGTAAAGGTCTGGTTCTGCCTGTCACGCCAACGCGCGATGCCGGCGCAACCATCTACACTGCACGACTGAATTCAACTTCCGATAGGTTCTCTCGATCCCCTGCACCTCCGCATCTACTTGAGAACAGCAGTTGCGCGGATCGGTTGCAGGTCATAGGCTTATGCGTGCATTCTTCCATGGGCAAATTGTTTTCGGCGGGCCTCGCCGTCATTGCAGTCGCTTCGATGGCGCTCTTCCTCTCTCGCCACTGGCTGCCATCGCCCGCCGCTTTGCATGCTCCAATACTGGATTCGCAACTGCACTGGACTCTGATTGATACGGGTGTGATCTTCCTGATCGCGCAGTTCGTGCTCGCGGCATTCGTGTGGAAGTTCCGCGCGCTTCCCGAGCGGAAAACGAAGGTGTTTCCGGCAGGAGTCCGGATCGCGATCGTCATCGCAGCGGTGTTCATTGGTATTGAGCTTTTCAGCGCAGCTACGTTGGGGAGGCGTGCGTGGGCCAGCATGTACGACGGCGCCGCATCGAATTCGCTCCAGGTGGAAGCGATGGGACAGCAGTTCGCGTACTACTTTCGATATCCGGGGGCAGACGGCAAATTCGGTCCCGTGCACACCGACAAAATCGATCCAAGCGTCGGGAATTACTTTGGGCTTGATCGTGCAAATGACGCAGCGTCGAAAGATGATGTTGTGAGTGCCGAATTGGTATTGCCTGAGAATCGGCCTGTCGATCTCTTCCTGACCGCGCAAGACGTTATCCATAGCTTTTACGTGCGTGAGCTGCGCGTGCAGCAGGATATGGTTCCCGGAATGAGAATCCCTGTCCATTTCACGCCTAACAAAGCTGGGAAATATGAAGCCGTATGCACGCAACTCTGCGGTTTAGGGCATTACCGCATGCGCGCCTATGTACGAGTCGTTCCAGAAACCGAATTCGAGAACTGGATGCGAGCGCACAGCAGATGAGTTCCAGCAGAGCAGAGAATGATTTGAGGCGAGGATCTCTTCGCACCTACGTCTTTAGTACCAACCACAAGGTTGTCGGGCTCCAATACTTTTTTCTGTCGTTATTCGCGGTCGTGGTGGGCATGGCGCTGTCCTGGATCATGCGCGTTCACGTTGCCTGGGGCGCTGGCAGCATATGGGGTTTCAAGAACATATTTGGCGGCCATGCACCGGGTGGAGTCCTGACTCCCGAGTACTACCTGTCGTTACTCACGCTACATGGGACGATCATGATCTTCTTCGTCCTTACGACAGCGCCGCAGAATGCCTTTGGCAGCTATTTCCTTCCACTGCAAATCGGAGCCGAAGAGACTGCATTTCCCGTTTTGAACATGCTGTCGTTCTGGGCCACGCTGCTCGCTCTTGCCATTCTGCTTTCGACCCTGTTTGTAAGCGATGGCCCTCCGATCTCCGGATGGACGGCCTATCCGCCACTCAGTGCAGTTGGTGTTGACGCGGGACCGGGTCTGGGTACCGGTCAGAACCTGTGGATCATTTCCATCGGGATCTTCTGTATTGGCGCAATGATGAGCGCGCTGAACTTTATCGTCACCTTTATGGACATGCGCTGCGAAGGGATGACGCTCACGCGCGTGCCACTTACTTGCTGGGCATGGTTCGTTACTGCGATTCTCATATTGCTGAGTTTTGGGGTGCTGCTTGCCGCCGCGATTCTGCTGCTGCTCGACCGCAATGCCGGAACAAGTTTCTTTGTGCCTGCAAATTTGCTCGTAAGCGGCAAGATCGAGCCGCACGCAGGAGGTTCGCCGTTACTCTGGCAGCATCTGTTCTGGTTCTTTGGCCACCCTGAGGTCTATATTGCAATCCTGCCGGGATTCGGAATCGTCTCGCACCTGATCGCGTGCTTTGCCCGCAAGCCCATTTTGGGATACAAAGTCATACTCGGCTGTATGCTGGCGATCGGATTTCTCAGCTTTATCGTCTGGGGACATCACATGTTCGTCAGCGGCATGAATCCTTTTTCGGGATTCCTGTTTTCGATTCCGACCATTGTGATTTCACTGCCTTCGACCATCGTCACACTGCTTTGGCTTGGAACGATCTGGGGAGGAAGGCTTCAGTTCACCACGGCCATGATGTTCTGCCTGGGATTTATCTCAACCTTCATCACCGGAGGATTGAGCGGCATCTTACTCGCGCATCCAGCGATCGATTCGTACCTGCACGCAACGTATTTCGTTGTCGGTCACTTTCACATGGTGATGGGCGTTTCGGCGATCTTTGCCATTTTTGCCGGCACCTATTTCTGGTTTCCCAAAATGTTTGGACGTCTGATGAGTGAACGTCTGGGCGCGTTCCATTTCGGGCTCACGTTCATCGGAGTGTATTGCATCTTTTTGCCGATGCACGTGCTCGGAATGCAGGGCAGTCCTCGTCGTTACGCGATGCTGACCGATGATTTTCTTCAGTCCACCGTAGGAATGCATCGCTTCATTACCATTGCAGCGCTCGCTACGGGAGCGGTTCAGCTTCTGTTTCTGTTCAATCTGTTCTGGAGCATGTTCAAGGGCAAGAAGGCGAGCGCAAATCCGTGGAATGCGACTTCTCTGGAATGGTCAGTCAGGTCGCCCGCGCCCCTGATGAGTTTTGGTGGAGAACTACCTGTCATTCGCTGCGGGCCGTACGAGTACGGCGCGGACGAGCAGGATTTTGTAATGCAGTCAGACTTCGCGGGAAGACAAGATCAATGAAGCGGAAGCACGTCGGAGCTTTGTGGACGCTCGTCACCCTTACGATGGCAGCGCACAACAGCTTCGCGCAGGGCTGCGCGTCTTGTTACACGACAGCAGCGGCTGGAGGAACGCAGACGATTCATGCGTTGCGCAATGGCATTCTGGTTCTGCTGGTTCCTCCGGCGCTCATGTTTGTGGGACTCATGGTGCTGATGCGGACGTGGAGAACCAAGGCAGATGCTTCTCAGGCATGCCAGGCAGCGTGCGAAAAACAGATCCCCCGCAGCGCGACTTCAATTTCTGAATGCTCCACAAATGGATCGCTGCGCTGCGAGGGATGACAGTGCTAAGAAAGTGGAGATTAAACGGAGCCTAGTTCGAGGTGATCTCTCCTACTCATGCAGCCTGGCAGCAGGCTGAGATCGCTTCTTCCTCCGAGGAATAAATTTCCAGTACGCGATCAACGTTCATGATCTCGAAGATCTCCTGCACTTTCTCCGATGCTCCGCCGATCAGCAGCAGAGAGCCCAGGGAGCGAGCTTTTTCAAAACAGGCGATGATTGTGCCCAGCCCGCGGGCATCGATCTGGTCGATACCTTTGAGAGCCAAAATGCAGATAGAAAATTGGGACAGCACGCCTTCCACGCACTTCTTCAATAACTGCGCTTCCTTCCCAAAACGAAGACGGCCACTGCAACGTATGAGTGCGATCCCCTGATCTGCCAGGATTTCCAGCTTTAACTCCAATGCATCCTCCATGAGACATCTACTCCTGTGTATATGGCGAAGAATGATCGTTGATGAATAGACGGACTAAGGAACGAAATGTTTACCGCATTTTGCGGAAACTCTGAGGCGTAGTGGCGGACGCGGTACAGCGAGACTTCTTGAAGCGGGTACCAGAGCTGAACATCGATTTCAATCTACCTTGTCTTCTACTTAGATTCAAGAGTCGCTTTTCACGATTCAGGAAGTCTTTTCCTGCGACCGGTATGGGTGCAGTTCCATATCAGGAACGCATGTGGGTCAACGAACTCCCGAACCGGGACGAGCGTGCCAATCTACTGTTGTTAAACGAGATTCGTACGCAAATTGTTCAAAAATTCATCTAAATATCCCATTTATCCCGCGAAAATAGAGGCATGGAGCGGGTTTTCGACACGCTCATCATTTCCGATGTCCATCTCGGCTCGGAGATCAGCCGGGCTAAAGACGCTCTGTCTCTTCTGAAATCGACGAACTTCCGCCGGCTGATCCTGCTGGGCGATATCTTCAATGATCTGAATTTTCGTCGTCTCAAAAAGGAACACTGGCAATTTTTGTCATACGTGCGCAAGCTCTCAAACCCAAAACGGAACATAGAGGTTGTATGGGTTGAGGGTAATCATGATTTAGGACTCTCCGACCTGATGTCGCACCTGGTTGGCGTTCCCGTGTACCAGCATTACACCTGGCAATTTGCGGGAAAACGATATTTAGCAATTCACGGCCATCAGTTCGACCGATTCATCAGTCGAAATTACCTTCTATCTCGTTTTGGAGAGACGTTATTCCTTTGGATCCAGAAGATGGACGCGCGCAGGAAGACGCTCTCACGGTATCTCGATCGTCTGAACACGCGCTGGCTTCGCCTCTCGGATAAAGTGGCGCGCGGAGCGATTGCGTTCGCCAGTCATGAGGGTGCGGATCAGGTGTTCTGCGGACACACACACGTGCCTATGTCAGAGGAGCGTGACGGAGTCCGCTATTTCAATAGCGGTTCGTGGATTGGCGAGCAGTGCTCGTATGTCACCGTCGATGAAAGCGGAACGGAAATTCACCACCAGAAATCAGTCGAAGCAACGCACTCCGAAATGGAAACAGCCGCAGAGCTGAACGTTCACGACATCAGAGACGACGAATCGATCTCCGCGCCGATTCACGCCTAGGCTATCGGCTTCCCACTATCTTGAGGCGAGTTCTTCCGTGGCGGGGTTGATGGGAATTTCAGCGCTGCCGTGCATCAGCGTTTTCAGAATATCGACGGCTTCATAGATCGCTCTGTTTTCGTGCGCTGCAACTTTGTTTCTAAAATGGTCGAGCCGCCCAGGGGCAAGTATTTCCCGCACGGCGCGCTCGATGTCGTCGAAGCTGTCCAAAACCACCCCAACTTCGTTTTCGCGTACCCATTGGGCGTTGTATCGTTCCTGCGGCAGCGTGCGAGCATTGCATTCCACGATTGCGGGCAATCCGAAGTGGAGAGCTTCGGCGATGCTCCCGGGCCCGGGCTTCCCAATGAAGAAGTCTGACAAAGACATGTAGTGGCTAACACGCTGAGTGAAGCCCTCGATGAACATCGGCTTCGTCTGCGGGAGGACCCTGAGAGCAGCCGCAAGTTTATCGTTGAGACCGCAGATAAAAATCATTTGCAGGGGCTCTCGTATTCGACACAGGCGCTGCGCAATCTTCAGCATCACCGCGGAGCCATGCCCTCCGAATAGGACCAGCGCAGTGGGCCAGTCTGGATGCAGGCCGATTCGCGTTCGTCCCGCTGCGCGATCGCTTTCTTGCGGTTCGTAGAACCTAGGATGAAGGACCATCCCTGAGGTGCGAAAGATGTGGCTGTGATCATGTCCCAGTGCAGCCGCCTGCTGCACAGCGCGATCGGTCCCGCAGATCAGGAATTGCGACTCACGCTCAATCCAAAAGTGAGGAGGATAGTCGGCAAAATCGGTGAGGAGCGTTACGAACTTTGCCTCGGGAAGGGTCTGCTGGATACTCTCAGAAAGTGCTCGATTCAAATTGGGAATGACGGAGAGCACCAAGTCAGCGGGATTCGCGCGCCAATATGACTTCAGTCTGCGGACCACAGGAGCATGCCAAACGCGAATCGTCCCGTGCAGGATTCCGAGCATTTGAGCTGAGAATCGAGTCCATCCCTTGCGTAGCAGAAGGTTGTAACCGTCCTGAAGACGCAATTTCGCGATCTTTTGCAGAGGATCAATTTCGTCCAGGAGTTCTTGCAGATTTAGTAGCTCGACGCGCCATGGCAGACCTTGTTTTTCAATCACTGCCTTAATCGCATTCGCTGCGTTCCGATGACCGCCTCCGGCGTCGAAGAAGACGATCGTGAGCTTTGGCAGGCTGGACGCGCGTTGATAGGTCTGCACTTGGCCACATCATGACGAGCTAGTGTTAATTGAACGTTAATTGTGCCTTTCTAGTTACTCGCATCTGTGCGCGCATCGTCTAGATCCTGTCTTTTCTGCTGGTTCCGGTGAATTCAAAGTTGCTAGTATCTGCCGCAAGCGTCGGTGTCTTCCGCTCCGGATGGTTACTCCCGTAATTCACCATTCTCGCGACTACGGAGGGACAGGGGCATCCGGAGCTAACATTCGATTCACGCGACAGCGGAACTTTGTTCCATGAAGCCAGAAGCCCTCATCTTGACCGGAGATGTTGAACTCTCGCAGGCGATTCGCGCTGCAGTGGAGCGCTTCGGCATCGCAACGGGATCGGGTGTAAAGGGCGGAGACGTCCTTGAAGAACTGCAGCGGAACAAGTTTGATCTCGTAGTCGTCGATTGTTCAAACATCGAGCAGGGATGCGCTGCGCTGCGCGAGATACGTCTCAGCCCAACTCATCGCTCGGCTGTGTCGATCGCCATCGTCGGCGAGCACGGAAGCCGCGAGCAGGTGTCGGAGGCCGGCGCTGACTTCATCGTTTCCCACGCAAATTATCCCGTGGAAATTGCCACCACTCTGCGCTCCGCCTACGGATTGATTCTCCGCGAGCGAGGACGATATAGCCGCTTTCCCCTGGTTGCCGCGGTCCATGTTCGCAGTGGGGCGTATTCGACGGATGCGTGGATTTTGAATGTCAGCCAGGGAGGCGTTTGCATTCGCGGAATCGATGAGCCGATTTCCGGTAATTTGCAAATGAGCTTTGCATTTGAGGATGGCGGAGCTTTAGTCGAGCTGACTGGCTCGATCGTCTGGCAGCGCGATGGTCTCACCGGCGTGCAATTCACGTCGATGACTAAAGCTGATCGCGCTGAGCTTGAAAATTGGCTCTCGCGGCAGTTCGAGATTCAGACGCTTGTGCGTCCTCCGATGCGATCAAGTCGAGTAGCGTCAGATGTTGTGGAGCCTCTGCCACCGACCGAACCGAGAACCCCTGCCGTTCCCATTCCGGGAGGAATTCATCCTATTGTTACCGCCATCATTCGAGGGGGTCCAGTGCGGGCCCGATGTTCAGGCTGCCAAGCCGATATCGCGCTCGGTATCAACATTGGCGACTCTATCGAGCAGGAGCGCAAGCTGCGTGACGCGTTTGCACGACATGTGCAGGAAAAGCACGCTGCGGAATTGAAGGATTAACACGCTATGCTTCGGCGCGCAGCGCCTCTACCGGATGCAAGCTGGCTGCGCGACTTGCCGGCTGGTATCCGAAGAGCACGCCCACGGCGCTCGAGATCAGCAACGCGAATAGAACCGATGCCCACGAGACGTTCAAATTAACAAAGTCTTGGACAAACACCGCAGCAGACGCCACTAACGCAAGCGCGCAGAATGCGCCGGCGATCGATCCGGCGGAACTGATGAAGACGGCCTCGAGCAGGAACTGAAGACGAATTTCGGACGAGCGTGCACCCAGCGCTTTGCGCAAGCCAATTTCCCGCTTTCGCTCCGCAATGTTGGCCAGCATGATGTTCATGATGCCGGTGCCGCCCACGACAAGCGTGACGAGTCCGATCGCGAGTAGCACCGCGGTCATCGCAAGTGAAATATCACCTGCTGTTTCCAGCAACGACGAGAGATTCTCCACGTCGTACTTGGCTTCGCGGCGATGACGGCTCTGGAGGACCTGCTTCATGTCGCGCGTCAATTGCCGCACTGCATATGAGGAATCGGCTTGCGCGTAGATCACCTGAAGGAAAGATTCGCCGGTGATGAGCCGCGCCGTTTTATAAGGAACGAGAACCGTTTCGGCCTGAATTTCTGATTGTCCAAACGTGGGAATGCCTTCCGTGAAAGTCCCAATTACCGTGCAATGGAACTGGTCGATGCGGAGGCGGTCGCCAATAGCCAATGTCGGGTTCCGCTCGGCTATGCCATCCGTGACAAGGCACACCTTTGAACGGGAGCGAAAATCTTCTTCGTCGAAGTAGCGGCCGGAGGTGATGTGAAGATTGCGGATTTTCAGAAAATCCGGAGTAGTACCGACAAGGCGTGCATGACGAGGCCTGCCGGCGATCTGAAAATCAATGGGAGCGTCGTACGTTCCCGCAACGGCTTTTACGCCCGGAATCGAATTCTTGATCGCATCCAGATCGGCAAGGCTCAGCTCGTCTTCCAGTGTGGTGGGATTCCCATTTCGGTTCAACGTCGCATATGCGAGATTCGCGCCGATGCCTTCGATGCGTGAGACGATGTATTTCTTTCCCGTGCCGGCGATCGTCAACACGAGTACCAGTGATGCGCAGCCGATGACCACGCTCAGGGTAGTGAGAAACGCCTTCAGCCGGTCAGCTTTCAGAGCCGCTACGGCTAAACGAAGGCATTCCATCCATCTTTGCATCGCGTCAGTCATGGCAATGGCAAGTTTGTAACTAAATAGTTGTCGGCGTTGCGAGTGACAACGTGCAGGCTCGAATCGCCTACGAGTTCTTTTAAACGCGGCATGTCAGTGCCATATGTCAGCAGGTAGTACCGCGCCGGTTGCGCCCAAAGCGATTGAAATTTGGCGTCGTCGATGAACACCTTTGCGCTTCCGGGAGCATAGGAGCCGTACTCCAGGTTGTCTCTGCGTCCGTTCAGCAGCAGCGCCGTCCGATTGGTGTAGAAGAAAACGGACGAGAACGCATAGTACGCATCAGCTTCGATCAACTGACCTGGCGGCGATGTCTCCAGCACCTTAGCTAGCGGATACGAACCGAGATATCCGTCAAAGCGAATCAGAGCCACTCGAGCTGCCTGAAAGAACACGATCATCGCGATCGCAACAGCAGCAATTTTTCCGACGTTTCTGCGCGTAAACATCAGCCCGAGAAAGCCGACGGCAAACCCAAGCGCAGCTAGAGCCAGCGGAAGTTTTAGATATGCGAATGCCGTTAGCGTGAGGTCGCCGAAATGGCCGAGCGACAACGTATAAAGCTCAGGATGCTGCACCAGGGCTTGTGAGATGTCGCCGCTAACCGGCGTGCGCAAGACCAGTAGTAGCAAAGCTGCTACTGCAATGAAGAGCACTCCAAAAGTCACCTGCAGACCACGCATTCCGGCGCGCACGCGCGTGTTCTCAGACGCAATTGCCGATCCGGCAAGCAGGGCTAGCGCGGGATAGATCGGCATCGAGTAGTACTCCTGCGTCGTGGAGAAGGTGAAGAACACCATCACTACGCCGATCCAGCACAGTGCCATCAAGCGGACGCGTCCAGCGCGTGTGCTTGGGCGGTAGCTCAATCGCGCAGCAGCGGGCAGGAATGCCGACCAGGGAAACAGCCACACCAGATTCAGCAACCAGAAGAGCGCGCGAGGAACGGTGTTGTAGTCACGCGGATACCGGAGGTTCAGGAATCGAAGCAAATGCTCATTAAAGAAATAGAACCAGAAAAATCCGCGATACTCGCCAGGGCCGCTGTGCAGAGAGAACGCAAAGTATGGCGGGTTGCGCAGTGTCGCTAAGACATGCCACGGCGCCGCGATGGCCAAGGCAACTGCTCCCGCAGTAAAGAGGTGAAGCCGCTTCCACGCGTTCAGCTCGAATAATTGTCGGCTGCAAGCCATGTACGCCAGGCCTGCAAGCACAGGGAAGACAACAGCGATCAATCCCTTCAGCAGCAGGCCGAGACCGACACAGAGGCCGAGCACTATCGCGTGAACTCTTCGAGGTTCCTCATCCGGATCGAGCAAGCGAAGCCACGCCCAAATGGCTCCTGTTGTCGTCAGCGTGAGTAATGCATCGGGAATGAGAATCCGCGTGAAGAGAAATAGGCCAATGCACGTGGCGAGTGCGAGTCCAGCCAAGATTGCTGCATTTTCATCGAACGCCCAATGCGCGAATCGGTAAGTAATCCAGCAGAGCAGCAAAACACCAAGAGCAAGAGGCAGACGCGCTGACCAGTCATGCACGCCGAACACGCGGTAGGATCCGGCCATCAACCAATAGACGAGAGGGGATTTTTCCAAATAGGGAACGCCGTCGAGACGGGCGGTCACGTAGTCTCCCGACGCGAGCATGTTGCGTGCAATCTGCGCCTGGACGGCGTCAACGTCGTCCATCAGATGTGGCGGGCTGATGACGCCTACGAGGAAGACAAGGCTAGCTGCGGCGAGGACGATCCAACTACCTCTAAGTCCTCGACCAGCACCTCGGATACCTGTTCGGCCGCCGGCAGTTCCACGCTCCAGCGCTTCATCCACATCAACAACACCATAAGTCCCCATAACTGATAACCTGCGTTCTCTCTCCTCTCGAGATGCCTGTGAATCAGGCGCTCGACTGCGGGCCAGCGGAACAATCCGGAGGCCTCGACGTTTTCCCGGCTAAGCGTTTCCAGCAGGAGCGGACGCAGCACTCCTCGAAACCAGTCGTGTACCGGGATATCAAATCCCATTTTGGAGCGATGTAAAACGTGTGGCGGCAGCTTGTCCGCCATCAGCTTGCGCAGCACATACTTCGACGTGCTGCCGTACAGCTTGAACTTTGCCGGAAGCGCGCGAGCAAAATCGACGATGCGAGGATCGAGGAATGGCGGCCGTACTTCCAGCGAGTGCGCCATGCTCATCCGATCGACTTTGTATAGGATGTCGTCGGCAAGATAGAAGCGCTGATCGAAATCGAGGAAGCTCTGCAATCCTGATCCGCGCATTTGGCCCAGCCATGCGCCGAGCGAATCTGTCTCCGCGAAAAGAAATAGGGCTTCTTTATCGCGCTCTGAATTCGTGCCATTCCAGAAAATGTGTGCAAGTTGCGGTGAAAGCAGCGAGCCTTCCAGAAATCGCTTCAGCTTATATTCGAAGCTGATGCGGCCATCTTGAGCAGGAAGCTGTCTTGCCGCGGCTAAAGCTGCGCGTCGCAGCGCACGCGGCAAGAGGCGGAAGCCGGCCGCATAACGATCTGCTTTGTATGTGAGATAGCCCGCGAACAGCTCATCGGATCCTTCGCCGCTCAGCGCCACGGTTGCGCTTTGCCGCGTCATCTGCGAGAGGAACCATGTCGGCAGCGCTCCTGCATCGGCGCTTGGCTCGTCTGAGTAAAAAGCAAGATCTTCAATCGCGCCGACCAGATCCACTTCGGGATTCAAGTCAAATTCGCTGTGATCAGTTCCGTAATGCCGGCTTACTCGTCGGATGTGCGCGCTCTCATCCCCAGAACTGCCCTTGAACGTCACCGAGAAAGTTTTCAGCGGCCTTCTTGATTGTGCACTGGCGTAGTGAAGTACCGTTGAGGAATCGAGTCCGCCGCTCAGCCAGATCCCGACGGGAGTATCCGCAACCAGTTGTTCACCGATCGCATTCGATAAAAGGATGTCGAGTTCTTCACACGCATCTTCGATCGTGCTCGGAGAATTTCGCTTGGCCGGAGCGGGAGCGAAATCAGTCAAACGAGCTGCTCCACGCTGCCATTCGAGCATTTGCCCTGGCATCAGTTTCACAATGCCTTCAACAAGCGTGAATGGCCCTGGCACATAGTTGACGCTCAGATACGCATCGAGTCCGTCGATACATATGTGCCGCGGCACGTCGGGATGAGCAAAGATGCACTTCAACTCCGATCCGAAAAAAACCTCGCCGTCGTGCAGCCGGTAATAAAGAGGCTTGATGCCCATGCGATCGCGCGCGAGTACAAGCCGTCGTCGCGATTGCGTCCAGACCGCAATAGAAAACATGCCGCGGAAAAGCGCGAAGCATGAATCGCCCCAGTGCAAGTACGCGTTCAGCGCTACTTCCGTGTCGCAGTGAGTTTGGAAGTGATAGCCCGCCTGCTGAAGATCGCGGCGAAGCTCCTGATGATTGAAAATCTCGCCGTTAAAGATGAGGACAACGTCGCCATCCGCACTCTTCAGCGGCTGATCGCCGGCTTCGAGGTCGATGATTCGCAGTCTCGTAGCGCCGAGTGATACCTGTCCCGAAACGAACTTTCCCTGATGATCGGGACCGCGATGCGCGATCGATTCGAGCGCTGAAGTTAGAACTCCGGCAGGAAGACGTTTTTCAACGTGAGTAAATCCCGCGATTCCGCACATTATTTCAATGTTTCTCCGGCGCGCGGGCGCGGCTCATGCTGGACTCCGGCCCGTTCGTATTGCACCGCAAACTTCCAATTCACGGTTCGATTCGACTGACGGGGGAACCGCAAGGCGTCTTCAAAATGACACATCTAATACTAAATGTAAAGGAATGTTAAGACCTTCCTGGGCGTGAAGCAAGTTACCACATTGATTTCACGGCTTTTACTAGCCGAAACACTAAGCCTGACTGCAAATTCAACTGATTTGTTTAATGGATGGAGGCTAGACCTTAGACAACGCGGAACAAATACGACTTTGGTGGGGGAACAAGCTGCTAACTGCGAGCTACCAGCCGCCGGATTCGCGTCGTACGTCGGGGCAATCGGCACACGAGCTTTAGAATCCTCGTTGCCAATTACAGCGTTGTCACGCGGCTGGGTTGAACCACCGAATCATCCAGAACAGCACAGCGGCAACCGCCGCAGATGCTGGGATGGTTAGAATCCAGGCCCAAACAATTCTGCCGGCAACACCCCAGCGGACCGCTGAGAGTCGTTGCGTGGAGCCCACTCCGACGATTGCTCC
>CAYNPS010000082.1:0-14245 GCA_964399125.1 uncultured Terriglobales bacterium
CGAGAGCTTCGAGCGGCGGCGCTGCCTCATTCCTGCAGATGGTTTTTACGAATGGAGGCGCACCGGCAGCACGAAGCAGCCATTTCATTTCAGGATGAAGGACGATTCGCTGTTTGCTTTCGCTGGTATATGGGACAAGTGGAAGCAGCCGCATGGGCTGGAAATCGAATCGTGCGCAATTCTGACAACCACTCCCAATGACTTGCTCGGCGATGTACATGGCCGTATGCCGGCGATTCTGCGACCAGAGCATTACGATGCGTGGTTAACCGCTCCCATTTTGGAAATTCAACGTCACATGGAGCTGTTTCGTCCGTTCGAATCCGTTTTGATGAAGCGGACCTTAGTCGGCTCATTTGTGAACGATCCACAAAACGATTCATCGGAATGCGTAGAAGAGGCTCCCGAGTTAGTGTCAGCGCAAGCTGAACTGTTCGGGTGAGCGGCAGAAGTCGGCTTTGGTGATTTGGCGCCAATTCACTGTCTCAAGTGATGAGAACACCGGTTAGTACAAGCTGTGCTGGCTATCCTTCATTCGACACCTTGTTGGAGCAGCATCAGCCGGATAGTTGAAGAAGAGCTGATTGCCGTCGGGATCGTCGACCACTAGGAGCCGGTAGCCCCATGAACCTTCTTTGACCGGAACGCCCTTCGCCTCGAGTTCGGCGCGCAGCGCATCTACTGCCCCGGTTACGGCCTCGCGTGTCGCTGGCTCGACGTTCAGGGAGATGAACATCAGCCCCTTGCCGATTTTCTCTTGCCACGTGTCGGCCAGGATAAGCGCGCAGCCCTGGCGATCGACCTGTGCGACGTGCACTCTGCCGTCCTCCTCGTAGCGCCACGGGCTCGTGAAGCTGAGCCGGTCAATATAAAAGCGAAGCGAGGTTTCAACGTCGGCCACGTGTAGGACGGGGCGTGCGAACCAGTCTGTCATAAGCATGCTCCTCGAATGAAGATTACTTCTTTCAAGATCAGGTTCAAAAATGATCCGTCACCATTCTGACTTGCGTGCACGTTCGTTTCCGGACAGATGAGGATCGACGGTGGACACTTCTAAACGTCATTGTTCCAGACACCCTTCTTCCTTGTTGTTTCTCCTCAAGAAGTTACGCGTCGCATTAAGTTGGTAAAACTCTTGCCGCCAAAGTCTTCGCCGGCTGCCAGCGATAGGGCAATCTCTGTGCTGAATGACGACAACTGACATGGTGGGACTCACGCAAGACTTACGCTATGCGCTGCGCCAGATGCGCAAGAGCCCGGGATTTGCGGCGATCGCGATCGTTACGCTTGGGTTAGGGATCGGCGCAAGCACAGCCATGTTCGGCGTGCTGAATGCAGTACTACTCCGGCCTATCCCATTTGCCTATCCTGACCGCCTGGTAAGAATCTTTTCCACGCAGCGCGGCACTGTTCTCGGTCCATCGCCGATGGATCTGCGCGACTTCGCTGCTCAGAACCACACATTCGAAAAGATGGCTGTCTATGACGTCTGGAGAAAGAACGTCAGCTTCAGCAGCGGATCTACTGAACCTGAGCAGATGCGCGTGGGGCTGGTTCCAGGAGAGTATTTCGAAGTTCTCGGCATCAAGCCTCTCGTGGGCCGGGTTTTCAAAGATGAAGAGAACCGTTGGGGAAACAACTTCGTCGCCATAATCAGTTACGACTTCTGGCAGACGCGTTTTCACGGCGATCCTGCAATCCTCGGCAAGACCATCCGAATCAACGACGAGCCTTACAGCATTGTGGGCGTCACTCCAGGTGAGGTTCCCGACTATTGGGTTGGGACTCCGCACGGCCGAACCGAAATCTGGACGCCGTTCGTCCCGTACACGAATGGCAGCGAGACAGTCTGGAAAGAAAGCTCGCGCGGTGACCGTGGCTGGGGTGCCATCGGCCGTCTGAAATCTGGCGTAACCATTCACCAAGCGAACGCTGATCTGGACAGGATCGCAAGAAGTCTGGCGGCGCAATATCCACTGGACCACGATGTCGGTGTAAAGCTGCAACCGCTGCAGGAAGACCAGGTCCGGAACTTACGGCCCATGCTCCGAGTCCTAATGGGTGCGGTTCTGCTCATTCTGCTTATCGCATGCTCGAATGTTGCCAACCTGCTGCTAGCCAGAAATTCCGGACGAACGCGAGAGATCGCCTTGCGGAGCGCTATGGGAGCAAAACAGCACGCCCTCATTCGGCAATTCATGATCGAGAGTCTCATTCTGGGATCGTTGGGCGGCGCCCTGGGCTGCGCGCTCGCCTGGTGGGGCTGTGCGATTGTCAGCCGAATTCATCCAGCACAACTTCCGCAGCTTGCGGGTGTGAGCATCGATTTTCGCGTCCTCGCGTTTGCCTTCGCTACATCTCTGTTTAGCAGTCTCATTTTCGGCACTGTGCCCGCTTTTGCCAATCTGAAAGTGAGTCCGGCGGAGGCTCTCAAAGAAGCGGGCCGAACCAGCACCACGAGCAGGAGCGGCAAGCGTTTAGGACGTGTGTTTGTAGCGAGTGAAATTGCATTTGCAGTAATGCTGCTGATCGGGACTGGACTGCTGATTCAGAGCCTGCTTCGATTGCGGAACCAAAACACCGGCTTTCGTCCCGATCATCTGTTAAGAACGCATTTGTATCTTCCGCGTGTGCGCTATCCCAATCCGGGAAGCATTACGCGTTTCTGCGACGAATACGCTTCGCGCGTACGTCAACTGCCGGGCGTGAAGGATGTGACCGTGAGCGCTGCGAGTCCGCCGGACGATCAATGGAAGCAAAACTTCACCATCGATGGCCAGCCCGTGTCTCGGCTCGAAGACACACCCATCGCCGCACGCAACGCCACCGATTCTCATTATCTGCGTACGCTCGGAATCCCCGTGATCGAAGGCCGTGATTTCTCCCACTTCGATACGGAAACCAGTCCGCCTGTGGCTTTGGTAAATCAGGCGTTCGTGCAGAAATATTTTCAGGGCGAAGATCCTATTGGCAAACGGCTGCGGATCAGGATTGCGCAGCAGTTAGGGTCAGGACATACTGCCGACGAAGTCTTCACTATTGTCGGCGTGGTCGGAAACACGATGAACCGTGGTCCGGCGCTTCCGCCCATGCCGCACTTCACCACGCTGTTTCGGCAGACGCCTGATCTGAATGTCGGCTTCAAGACATTGATCGTGCGCACAGTTCTTGATCCCATGCAGTTGGCTGCGCCAATTCGACAGCAGCTTCATTCACTCGATCCCAACTTGCCGTTCGCAGAAGTCGCGACCATGGACGAGCTGATTCTCGCGCAAACTGCCGACCGCCGCTACACCACGGGCATGCTTGCGCTGTTTGCCGCGTTAGGATTGCTGCTAGCCGGAATCGGCGTGTATGGGGTGGTGTCGTACGTAGTTGCGCAGCGGACCGGAGAAATGGGCTTGCGCATGGCGCTGGGCGCGCAGCGTGGGAACGTTCTCTGGCTAGTGGTTCGGCAGGGAATCGCCATGGCTGCAGCAGGTGCCGCAGCAGGGCTTCTTGGAGCGTGGGCATTCCGAAAAGCGCTTGCGCAACTTGTGTTCGGCATTTCACCCGCAGACCCGACGACTTTCTTTGCTGCTGCTGCTCTGCTGGTCATCCTTGCCGCCGCTGCATGTTTAGCGCCGGCGCGGAGGGCGATGAACGTGGATCCCATCGTCGCATTACGCTATGAGTAGATTGGCGGATGTTGTGTTGCGCATACGCAATCGTTGCAAGAACGTTACTGCGCAAAAGCGAAGGCCTCCGCAACGCGGAGGCCTCGGCTCGGGGGAGGGCTACAACTCACGAATTTGCTGCAATCGGCCGTTGTTCCACAACGGGACGCTCGCCCAGAAAGAATTTGATTTTTTCAATTAGAGCTGGAAAGAGATCTTCCTTCTGCAGACACGCGGCGACATCTTTTCCGCCATCAATTGGACCGTAGCCAGTCACGATAATCACGGGAGTGTTTGGACTCTTCTCGCGAATCTTATGCGCGAGTTCGACGCCGTTCATGCCTTCCATGCGAAAGTCGGTGACGAGAATGTCGAAATCCTGCTCGTCGAACTTTTCCAGTGCCTCTTTTGCGCTGTATGCGCTTACTGCCTTGTAGCCTTGCATTTCGAGGATCTCGCAGCTCAACCGCGCCAGCACTTCATGGTCGTCCACAAACAGGATCGCTTTCACCCTTGCACCTCTTCCGCGAAGCTTACTCTTCGATTGCTGACGCTTACAAATATTCGCTTATGAAAATAAGAGCGGTAAGAACGGAAAGAAAAGACACACCCCAAGCTCTATCGCCATTAGTTGCCGAAGCCGAGCAGAAGGATGCCCGAAACCGCGAATAGATTTCGCCCTCGCTGCGTCTTCCCATCGCTGCTGCTGGACAAGTCATTCCCAATCAGCGCCTTGCGGTGGAAGACTTGAAGACTCGTTCCGCGGATTGCCGCCGCTGCAACGCTGTGCTACCGTCAGAGGGATCACGCCTTTTTGGGCGGTTAGCTCAGTTGGTTAGAGCGCGTGCCTTACAAGCACGAGGTCGCAGGTTCGAGCCCTGCACTGCCCACCATCGACTTCCCAGAAATCTCATGGTTATTCCGCCCGTAGCGCCTGCGTAGGCTCGATTGACGCCGCCCGGCGTGCCGGTATAAATGCGGCCAGCATTCCTACTGCTATCAAAACGGCAGATACGCTGATGTACGTGGCCGCATCCGTCGCCGAGACTCCGTAGAGAAAACTCTTCAGCGACTGCTGCGCGGCGAGCGAAGCGAGCACGCCGACTCCGAGGCCGATTGCGATCAGGACAAGTCCTCGCTGCAGCATCATCCGCAGAATGAGCACGCGATCTGCGCCCAGCGCCATGCGGATGCCGATCTCGCGCCGTCGCTGTCCGACGATTTGCGAGAGCACACCGTAGAGTCCGGCTAGCACCATGACTACGGCGATGCCGGCAAACGCTGCCACCAGATAAAGCCCCAGCCGGTGATTGAAGTCCGCCTGATCGTGCGCAGCCTGCATGGTCTTGAAGTCGTCCAAGGCAAACTCAGGCTGCGCCTGATGAAATGCATTGCGGATCGCGGAAACTATTTCGACGGGTCCTCGCGTCTTGACTACATAATTCGTCTCTTGCCTGACCAACACCTGATAGAAAAAAGAATTCACCGGAATCTGCGGATAGGCCAGATCCACTTCGGGAATCGGCGGTTGCCCGATTTGGGTCTGAACCGAATCTGCCACAATGCCTACGATCGTGTACGGACGAGGCATTCCACTGTCGTCGCGATCCTTGCCTCTGCCGGCAAAGTCGATCTGCTGGCCGATCGGATCCTGCCCAGGGAAATACTGCTTCGCCATGGTTTCGTTGATCGTGATCACGTAAGGAGAAGTGGCGGTGTCCTCGTCGCCAATGGCGCGTCCACGCAGAACCGGAGTCCTCATCGTCCGCAGATAGCTTCCGTTCATGGCACGCATCAGTGCATGATTCTTGTTTGGCTGATCCGCAGGGGATGGCTGCCCAACAATCTCAAACGAGGTGTTCATATCGATGCCTTCAAGCGGCAGCATATTCGCGAAGCCCACGTCCACTACGCCAGGCAATTGGCGCAGCTTGTCTGCCATCGGCTGATAAACGCGCAATGCAATCGATTGATCCTGGCTTGTGGCCTGCGTTTTCTCAAACGAGAAAAAGCCGGCCGCGTTTCCCGGAAAAGCAATGAAGCTGGTGATGTTGTCTTCGTCAAAGCCAAGATAGATGTGCTGCAGCTTATAGAGTGTGCGAAACATTAATCCGCCCGAGACCAGCAGGATCACGGAGAGCGCTACTTCTCCGGCAACCATGAGGCCGCTCAAGCGCGATCGTCCGCGCCCGAAGCTGGCGCCGCGAGAGCCTTCCTGCAATGCCGCTTGTGGATCGCTGCGCGTCGCCACCAACCCCGGAGCAATCGACGACAGCAGAGTTACGACGATCGTCGCGGCCAACAATACAAAGAGAACGCCGAGGCGCAAGTGAATCTCTTCAGCGCGAGGAATCAAGTCTGGCGGAAGATGATGAACGCCTTCCAGCATGAGCTGTGCCAAGCCAATGCCCACTGTGGCTCCAATCACGCACAGCACTCCGCCTTCGATGATCATCTGCAGGAGGAGCGCACGACGGCTCGCGCCTAACGCTGTCCTGATAGCTAACTCCTGGGTACGAGCCAGGCAGCGCGCCAGAAGCAGGTTGGCGACGTTCGCGCATGCAATCAGCAGTACCAGAATCAGCGCTCCGGTAAGTGCCAGAAAGACCGGTTTCACCTGAGAAGTCACAACGTCCCGAAGTGGAACCAGGCGAAGCTTCAAATCTTTTGTGTGCTCCGGGTCTTTCTGCGCGATTCCACGCGCGATTGATGTGAGTTCATCCTGAGCCGCCTGCCGGCTCACGCCTGCGCGCAAGCTGCCAACCAGATACAAGAAATTGGAATTGCGCTCCTTCAGGGACATCGAGTCAGGCTGATAAGGAATCCAGACTCCAGTAGAAGCATCGTTGCCGGAGAAGCGGAAGTCTGCAGGCAGGACTCCCACGATTGTGTACGGCACGTCGCCGATGTGAACCTGTTGGCCGATCGCACGTGGATCGGAGCCGAAACGCTCGCGCCAAAATGGGAATGTCAGAATCACCACATTAGGAGCGCCAGGCTGATTGTCGCTGTCGAGAAATGGCCTTCCCAGAGTTGGAGTCACTCCCAGCACCTTAAACAGAGTGGCTGTAGCTTTCACGGAGACCGTCGCTTCGCTCATCTGCGGAGTGCGCACAACACCGAAGTCGATGGTGTATGCGCCGACACTTTGAAACTGCCGCGCCTGCTCTTTGACATCGAGGTAGTTCAGCCAGGACGTGGTGCGGATGGCATTGTGTTCTGTGGCATCGCCAGTCGTGATCACCATAAGGCGATCCGCGTTTTGGTAGGGCAGTGGCCGGAGCAAAACGCTGTCGATGACCGTGAACATCGCGGTGTTCGCACCGATGCCCAGCGCTAACGTGAGGATGGCGAGCGCAGCAAAGCCGGGATTCTTGAGGATCTGTCGCAGAGCGAAGCGAATGCTTTGGATCAAGGAGCAACTCCTGCTCTCTTAATAAATGCACTCCGTGGACCATTGTATTGCGTTGTAAGCGCAGCACTTACAGAGAGTGATTCCGCGCGCAATGTCCGTTTATGAACAGTTTGCGTATGCCGATGAGCGCTTGAACTGGAGAGAAAAGGCACGGTTGTTATGCCGTGCCCAGGAAGAAACGGAATTTTTGTTAATTCCTTGCCGCTCTAGGCGGCAGTCTCGATATCCATCATCCGCTCGCGTAATCCGGTGGTGCGCTCGAACATGCGCTCAACCATTTCCACCGCATATCCGATGAATGAAAGGCGCTCGCGCGCGAAGCTGCGCGGCTGCTGCGGTTTGGGAGGCTTTGACAACTGATATCGCGTGAACTGAATGGCGATGCCGATGGCGGCTCCCTGCGCGCTCTCCTCCACGCGTACGACAACTCCTTCGCAGGTGATCTTTGTTTTTTCACCTTCTTCAGGCAGAGAGAAATTCAACTTCACCTTGTTGCCGACTCTCGGCAATTTCATGCAATAGAAGAATGCCCCAAGCATGTTCATATCGCGCATCAGGGCGGTATAGGGATCGCGTCCCAAATCGGGAAAAACTGCGATGGCGCGAATGGGAAGGTGGACTCTCGAACATCTACGCTGCTCTGGGAGGGCACAGCGCATTACATCCAGAGCCCGTTGACTTTGTTGAAAATGCACTTTATTCCTCCAGTTGTGTGGGAGGGCGCACCACGAAAGTAGCAGTTACCCGCCCATTTGTAAGTCATTGAATCCAGAGTTGAAGCTGAATCAGGTCTAAAACGCTACAGTGCAATATTTGCTCGCTGGCCGAGTTTGGCGTGTGATTTTTCACCTGCAAACTGTTGCACACAATACGGTGCAGCAAACTGTGGAAAACGCCTGTCGTCATAGACTGAAGAAGTGCGAGGAATAGTGGATATCAGTTCAAAGTTGAGGTCATCTTCAGCGGTGAAGAACGCGGTAGCGCGGGCTCTTGCACCAATTGCAATCGCCGCGCTCTTAATTGTTTCTCCGCGAACGGCGCGATCGCAGGAGCCGATTCCAACTCCTCCCGCAAGCGCAGGTCAACAACCTGCTCACCGCCCGACGAGCACGCCGTACACCGGCGACCTCTCTATCTTCGATAGCCAAGATCGGGACAAGAAGCTTCAGATCGAGCGCGTGATGGACATCTTGAACATTCATCCAGGAAAGACTGTGGCCGACATCGGAGCGGGTTCCGGATGGTTCACTGTGCGTGCAGCGAAGAGAGCGGGTGATCAGGGAACAGTCTACGCAGTTGACATCAATCCTGAAGCAATCAAGTACATCGACAACCGCGTTCAGAAGAACGGCATTCACAACGTGCGCACCATCCTCAGCACGCCGGACGATCCAAAGCTGCCCGCCGACTCCGTTGATTCCGTTTTGATACTCAAGACCTATCACGAGATTGCCGAGCCAGTTCGGCTGCTCGAAAATCTACGCAAGGCGTTGCGTCCAGGCGCACGCGTTGGCGTGATCGATCGCAATGGAAACGGCGAAGATCACGGCATCGATAAGAACGTTGTGGAGCAGGAAGCCGTGCGGGCAGGATATCGAGTGGTAGGCGACTACGATTTCGTCAAGGCGGATCGCGAGGATTATTTTCTGGTTTTTCGAAGTGAAGCAGTGATCGTTCGGGTTTCGAGCTATTTGGAGGGCGATTGAGTCGAACGGACACCCGCGTTGCCGTTGTGACAGGTGCAGCGCAGGGAATCGGTCGGAGAACAGCCGAGGTCTTAGCGGAGCGAGGCTGTCGCGTTGTGCTGAGCGACTTGCGGAGTCCAGATGAGACTCTTCGCTTTCTCGAAGCGCACGACGTAGGGGTGTTGAGCCATGTTGGCGACATCAGTAATGAGGCTGTGGTCGAAGAGTTGCTGCGAAAGACCTATGATCGCTGGCATCGAACAGATGTCCTCGTGAACAACGCCGGCATCAGCTTCATCACACCCGCGGAAAGGACTTCCGCCAGCGATTATCGACGCGTTTTGGAAGTGAACCTGGTTGCTCCTTTTCTGTTATCAAAGGCATTTGGCACAAAGATGCTCGCGGCCGGCAGCGGCTCGATTATCAATGTCGCATCCATCGCAGGACTCGTCGGCATCGCCGATCGCGCGGCTTACAACGCGTCGAAGCATGGCCTCGTCGGACTGACGCGAACGCTCGCGGCTGAGTGGGGCGGACGTGGAGTGCGCGTCAATGCCGTTTGTCCCGGATGGGTGAAGACCGAGATGGACGACAGCGCTCAAGGAAGCGGACTCTACACCGACGGCGACATCATCGATCGTGTGCCTATGGCCCGCTTCGCGACTCCGGACGACATCGCGCAAGCCATCGCATTTCTCGCTGATGAGAAGCAAAGCAGTTTCGTTAACGGCCACACGCTCGCCGTGGACGGCGGCTGGACCGCCGACGGAAGTTGGCAATCGCTGCGCCTGCACCATCGCTGAAGCATTTCCAAATCAGCCATTCGCGATGAGCCGCTCTAGCAAGCCTATAATCATTCCGGCGGAGACGAGGACGTAACCCTATGTCGCGCTTTTTGACATCGCTTGCACTTGTGGCCGCTTTCACCCCTCTCGCAGCGGCGAAAGACAAGATCAAACCGTTGCCTGCTCAGGTACTAAACGCTCAGACCATTCTGGTGGTGATCGATCCTGTTGCAGGAGAGCCGTTGAATAATCCAAGCGCCAATCGAAGTGCAAGAGAAGATGTTGAGAACGCATTGATGCAGTGGGGACGCTTCCGTCTGGCAATGGAACCGACCACCGCGGACCTGATCCTTTCAGTTCGTAAGGGAAGCGGAAAGAATGCAACTCCGACTATCAATGGCCCAATCGATAATCGCCCTGTGATTCTGGAGCCAAGTGGTGACGGCGACATTCGAATTGGCCAGCAGCGGGGTCGTCCGCCGGGGCTCAGTAGAGGAGAGTCCATTCCTTCGGGCGGACCCCATTTGGGAACGGAAATCGGCGCATCAGAAGATACAGTTGAGCTGTATCTCGGCGGCGTTGAGTATCCGCTGGACAGTTCTCCGATCTGGCGATACAGCGCGAAAGACGCCCTCCATCCACCTAAGATTCCAGCGCTCGACCAATTGCGCAAAGCGATAGACGAAACCGAAAAGGCACTCCAGCAGAAACAAAAACCAAAGCCTTGAGGCTCGTGAATTACCGACGGCCGCCCCCCTCGTCTCGGTTCAGCGGCCGAGCCGACCTGTTTAGCCAGAATCCGAGCCAGAATCCTGCTGCAAGTGCCACGGTTTTATGCGGCATGCCCTCTCCTGGGCACGATGTAAGCCCAGCGGGTTGCGGAGAGCAACTCTCGTCAGAATTTCCGCAACTGAACTGACGGTGTATGCGGTTGGTCTAAGTGGGTGCTTCAGAATGGAAGCATTTGTAAGTGCGCGATTAGCGCGGCTGATGCTGCTGCTGCTGCTGCTGCTTCCTCTTATTTCACTGAATGTTGCTTCGCAATCCTCAATTCCGGGAGCTGCCGAGTTTAGCCGTGCTTCTCAGGCTGAAGATCTGCGACTGGGAAGTCCGCCATTCAAGCTGACAATCAAGTTCAGCCTGCCCCGCATTTCTGGAAACCCTGCCGGCATATACGCACGCGAATACGATGCCGCGCAGCGCTGGCGCGAAGAACTGGTAGTGCCGCCGTACAAAAGAAGAGAGTGGGGTGGACCCGGTGGGTATTGGCGAGAGCGCGAAGCAACGTCCGAGCCGAGTGTGATCCGCAGTTTGGACCGGCTGATTACGTACGCTCTGATAATTAAACAGCATTCAGAGATTACCTTTACAGGAGTTAAACACGGCAAGATGGACGGAAAACCGATAAGCATCGTCGAAGGCAAGTGGCAAGGTAATGTGGACTGGAAGTATTACTTTGACGACTCTACGGGCGTCCTTCTGCGCATCGAATTTCCGAACAGTTATTATGCGTATTCCAATTTCCAGCCATTTGGAAGCAAGCTCTTTCCTCGCAGCTTGCAGATGTACATGCGGGGCACGCTTGTGATTGACGGAGACGTCATCGAGCTCGCAGACGCGTCGCAAGCGAACCCCAAGTTATTCGTCCCTTCCGCGAAAGCTGAGTTTCACCCTGCATGTGAAAATATGCGCTGGCCGGAAGTGGTCGAAAAGCAAGACGGGATTCTGCCTGCTTCGGTTGCGGCTCATTATCTTCCCGGAGACTATGTCATCGTTGGCACGACTGCAGTTGTGGACACGAACGGGACAGTCACGGATCCGGCAATCGCTCGCACCAGCGGAAACGCCGACATAGACCGCACAGCAATTGATGTTGTCCGAAATTGGAAGTACAAACCAGCGATGTGCGGTAACGAACCCCTTGCGCTTGAAATTGAAATTCCAGTTCGACTCACGCGCTAGGAGCTTGATGATCAACTTGTCTTCAGGGCTAGACAAAACATGTGGCAAGCTCCCGCGAGAGACCATGGCATCCTTAGTGCGAAGCTGCGCTCGTTTCCATTCCTAACCTTAACGGAACCACATTGTGTTGTAGCCGGCGCCCAAAAGGTATCTGTTATCAATTCGGGATAGTGCCATCCGTGGTTCGCGCTAAAACTCTCAAGTAACCAGCACCTGCCTACTTGCCGCCCGAGAAGCCCTGCAATCAAGCTATGCTGAGGCACTCGTAAATGAGGCAATGAATATGGAACAGCTAGTCGCATTGCGGCGGCGTTTGTATGTTTCCGTGCTGCTCGTCGCTTTGATTCTGTCGTTCGGTTCAGTCGCAGCAGGGCAAGCCGCGCAGTCCACACCACCGAATCCGCTCGGTGCTGAGATCACGAAGAAATATCCCGGCCTTCTTCCCGAATTGGGACGTCTGACGGACAGGCTGCAGCATAACGTAACGTTCCCTCCCGATCGCGTCGATAGCCGGCTCTTGCCGCTGCTGCCCTCTTCGACGATCGCGTATCTCGGATTGCCGAACTATGGTGGTGTTGCGCGTCAGGCATTGACAATTTTCCAGCAGGAGCTCAATGCCAGTCCCGATCTTCGCGCATGGTGGGAAGACAGTGGCATGGCCAAAGCCAATCCGCAAATCGACGATGCAATCGACAAGTTCTCGACCGTCTGCGAATTTCTCGGTGATGAGATTGTTGTATCCGGAGTCCTCGAAGGACGCGAACCCGACCTGCTGATTATTTCCGAGGTTCACAAACCTGGGCTTAAAGCCGTACTTCAGAATTTCGTAATCGCCTCTTCTACATCCAAGCCCAATATCCGCATTCTCGATCCACAAGAGCTGGCGACAGCGCCACCTGCCAAGCCGCAGGAGCTGCTCATCCTCGTGCGTCTCGATTTCGTGATTGCCTCTAATAGTCTGGATCGGCTGCGCAGCTTCAATTCCAGTCTGGACCATGGAAACCGCGACTTTGCCTCCAGTCCTTTTGCACAACGCATCCTTCGGTCCTACGTGGGTGGCGTGAGTTGGGTTGGAGCGCTCAATCTGCAGAGGCTGGTGGCGCAGATTCCGAAAGATCCTGGTTTTGCGAAATTTCAGCAGACTGGTTTTGCCGACGTGAAATATGCAATCTGGGAACACAGACAGGCCGGCGGGCACAGCATCAGTCAGTCCGAACTGAGCTTCACCGGTCCACGGCAGGGGATTGCAGCATGGTTGGTCGCGCCTCAGCCGATTGGCGGTCTGGAGTTCGTGTCTCCGAAGACCATATTCGCGCTTGCACTCGTCTTGGAAAACCCTGCGCTGATCTTCGACGACATCCGCCAGCTCTCAGCTTCCAACCCGAACGCGTTTGCGTCGATTCCACAAATGGAACAGTCGCTCGGCATCAGTTTGCAACAGGACGTGCTCGCCCAACTCACCGGAGAACTCACTCTGGAGCTGGACAGCCTCACACCGCAGCCAGCGTGGAGGGTCGTGCTTGGCGTAAAGGATCCCGATCGCCTGCAGCAGACGTTTGCCAACATACTCACGCGCACTCGTGTACCGGCGAACGAATACTCCCAGGCGGGAGTTGTGTACCACGTGCTGAGTTTTCCGTCGGCGCAGGGAACCAATGTAATTGCCTATGCTTTTGTGGATCGATACCTGTTGCTGGCCTCAAGCCTGGATGCCCTATCGGAGGCAGTACGTCTTCACAGAAGCGGCGATTCCCTCGGGCGCTCGCCGCGATTCCTGGGCTCGCTGCCATCGCGGAGCGCAGCCGTCTCAGCTCTCCTGTATGAAGACCCGGCGGCCATGATGGCGTTGCAAATGCAACGGCTATCACCTGAACAAGCACAAACGATGACACAACTGATGGGCAAGAGTACCCCCGTGGTTATGTCGGTCTATGGTGAAACCGATGCAATCCGGGAAGCCAGTTCCAGTCCCGGCGTAGACGCGGGAGTTGTCCTCGTCGGAGCTGCAATCGCGATTCCCAACCTGCTGCGCGCTCGCATGGCTGCGAACGAGGCGTCAGCAGTCGGCAAGTTGCGAGTTGTGAACACTGCTCAGGTTACCTACAAGTATGAGTATCCCAACCGGGGCTTTGCTCCTGACCTCGCCGCGTTGGGAACTGACGCGAGTAACACGCGCAAGAGTTCACCTGCCCATGCAGGTTTAATCGATAACCCGCTTGGAAGCGTTACCTGTACCGAAGCGAACTGGTGTGATTCGTCAGGATACCGCTTCATATTGAAAGGTAGTTGCAATGCAGGACAGTGCAGAGATTTTGTAGCTGTCGCGACTCCATTATCGACCAGCACTGGAACGAGGACCTTCTGCTCTACGGCCGACGGAGTTATCCGTTACCGAATCGCGCCCCCGCTGTCGTTTCCGCCAGCGCTAGCCGAGTGCAAACAGTGGAAGCCAATCCAATGAGATAACCAACATGTTCTGACCACGCTTTGCCTCCGTTCCATTTTGGAGCAGGTCATACGGGCTCTGCGCCACTGGTGGGTAAAACCTGGCTCGACGAGGGTCCTCAATCTGAGTTCGCGTCTTCTTGTTCACGCTGGGGGTGACGCCGTGATAAATGCGATGGCCAGCGAGATGGCGATCAGCAACTCGGTAACGGACGGGCCGATAAAGAAGTATTTTCCAGTCACGGCGGCCATGGCCAGGAAGCTCAGACAAAACAGCGCGACAATCGGTCTCGTCCA
>CAYNPS010000082.1:14345-15893 GCA_964399125.1 uncultured Terriglobales bacterium
TATCCAGGCGCAGTTGGAGAGCACGATCAGCCGATCTGCCCATCCGTCTAATGCAAACACTCCGGGTGGCAGCGACTTGGGCGCATGTTGAGGCAAATGGCCTCCATTGGCTGCTCGGAGTTGAACGGTCATGAGCGTCAGAGTGCCAATCAGCAGCAGGACACTGATCCAGTTTAAATTCGCAAACCAGAGGAGTACGCCCGCTCGTGACCGCCAGGCCTGATTGCGGCGCAGCGCAACGCTCACCAGCAACGCCGCAATAGGAAAACCGATGACGCCTAGCAGACCTGCAATGCCATGGCCGATCTCGTGACGCACGTCAAAGACGGCGGCTAGAGCCTCGCCAAACCCCGCGATCAGGAGAAAAACAAGGCCCAATTTTCCTGCACTCGTGGGTACTTCAGAACGGACTGCGACTACCAATGCCCAGGAGCTGATCCCCCAACAAAGAAACATCAGCGACAGCATCGAACTGTAGCGGCCGAATGCATATTCACTGATCATGCGCCAAGAGGGTGAAAATTCAGGGCTCAACACATGCAGCCCTGCCAGGAGCAAGATTGTTGCTAGAGTCGCAAAAACCGCCAACCAGGCTGCGAGCTCCGCAACCCGTGACGCATCGCCAGTAGAAACAAGTTTTGTCGCCGCGTTCGTCATTTAGACCTCTCACTGCTCTACTCGCCGTCATTATCTCGGCTATCCGCCAGGAGGATTTATCCATTCTCGTTCCAGATTGGAGCGATGAAATGGATTCTGTGTAAGTTGAAGATGGCGAGCCTCAGATCATCTGTTCCAATCGCGCATAACTTGCTTCCATGCCGCTTTCCATGCCCGTCGCGAGCATCGCTGCGCGAGTTTCAGCGTCGGGAAGAGTCATGCGCATGGTCATCAAAGTGCCTGTGCCATCCACATCGAATCTCGTCTCGATATGGTTGTCCGGCGTAGGATCTGGAAGGAACATTCGCTCGACATGCACAATCTTTTTGTACGGCTGAAGCTCGATGTATTCACCCGTAAGGTGGAATCCACGCCCTTTGCCGTTCGCCCATTCGTAACGAATCTTGCCGCCAGGCCGCGCTTCGCTGATACAAACCGGCATGCTCCAGCCTTCGGGCCCAAGCATCCACTTCTGAATCAGCTTCGGGTCCGTGTGGGCGCGGTACACGGCTTCGGGAGGGGCGGCAAAGTGCCGCGTGACGATCACGTGCGTATCCCCTTCGGTTTTTAGTGTCAACTTGCTCATCGTTTTTCTCCTCTTCTTCTGATCTTTGGTTGTTTCATGTCGGCCAAAACCTCATCCAACCGGTCGTAGTTCTGCTCCAGCGCTTTGCGCAGCATTGCGAGCCATTGGTCCATAGCTTCAACGCCGGCTTTCGCAAGGCGGCGAGGACGCCTGGTGCCGTCTACGCGAGTGGCAACGAGCCCCGCATCCTCGAGCACCTTCAGGTGCTGCGAGACCGCCGGTTGCGTCATCTCGAACGGCTTCGCTAGCTCCATTACCGTCGCTTCCCCCTTGGCGAGACGCGCAAGAATCGCGCGTCTCGTTGG
>CAYNPS010000083.1:0-15661 GCA_964399125.1 uncultured Terriglobales bacterium
TGCCAATTCCGGATTCGATTAAGGAGCCAATCGGCTCGACTCGATAGCTTTACTCATCGTCATCTTCATCGATGACGAGCCCGCCCAGCGCCTCGGCGGTGTCGAGTACGCGCTGATAGCGGTCGTACCACTCCGTCGAGACCTCATAGACGAAGAGCGTCCCCTGGTGCGAGAAGCCGAGCTGCAGGAATCCGGTTTTGCCGATGTATGTGCGCAGCCAGCGCGCATCATCCAGATCGTCACTGTAAACACCGTCTTTGAGGCGTTCGATAACGAAATCGAGGTCTTCTTTTGAAAGCACCATGTCATCCATGGTTAGAAACGTCGCTCCCGCCGCTTTTGCCAGCTCCACAAAGTCCTTCCACGCGTCGGGATTGTCGCCTTCTTTCCACACCACCGTCGGCAGTTCTTCGCCGATGTAGCCCGGGAAACGCTTCATGCCGTGCCCTTCGATGAAGGCTGTCATGTCGTCTTTCAGGCTATGTAGATCGTCGGAGCGCATTCCAGTTCGGGCCGTGGCAGCCCTTCCAGAAGTTCAAGATACACGAAATCCACTGCCCAAGCGCACACGGACCTTCCCTTTCGTCATCGGCAAAGCGCTTCAGATAAGGCTAATTGCTGATTTCTCCTCGCCTGACCAGCAGCTCAGAATTGAGCTACTCCACTCCAGGCTGGCTGCTTGCGCGCTCTGTCGACAGTCGTACGCGGTTTGTTCAAGAAGCGATGGGTGCGTCTGCTCGCTTGTGGGTTCCTGGTCTCTTCCTTCTTGTTCGCGTTTGTGCTGGAGATCGGCATGGTTCCCACGCCGTCGATGGAAGGAACCGTGCTTGTCGGTGATCATCTTTTGTTGCTCAAGCTGCCTTATGGACCGAGTGTCCCGTTCACTCATCTTCGTTTGCCGCAGTGGCGATCTCCGAATCCAGGGGAAATTGTCGCCTTTCGCAGTCCTGTAGAGCCGGGCGAAGTTTATCTGAAGCGCGTGATCGCAGTTGCGGGCGACACTGTCGAAATCCAGCATGGAATTCTTTTCGTGAATGGCGTTCGCATGCCCGAGGAGTATGCGCGCCTGCGCGCTGCCCGGCGATGGTCATGGCAAGAAAACATCTCGCCGCGTCGCGTGCCTGCGAATTCTCTCTTCGTGCTTGGCGACAACCGCGACAACTCCGAAGACAGCCGGTACTGGGGTCCGGTGCCTGTAGCCAATGTAGTCGGCGAGCCGATCGTCGTCTTTTGGTCTTATGACGCGCCCAGTTCAGCCTGGCTCGATCCGAGTCTTCTGCATCAGGTGTGGCTTTATGCCTCCTCGCTCGGTCATGTGACGCAGATACGGTGGCGTCGCACCGGATTGCTGCTCTGCTTCAGGTGATACACTTTTCCTTCCTGCCATTTCACCTCAAGGACCAGACTGCTTGGCCCAATCTTCCGCCCAGAAAAAGCCCCGCCGCGTTACATACTCCGACGCCGGGGTAGATATCAGCCGCGCCGATCGCGCCAAGCAGCGCATTAAGTATCTCGCGCAGAAGACGTTTACCCGGAGCGTTCTCAGCGACATCGGCAGCTTCGGGGGACTTTTTGCTCTCGGCACCAAATATCGCGATCCCGTTTTGGTATCGAGTGCCGATGGCGTGGGCACCAAGCTGAAGATTGCCTTCGCTATGAACCTGCATCAGACCGTCGGCGCGGATCTCGTGAACCACTGCGTGAACGACATCGCCGTGCAGGGCGCGACGCCGCTGTTCTTCCTCGATTACTTTGCCAGCGGAAAGCTCGATCCAGAAGTAACGGAGAAGGTTGTGTCAGGTCTGGCGGATGCATGCCGTCAGAACGGCTGTGCGCTCATAGGCGGCGAGACCGCAGAGATGCCTGGCTTCTACACCGATGGGGAGTATGACATCGCGGGATTTATCGTGGGCGTCGTCGATCGCGATCGCATTATCACCGGCGAGCGGGTGGAAATAGGTGACGTGATTATTGGCCTGCCTTCGACCGGACTGCACACCAACGGATATTCGCTCGCCCGCAAGCTTTTCTTCGAGGTCGCTCGCTACACGCCAGAGACCTTCGTAAGCGAAATCAAGAACAAAGCCGGTGCCGAGCTGATGCGCACGCACAAGAGCTACTGGCCCATCGTTCGCCGCCTGATCGAAGCCGAGGCGGTAAATGCTATGGCCCACATTACCGGTGGGGGCATCACAGAGAACCTTCCGCGCGTGTTGCCCAAAGGCACAGCAGCGAACATTCAACTTGGCTCCTGGCCAGTATTGCCAGTGTTCATGCATCTGCAGAAGTTGGGAAATGTCGATCAGGACGAGATGCTGCGCACTTTCAATATGGGAATCGGCATGATCTTGGTAGTTCCGGCGAAGAAGTTCAAGCGCGTGCAGACCATTCTCGATCGCGTAAACGAGAAGGGATACACGATCGGTCGGATCGTGAAGGGTGATCGCAAGGTCATCTACTCCTAACATCGAAAGGCGTTTCAGGTTTCAGGTTTCGAGTTTCGGCAAAGCCAGTTGTTCACAGCATTGTCCCCATAGATCTGAATGCGAAGGCTAAGAAACCAAATTGAGGCTGCGGGCGAAGAGAATGTTGTGGACTGGCTTTGCCGAAACCTGAAACCCGAAACCCGAAACGCCTTTCTGCCTTTCTGATGAATCGCCTTGGCATTCTCCTCTCCGGACGCGGCTCCAACTTCCTTGCGATTGCCGACAACATCGCAGCAGGGGCGATTCCCAATACGGAAATCGCGGTTGTGATCTCAAACAAGCCGTATGTGACCGGAATTGAGGCTGCTGAAAAACGGCGCTTGAATGCGCACACAATTCAAAGCAAAGCTCTATCGCGTGCGGAACATGACGCGGCTGTCGTCGCTTGTTTGCGCGAACATCGCGTGGATCTCGTGTGCCTGGCCGGCTACATGCGGTTGATTTCGCCGACGTTTCTGGAAGCATTCCCAAATCGGGTTTTAAACATCCATCCCTCTCTGCTCCCCGCATTCCCAGGCCTCGATGCCCAGAGGCAGGCGCTCGAATACGGCGTTCAGATCAGCGGGTGTACGGTCCACTTTGTGGATGAAAATCTCGATCACGGAGTCATCATCCTGCAGCGTTCCGTGCCTGTGCTGCCGAATGACGACGAGCATAGCCTCTCAGCGCGCATTCTCGAACAGGAGCACATTGCCTATAGCGAAGCTATTCGTATGGTTTTGAGCGGGGAATATGAGATCCGTGGACGGAGATACGTAAAGAAATGATCGACCCAGAGTGTAGTCGTGATGAGTACCGCGAGCAGCGTCAAGAACAACTGTCCACCAGGGGGCGCGCTCTCCGCGGACTTGGGCCGGAAGACATGAGGTATAGGTTAAAGGCGACGGTCACATAGTCTACCCTTCGCGGCAGCGAATGGGCCTGCCTACCTGTTGTGACGCACCTAGTAGGTATTACCGAGAGTTCCCAGATTAAAGCTTGTAAGCTAGCCCCAATGACTGCCGAAATTTATCCCTCAGGTGCATGGCGCGGCTTCTATAGCTACGGCCGAGGCGACCGCCACGATATGCAGCTCGATATGCTCTTTTCAGGCGGAATGCTTGTAGGTGACGGAATCGATGATATTGGCAGCTTCGTTATGCACGGCAGTTACGATCCCATATCGGGAACTTGCCAGTGGACCAAGACCTACATAGGCTCACATGACGTTGCCTACTCGGGCGCACGCGAGGGCAACGGCATAGCGGGAAGATGGCAGCTTGGAAGGAGCCTTGGCACCTTTCAGATCTGGCCAAGTCGACGCACCGACACTACCGGCGCGGATCAATCGATCGAAACACCGGAACCGGTAGAAGCTCTCAGTTGAGCGAGTCTCAGGCACCTACTTCCGCGTCATTCGCAGCTCGATCATAAGCCGTTCATTTCCTTTGTCGTCGATCAGAAAATGGCGGTGGAGAAGAACTCGGCCATCATCTTCGAGGTGCGCGCGCGCCACGGTTTTGCGTCCGGTATGTTCGGTATCAAGCGGCGTGGTCCACAGCACGATGTTCTTGCCATCGAAGGTGCCATCGCTTTGGCGGATCGACATCGTCGTCTGCCGGGAGTCAAACCATACGGTTGTGAAGCGGTTCGTCTTCGGATCGAAACCGGAGATTCCGGTGCCTGTGCTCTTCGTACCATCGGGATTGAAGAACGTGAAATCGGACTGGAGAAATTTTCCGTCCTCAATCATGTATTGCTTGCAGGTTGCCTTCGTCACGATCGGTTTGCCATTGGCGGGAAAGAACGTTTTAACCACATCCCAATCGCCCGCAAATTGCGCGAGCAGCTTTTGACCGGCTCCGGTCGCGCTCGGCGGCTCGTATTGATTGTGGGTCTGCTGCGCGACCAGCGCTCCGGCAAGGGCAGGATCGGGAGTCGTTGGGGACTCCGCGACCGCCGTAGTAGTGAAGAGCAAAATTGCCGCAATCCATTTCGTCATGGCAGGCGATGATACGCGAACCTCGCGTGCAATGCAGGGCCGCGCATTCCAGTGCCTAACAATTTGAAGCTGCATTGTGCCTGCGGAAGGAACGTGCTTGTCCCGTGTCTCAGAGGATCTTCCGCAGAATACAGAACAGCACTTTTCGCTCAAAGACTCCCGATTCAGGAAGACTTTCAGAGGTAAGATAATGCGCGTTCAGTTGCGTACAGCAACGGAACTACGGAATCATGAAAAGCCCTAGCCTCTCCACGAAAGTATTGGGGTGGCCGTCTTACAGATTCTTGCGAGCGGCCGTTTTCACGTGCGCGATTCTGATCTGTGCAATTCTGGCTTCTTCACAGGGCCCGGATGGGAAAATACCTGCCGCTCCGTCGCGCGCCTCTGAACATCAATTGAGCAGTAAGCAGCAGCGAGGGTTACGACTGCTCCAGTCGGCCGAGGCGGATGCCGCAGCCTTGCAACCGGAGATGCGTGCATTCGTTCTTTGGAGAGTTGCCGACGGCTACCGTGCGCTCGATCCAGACAAAGCCGATGCTCTGTTGAAGAATGCCTTCCTCGCAAGCGTGGAGATTGAGGATATCGCCCCTGAAGGAGGCGCCTGTTATGAAAGCTTCCAGGGCTGCGGCATCAAGTTATGGTTAGAGAGAGAGACTCTATTGCCGATAACCTCATTGTCCGACCTTGAGGCGCTGTTACCGCAGGCACGGCCTGAAGTACAACAGCCCGTAATGAGCTCGCTTATTAAGCGATATATCGCGAAGGGAAATTTGCAGCGAGCGAGGGAGCTTATCACCACGCTGGCCGATCAGGGCAAATATCCTTATTCGGCGGCGATGGAACTGATGCTCGCGTTGCCGCGAACGGCCAGCTCTGAGAGAACAGCGATCTTTGCGGAAGCCCTCAATGCATATAGACAGCAGGGAGAGTTGAGGTTGTACGGCACGATGTACGACGGATTGCCGGGAATGGTCATGCGTCACTGGAAGGATTTGCCACCAGAGCTGGCGGAGGACGCGATTGACCAGATTCTTTCTACTGCCAAGGATCTTCCAGACACTCCGAAACTGACGATCTCCGGAGCCGCCGGCACCGTAGCGCTCTCTTCCCAGTATGAGTATCGACTTTTTCAGCTTCTGCCCATATTGGAACAACTTGACAAGCCCAAAGCCGAGGGGCTGCTGCGCGATGAACCCACTCTGCAGGCCATGATCAATCGTTTTCCAGAGGGTTATCAGACACTTGTTCCGGATTACGCACTGCATCCGGCGAAAGACAGCCCAAGGGCACCGGTGAGTCTCACTGTCTCAATGGGAGCTACGCCGCCTGTGGCTGTGAATGGTATAGCAGTTCAAGCGCAAGAAGCGATCCGACGCCAAAAGCAGCAGATTGCAGCTGATGCTGAAACGGAACCGCGTCAGGCGATGGCAGAGGCCATGTCCTTGCCGGAAGATATGCCGTCCACGCTCGGAGGAAACCAAGAAACCTCGCCGCGCGCCGAAGCTTTGCTGGAGATCGCGAAAAAGTCGGCCAAAGAAGTCCGAATGTCACAAAGGATGCGCTCGCTGCCGCGCGCAGATCGCTGAGCCGGATACCACTGCTCTCCCAGGCGCAGGCGCTGAACGATGCTGCCCAGCAATACGTGGAAATCGGCGATGAGGAGCGCCGAAAGCACGATCAGAGAAGCTCTTCAGATCGCAGAAAAGCTGTACGCAAAAGATAGCGATGCGGAAGATCCGAACCTCGCATTTAAAGGAGCCTGGCCGTCGACGAATGAGTGGAGGCACTGCGTGCAGATCGCCGCAAGGTTCTCCCCGGTAAAAGCGGAGGAGATCATCGCCGGCATACGTGATCCTGAGATCGCAACTTTTCAGAAAGTTTATTTTGCCGATGCACTGGTCGGCGTCCCTTTCACTCCCATGCTTACCGGAGTCAGTAAAAAAGACGACAACAGCAGTTCGGTTTTCTAAACGCGCATTCTCGAGACAGCGCACGAACGCACAGCACGCGAAATTGCATCGCTCAGACTACTCTTCTGCCAGCAGCTTTCCCAGTGTGGGCTTGTGTTTTCTCCCCTTGTCGGATTCCTTGAGTGTGGGAATGCGCTGCACCGGAGGAGGCGATCCGATCGTCTCGCGTGCGAGTGACTTTACGGCTTTCGTAGCGCTGAATTGCTTTTTCTTTCTTCGTCTTGCCATCATGCGACCATCCGCATGCTCGCGGCATTGAGCTGGCTCCGCGCCGAAGCTTCGGCACTCCGTCATTATGCAATAATCGCCTCTGGCGACCGCTTGGAGGAATCGCATGGAAGAGCGCGAGATGTTCGATGAAAGAGATCAGAAGCGGTCGCACACCTTGGTTTGTCCGCATTGCCGACAGTCTGGAGAATATGAGCTCTCCTGGCTGGTGCGCACGAAAAAGCGTCAACTCCCTCCACGCGCCGATGAGCGCGATCGCACCAAATTCGCGAAGGCCCGTTCCTATATGGTCCGCAAAGACGACATGGTCGCCTGCAAGAACCTGCGCTGCCGCAAGCGGTTCGAGGTGGCAGGGGTGCAGTCTGTCGCCTTCCTTGAGTAAGAGCTCACCCCAGCGAATTTCATTCTGGGAGTTCAATGCCCGAAATGCCACTCCTGATTTTGCCGCGCTCCTGTCCATCTGAGCGCATTTCTGGGTAGAGTACCTGACCGTCGCATTGAGAGCTGCTGGTTGATCTCAGCGCGCTATCGCGTCTGTACCACTGGGAATACTCAACCTCGGAATATATAAGGAGGTTGCAGCTCAATATCCAGGAGATGGAAATTTCAGCAGCTCTACGTCCGGTACCATTACGTTCACTGCGACCAAGGGAAGGAAGCACCTACGTAAACAGTTACGGGATCAATCCGCGGACTGCGACACCCAATTTGCTGCGACGATTTCAGGGGAGGTTTTTACCAACTCCTCTTTGAGCAGACCAACTGGCGCAGTTACATTTACCGATAATGGCAATCCTATTAATGCGCCTGTCACCTACTGTGGAGTGAAGATACTCGGCCCCTTGCCCTTGAATTTCCGGGTGGCACGGCCTCCTTTCTGTCGCTCACCCATTCCGGTCCGGCTACGGCTTCCGTTACCGTGGCGAACTTCACAAATGCTTCAACAGCCGTGACCATAACCTGCACCCCGGCTTTGACCAAAGTGGTTGCTACGTAGCTCCTTCCAGCGTCACTCTTGCGGCGTTCGGCTTGGCACCATTGTCCGTGACGGTTACTCCAGCTAGAGCGACTGCTTCGCTTCGAGACGCATCCATTTGCTTTGGCTTTTGTCTTCGCCGGAGTTCTGGTGGGAATCTCCGCTGGCCGTCGCAAGATGCGCGGCCTGTTAATGGCTTTGGCCTATATTGCAATAATCCCGCTCAGTTCCTGCAGAGGTGGTGGTTCAGCAGACGGGAATAACTCATCGGGTGGCGGCACCGGGTCTTCTACTTCACAGACGTACACTTTCACACTAACCGCGACTTCAGCCGCAAACACTGATACTGAGACATTCACAGTTATATTTCCGCCATAACGTTTGCATGAAAACCGGGCGCATCTGCTTCAGGTGCAGTCATGCTGCTACGAAGCGGTGGCCGATGCTGAGCACTGTTTGACCGGTTCGGCGTCGTCTAGCTGAAAATGCCGGCGCGCGTACAACAGCAACAGCAAAAATGCGAGCGTCAGCACAAACGTGCCCCCGAGCCGATAAGTATTGCTGAACCAGAACGATGAAGGATTCATGCGTTCGGGATGAGCCCATGAGGCGTGAGCATAGATCTGCTGGAGCGTGCGAATCACATTGGTGACCAGATTTGATGCGCCGGAGACGACAGTAATCCAAACCATCGCACGCCAGCTTCTGAGATCCCGTTTCAAGAAGAAGGCACAGAGTACGGCGTCGCAGGCAGCCCGCAAGAGCATGAGTTCGCGTCCGACTTTTCCAGTGAAGATCAGGCCAAAGAAAGTGAATAAGGGCAGGAACTGAGAAGTTGCCCACATTGTCACCGCTCCGAAGATAATCAGGCCCGCTGCGATCCAGATTGAGACTGGCAATCGCGGAGCCGGTGGCCGCAATGGCAGTTGGAACGCTGCTTTCACGCTGGGGAGAGTATAGAAACGCAAGAAAATGCCCGGCGTGATCACCATAAATAATCCGATCATCACAACCACCATCTGCAGGCCCGCAGAGTTCCCACGAAGGCCCGTTTGCATGAATACTGCGGCTCCCAGAAACGAAACCAGCGACAGCACGCCGATTCCCAACCAGCAAACGCTGAGAAACACCATGACGAGCCGTCCCCAGTTGCTGCGCATGAGGGTACCCACAGACCCCGCGACAAATGTGAGACCGACTACACCGTACATCGTCGCGATCATTGCGAGCCCTTTGGTCGGGACCTGTGCGGTAGTGTGAGAATCCGAACGCGCCGCCATGATGGCAATCGCAATCAGAACGCAAACAAATGCGAGAAATGCTTCGAGTACCCCGAAGACGATCAGCCATCCCGACCGGCTCTTCTGAGGTGATTTCAATCCGTAATAATCGATATTGTTCACAGCCGGCCCTTCAGAGGAGGGCGACGAAAGAGTAGCACGCGTTTTTCCACGCGTGCACTAGCTCAGCTATACTCACTAGTTTGCCCAGAGTACCCACACGATGAAGATCCTGGTTTGCATGAAGCAGGTGCCGCAGAAAGATGCGCCTCTCAAGCTGAATGAGAGCGGCACTTGGATTCGCGAGGATGTTTCCTACGAAGTCAATGAACCGGATGCGTATGCGCTAGAGGAGGCGCTGCGCCAGAAGGAGAAGCACGGCGGCGAAGTGGTCGTGATCACCACAGGTCCGGCGCGTGCGCAGCAAGTGCTGCGCGAGGCTCTGGCCAAGGGGGCCGATCGTGCGATTCACCTCGAAGGCGCGGAGTTTCTCGGGCTCGATTCCTTCAATACGGCAAAGGCAATTGCCGCCGCAATCAAGGACGAGCAATTTGATCTCGTTTTCACCGGGTTGCAGTCCGACGATTACGGCTACGCGCAGACCGGAGTGCTGCTGGCCGAAATCCTGGGATGGCCCCACGCAACCATCATCATGAGCATTGAGAAGACCGATTCGGGAATTCGCTTGAAACGCGAGCTGGAATCCGGATTCTTCCAGCACCTCGAAATGCCGCTGCCGGCAGTGCTCACGATCCAGTCGGGAATTAATAAGCTCCGTTACGCGACACTGATCGGGATCAAGCAAGCAAAGAACAAGCCGCTACGCAAGGTGACTCATGCTGAGGTCCAGCAGGCCCTTGGTCCGAATCTGCAGAAGATCGAGAAGCTCTATATTCCTCAGAAGCAAAAGAAAACAGAGATGCTGGAGGGGTCGCCAGCGGAAGTCGCTAAGAAGCTGGTCGACAAGCTCAAGAATGAAGTTCGGGTGCTCTGAACGCAAAGCAGCGTAGATGCATCACACCTCATGTAGAAGACTCACTTCTGGCCGATGGCCAGCGTCGTACCCGGGTGAGCTTACGGATCAGCACTGGAGGGTGAGATGGCGCTACCAGAGAAGAGGGACGAACTAAATCGCGTCGATGAGCAGACGACGTTGCAGAGGCTCGATGAACGATCCGGATGTATCGTGAATGCGGCGAGAATTGAAGAGCACCACCGAATTGAAGATCGGGCGTATCGCGATCAGCACGAAGCTGAGGAACATCGCAGGCACGGACACGAGTTCGGCAAAGACATACATCCGGAGCGATATTCTCGCGAGTCCTTGAGCCGATTGGAGGAGGGTATCTTTGAGGATGACGAGGTCCGGCGCGTGCATGACCGCCTGGCTTACAGCGGTCCCGATTTGGAATCGCGCGTGGAAGACAGCCGCAATCTCAGCCGGACGCTTATGATCCTTGGCTTCTTCCTTCTGATTTTTGCGTGGGTATTATTGTTGTGGGTCGGATGGGACGTGCGCAGTGGTGAGGTGTTCTTTAGCACCATGTGCGCGGTTTCCATGGCCGTCGGTTTAGGACTGATTGCGTGGGGATTCATCGAACGTCAACGCGTAATGCGGTTACGAGCGCCTCTGGCCAGACCGATTGAGGCGCACATTGAACGAAGTCGCAGAGAACACCAACTCAGAGAGACTGATCGCGCCGCTTAGAGCGCATTTTTGAAAGAGCCGAGAGCGAACACGAAGGTCACTAGGCACAGAGAAGGTCACGAAGATATTCTTCGTGTACTCTGTGAGTATTTTGCGGCCTTCGTGTTCGCTCTTTTGTTGATAGGGGTCGAATGGCAGACACAATTCTCGTCGTCGTAGAACAACGTGAAGGCAAGCTAAATCGCGTCTCTTTGGAAACGGTCGCTGCAGCGCAGGCCATTGCTGCCGAGACCGGCTGGACTTTGGAAGCCGCTGTGCTCGGCAGCAACATTGATCCTGTCGTTCAAGAGGTTGCCAAAGCGAAAATCGCGAAGGTTTACGCGATCGAATCGCCGCAATTGGAACGCTACACCGCCGATGCGTACGTGGCTGCATTGAAACAATTCATCTCGGCGAAGCAACCGACATTAGTGCTGATGCCGCATACGTATCAGGTCCGCGACTTCGCCCCGAAGCTCGTGGCAGCGCTCGGACGCACGCTGATCAGTGACGCGATCGGCTATCGCAAAGACGGCGCCAAACTGGTCTTCACGCGCCAGATGTTCCAAGGCAAATTCGCCGCAGATGTTTCCTTCGCTTGCGATCCCCCACACTTCGCGACCTTTCAGGCAGGCTCGTTCCGCGGCGACAAGGTCGAAATGGGCGCAAGTGCAGCCCCAATTGAGAAGGTCAGTGCGCAAGTGGGCGCCGAAGCGATTCGCGTGAAGCCGTTGGAAGTCTTCAAAGAAGCCAAGCAGGCCGTTGATCTCACGCAGGCGGAGATTATCGTTTCCGTCGGGCGCGGAATCAAAGAGCAAAAGAACATCGACATTGCTAAAGCCTTGGCCGACGCGCTTGGCGGCGAGATTGCTGCCTCTCGTCCGATTTGCGACTCAGGCTGGCTGCCAATGGATCGGCAAATTGGCTCATCAGGACAAACCGTAGCGCCGAAGCTCTATCTGGCTCTGGGAATCAGCGGCGCAATCCAGCACATTGTCGGAATGAAAGGAGCCCGCAGCATCATCGCCATAAACAAAGATGCGGAAGCTCCCATCTTCGAGATTGCGGACTTTGGAGTTGTAGGCAACCTCTTTGACATCGTGCCTGCGTTGACCGAAGAGGTAAAAAAAGCAAAATCCGGGGTCTAATCGGGTCAGCCTCTCACAAATTTAAATGATCTTTCGAACTCCGCTTCCTAAAATAGATCGCCCGCAAATGGAGGCTGACGTCGTTATCGTGGGCGGCGGCCCTGCTGGCATGGCGTGCGCTCTGCGACTCTCTCAGCTCATTGATCGGCACAATTCTGCAAATCCGGACTTGCAGCTTAGCAAAGAAAACATCTACGTCCTGGAAAAGGCTCGCGAGGTCGGACAGCACTGCTTATCCGGCGCCCTGCTCGATCCGCGTTCGATGCGCGAGCTTCTGCCCGGGTTTGAAAAGGAAGCTCCTCTTGATGCCGAAGTGGGAAAAGAAGCCGTCTATTTCCTGACGGAGAAATCGAAGTTCAAGTTTCCCATCGCGCCTCCGCCTATGCGCGATCACGGCAATTATGTGATCTCGATTAACAAATTTGTGAAGTGGTTAGGAGAAAAGGTCGAGCAGGCCGGAATCACTGTCTTTACCGGTTTCGCCGGCTCCGAGCTGCTGATCGAAGAAAATCGTGTCGCAGGTGTGCGCACCGATGACAAAGGTGTGGACAAGCAGAATGAGCCGAAGTCGAACTTCGAGCCGGGCTACGATCTCAAAGCGAAAGTCACGATTCTTTGCGAAGGAACGCGTGGCTCGCTAACCAAACAGCTCGTCGGACGCTTCGACCTCGATAAACATCGAAATCCGCAGACTTATGGTGTCGGCGTAAAGGAACTCTGGGAAGTTCCAAACGGACGCATTGCTCCGGGCGAAGTGATTTACACGCTGGGGTGGCCGCTGACGACGCACGAATACGGCGGCGCTTGGATTTATGGGAGCAAAGACAATGTTGTCTCGCTCGGTTTTGTTACTGGACTCGACTACAAAGATCCACGCCTCGATCCGCATCATGTAATGCAGACGTTCAAGACGCATCCATTCATTCGTCAGCTACTCGAAGGCGGAAAGATGATTCGCTACGGCGCGAAGTCTTTGCCCTATGGCGGATGGTTTGCGATTCCGCCGCTCGCGGGCGATGGCTGGATGATCACAGGCGACTCCGCTGGATTCCTAAACTCACAGAGGCTCAAAGGAATTCATCTCGCCATCAAGAGCGGCATGCTCGCCGCCGAAACAGCATACGACGCTCTCGTCCATGGCAACTTCAGCGCCCAGCAGCTCGCGAGTTATCAGACCGCTGTCGAGAAGAGCTGGATTCGTGAAGAGCTATGGAAAGTTCGGAACTTCCATCAAGGTTTCGAAAAGGGACTGATCGAAGGCATGTTCCACACGGCGATCCAGCAGATCACTCTCGGCCGCGGGCTGCACCATCGCTATGCCGCTCATGCTGGGCACAAACGTTTGGAGCACATCGGCAATCTTCCTGCGGGCGGCTACGGACGAGAACACATGCTCGGTCCCGCCAAAGGCGACGGGAAGCTCACATTCGATAAGCTGACCGATGTCTACCATTCCGGCACAAAGCACGAAGAAGATCAGCCCATTCACCTCGTCATCCACGACACTGACATCTGCAACACTCGTTGTACGGTCGAGTACGGCAATCCTTGTCAACACTTCTGCCCAGCGAAGGTGTACGAAATGGTCGAAGCTTCAGACGTTCCGAATGGCAAGCAGATTCACGTGAACTTCGCCAACTGCGTTCACTGCAAGACGTGCGACATCATGGACCCGTATCAGATCATCACCTGGGTGCCTCCGGAAGGCGGAGGCGGTCCGAACTACGACGGAATGTGAGAAAGGCAGTTTCGGGTTTCGAGTTTCAGGTTTCGGCTAAGCCACTCCCATACTATGTCGCATTCTTATCGAGATCTCGTTGTTTGGCGGGAGGCGAAGAATCTCACTGTTGAGGTGTATCGATTACCATTGAAGTTCCCCAAGCATGAGATATACGGCCTGACTGCTCAATTGCGACGTGCTGCTATATCGGTGCCGTCAAATATCGCTGAAGGTCAGGGCCGGCTAACAAAAGGTGAGTTCATCCAATTCCTCGGGCAAGCCCGGGGTTCTCTCCTCGAACTCCTCACCCAATTGGAAATCGCGGTGGAACTCGGGTATTTGAATGTTGGGGATTTCAACAGTATCGATTCAAAGGCAGCAAGCGTTTTGCGCTTGCTGAATGCCTTGCTTGCGTCCCTGAGAGGACAATCAAAAGCAGCTTCAGCAGAGTAGGACGGGTTCGAGCAACGAGGGTGACCTAGGCTTCGCCGAAACTAGAAACCTGAAACCTGAAACTGCTTTTTTGGGCTTTGCCGAAACCTGAAACTAGAAACCCGAAACCGTCTTTTGGTAATAAGTGCTTCCCTCGATAGAGGAAAACCGGCGCTCGCGGTAAGCTGTAGATATCCTCCGAGTTCTACTCCGGACGCTAAGGAAGTCATGCTAGTCTCGCTCCGTCTTTATGCCATCGCCGGCGGTATTGTTCTTGCCGGCGGGGTAACTGCCCTGCATCTCGCGACCCGTAAGAAGAAGACGCCCGAAGATCACGAGCGAGAGCGGCGAGAGTATCTCGACCGTGTCGGGCGAATCATCGATGGAACGGTGATCGATGTTGTCGAACTGAATCCGGATGAGGCCAATTCTCAGCAGCTCCTCATCTACAACTACGATGTGGCTGGCGTGCAGTACGAAGCTTCGCAGGACGTGACCCATTTGCGGCAACACGTGGATCTGCACAACTGTCGGATCGGCGTGCCTACGTCGGTGAAGTACGATGCGCAGAATCCCGGGAATTCGATGGTTGTTTCAGAACGCTGGAGTGGGCTTCATAGCGGGACGCCAATCACGCTCGGCATCGATCGCATGTACACAGGCGAGCGTCGTCAACCGCCTCCACCGACGCGTTCAGCGGTCGTGCCCCGCAAGCAAGGATAGTTTCTCATTCAAGCAGTGCTGCCTCACAGCGCTGGGGAGGGTGCTTGCGGCGATCGCAGGCATCTATCTGCGGCTGAGCGAAGCTTCTCGTAACCGCCGGCAATCTGCGTTGGACGAACTTCCAAGCTTGGGAAAAGAAATTCTGCCCACAACGCGATCCAGAATCCCAGGCAAAGCAGCCTGATTCGCAATGCTTCACTCACGAGAGATGAGATCTTATGGTGAATTGCACCGTTATCTTCGGCCGCCTTTGCGCGAAGGACTGCCACGGTTACAGCGCAATTGCCAGCAATCGCTTTCACATATTCCTGCATCGCGCGCACGCGAGCGCGCTTCAATCGTCTATATTCGGCTTCCGGAAGCCGCTCGCGTAAAACGTGATTGTCTTCAAGCGACAGCACATTCCGAAAAGCGATCACGTCTATGTCAGCCAGCTTCGCAGTTGGCGCGACCACGAATCCTTTCAGGATCCAGACGATTGTCAGGCCAAGCATGAGGAACGCGATACCGTAGCAGGCAATTAACATCAGCGATCCCAAATCGCCTCTGCGGCTTCTTGGGCAGTGAGAAGACTCGTGGTTGCCGCCTCAGAATCGCAAATTTGCGCTTCCAGTCGCGTCGAGCTTTGATGAGGAACGAAATACATCGTCCAGATCACATTCTCGACTAGGCCCGCGAACATGAAAATCCAGAAGACGTATCGGTTAGCTTGTCTCCCTAAATGCAGGCGGGCAGCGAGCATGGTGAGTTCGATCGACCCGTAAAAAGCAAAACCTGCAGCTATGCCGATCGCGTGGTGTTTCCAAGGTAGGCCAAGTAACAGTACGGAGATGGATAAAGCTGCCAAAATCCCTAGCCGCACAAACGATTCGGCCCATTTCAGGACGAGAATGGCCGCCAGCAGACGGCTCGAGTCACTACCGTGCTCAGTTGCGGCGCTGAAGCAGGCAAGCGTAAGTAAGACGATTAGCGAGCCGGCAAAGATCCAATCTCCCCATTGCTTCAATCCGAGTTGTCCAGAAAATGCTTT
>CAYNPS010000084.1:0-5236 GCA_964399125.1 uncultured Terriglobales bacterium
AGCACTCAGCATTCAGCACTCAGCATTCGGCCACACAGCAGCTCTACAAATTTTCCAAAGGAAGCTGATTTCCTTTTATTGTCGAAGTCGCTCCGCATGTGTTCGGTGGGACTCCGCTTTTGCTGATTGCTGACTGCTGAGTGCCGATTGCTGTGTAGCCGAGTGTCGACAGCCGAATGCCGATTGCCGCTTTTTAATGCGGCCCACCGTTGTTATCGGCCGGATTGAATCCCGAATCGAGCAGACCTTTGAGCGTGGAGCGCTCCTGATCGCTGAAGGTCGACCTGAACCGGTCGGAATTCATCACCTGTTCGCGTTGATCAGGAGGCATCTCGCTCAAACTGTTCCATGCCCGCCGCACCTGACGACGACGATCGTCGGGCAACTGCTTGAATTGCTGCAGAGAATCGCGCAGAAGCTGGCGTTTATCCGGCGGCATCGATTCTACGCGCTGCATGCGATTCAACAATTGCTCGCGTCGCTCCGGCGGAAGGCTGTTGAACTGATTTAGGCGTTGTTCAAGGTGCTGCTGCTGTTGCGGATTGAGCTGCTTGAATTCCGGATCGTTGTGCAGCTCGCGCTGCTGCTCCTGCGGAGATTGATTCAGATGCTCACGCAGCCACTTTCCTGGTCTGGGAGCATTGTTTTGCGCGCGCGCGGGAGGCATGCGATTCTCGCGCTGCCGATCGCGATGTTGATTTTGTGCCGATGCCAGGCCGGGCAGAAATAAAGAGCCAGCCAGCATGAGTACAGCAGCGGATTGGCTCTTCAGTTTCATTTGGGCCCCCGGGTCTAAATCTTATTCGCTTACCTGAGCAGGTGTGCTGTTATTGCTGCCGTCTTCATCAAGATCCTGCAGCGCGTTCAGCACCTGCTGATTCTGATCGAGCGCCTGCAAATCGACTACCGGACACGCTGCCTGCGCTACCGGTCCTGAATTGCTGTGCGATTCATTCGCGACATACATTCCGCCGGCCACAGCCATAATCATGGTAAAAGCGGCGGCCGTGAGCGGCTTCCAGGATAGGCGTCCGATGCCGATCTTCTCCAGCCAACGTGCGACCAGCCCATGCTGCTCCTGCTCTTTGACTTCGCGCAGACGCGCGCGCAGGCGCACGTCGAAGTATTGCGACGGTTCCGGCGCGGTCCACGTGTCGAGCACATTCATGGTCGAGCGGAGACTCTCGAACTCCTGCTCGCAGGCGCCACACGATGCCATGTGCGCCTTCACCCTGTCACCCGGAGCTGAGCCCGAAAGCGCAGCCTCGAAGATTTCGTCTTTTAGATCCTTGCACAGCATAATCACGGCCTTTCCCCGGAAATCAAACTCACACAAACTCTTTCAACTTCTCGCGCAGGGTTTCATATGCGCGGAACAACAATGACTTGGTCGCCGACTCGCTCAGCTTCAGCACCTTGCCGATCTCTTTATAGTCGAGTCCCTGATACTTATGCATCAGAACGGCCACGCGTTGCCGCTCCGGCAGATTCATCACGTGCTGGCGAATCGCCGCCATCCGTTCGTTGCGCAGAATGTCAGCCTCGACGTTCGGTGTTGCATCGGCCACATCCGGCGTAGTTCCCGTTTCGGGATCCGGCTCATCCAGATTCACCGTCTGCGCTGTACGCTCCGAGCGCGTGTCGCGCGCATGGTTCACCGCCAGATTCGTGGCAATACGATACAGCCAAGTGCTGAATTTTGCTTCTGCCTGGTACGAACTGCGCGACCGATAGACACGCAGGAAAACCTCCTGCGCCAGCTCTTCAGCGATTGCCTGATTGTGAGTCATCCGGTACATAAAGCTCACGATCGGACGCCGGAACTTCTCGACCAGATAATCAAACGCCGAATCGTCGCCAGCTCCCGCGAGCAGCATTACTTCGGCGTCGCTCATGTCGCTCAGCGACTTTGCTGCAGCGCGCCCCATCACCTCCGATGGGCTTCCGTTCTTCCCCGCACCCTTGGCGAGCCCTGGATACATCTCCGGATTGAGAGCTATCGTACCCACGCCCTTATTAACCCTTTCCTCGGGCGAAAGTTGCGGCCTGTCATTAGGGCCTAACTCACTGGATTCATGGGACTTGGATCGGATTGGATCGTACGGGACGGGCATGCGTTGTCTGCCACCAAAACGGGCCGCTCAAAACTTAGACGCGCAGGCCAGTCGTCGGGGGCAGCTAATTGTACCGCTTAAGGACGGGAGGACGTTCAAAATCAGCCTTTCGACCTCGGTGCTAAGACGTGAGTATCTGCGAATGTCGTTACCGTTCGCGGTAGCAAGAGGTCCGTATGTTCCTCTTGGACATACCAGCATGCACTCACGAAAGGGTTCTCGGGAGCGCCGCCGATAAGGAGCGCGCGCTTCGACAACATGCTTTCCTGCGCACGAGAGCAGAGGAAAACGCAATGCTATGATGGATTCACCGCACTGTGGGCGCTTAACTCAGCGGTAGAGTGCCATCTTCACACGGTGGAAGTCATAGGTTCGAATCCTATAGCGCCCACCACTCCTCCTGCTTACGATTTTTGGTTTTCATCACGCGCAGACCTTTGCTGCGCTTGTTCTTCTTCGGTTAACGGAGCGTTTATATCGAGCAGTCCTTCGGGCAGCTTCATTTCAAGCAGCTTGACTGAAGGATCGAAGCGAACGATGAACTCCTCCGCAAACGGGATTTCGAGCGATTTGCCTTCTGCCTCCACGATCAACAGAGGAGCTGTGCCTGCGCCTTGCTGTACGTCGCGGATACTTCCGATATTCCTTTTTTGGGAAACATCGAAGAGCGTGCTGCCGATCAGATCAGAGACGTACGCTGCTCCTGGTTGCAATTGTGAACGTAATTGGGTCGGGATCTGGACCAGCAGTCCGCTGAGAGCTTCGGCAGCCGTGATTGAATCGATGCCGGCGAATTTCAGAACTACGCGGCCTTTATGCAGCCAGTGATTTTCCAGCGAGTACTCGCGCACGTCGGGCTTGCCTCCGGCACTCAGCCAGAGTTGGCGGCGTTCAGCAAATTTTTCCGGGAAATCAGTGAGGAGCTCGGCTAGGACTTCCCCTCGGCGTCCCTGGGGGCGCACGATGCGCGCGATGGTAGTGAATTGGTTCGGCTGCGTCAACGAACGTGGGGTAGTGCCGAAATTTTGCGACTAGGCTCGCGTGGCAGTGGCGCTGCCGGGAAGACCGTCCTCAATGATCTCGAGCGTGTGCCGCTTATGCAGCTTCATGCTGGCGGCGCCGATGATCGTGCGCAAGGAGCGTGCCGTACGTCCTTGTTTGCCGATCACTTTGCCCAGGTCCCGCTGTGCTACGCGAAGTTCCAGCACAGTGCTCTCCGGACCAGGAATGGATTCAACGGTTACAAGATCGGGCTCATCGACCAAAGCCTTGGCGATCTCCAGCACGAGTTCCCGCACTTCTCCGCCCTGCTCAGTCGGCATATGCGACTCCCGGTGTGACCGGCAACGTCGCCGGCCAGCATTCTTTTTGGAGCACAACACCCCCGGACTGGTTGGTACCATTCCAACAAGTCGCAACGTGATTATGATTCGGGGGACTTGGCTTACTTACAAAATGAATGACTGCGTACGACTGCTTCAGGCCGCAGTGCTAACCGGCGCTGCTTTCGATAAAAGCTTGCTCACTCGGTCGGAGACCTGTGCACCCTTAGAAACCCAATGATCAATGCGATCGCGCTTCAGATCCACAGTCGCGGGATTCGTGCGCGGATTATAAAGACCAACGACTTCCAACGCGCGTCCGTTGCGCGCACGTTCTTTGTCGATTACAACTACACGGTAATACGGCTGCTTGCGCGCACCCATGCGCGCCAATCGAATCATTAACACTGAACTTGTTGTCCTTTCTTGCGCAGCTGTAGAAGTCGCCTACCGAATGCAGGCGCAAACAGCCAACTTAGATTATGTCGTAATTGTAATAATGCTGACAAGCACGGGGTAACCTCGCTCAAGTACCTCGCGCAAAAGGGATTACGTCGCAGGCGGTTTAAGCACTGGATCGAGGAGGAGGCCACGGGCTTGCTCGGCGTCGAGCGGCTGGTCGGAGGAATAGAACTCCACTCCGGCTTTACCCATCCTCATGGATAAGATTCCGCCCTCTGGGGCTCCGGCACTCTGATTGTTGGTGCGGACGAAGTCGTAACGGACAATGTGATCGTCGGGATCGGTAACGATGATCACCTCCAGCCCTGAGTCCGAGTTGCTCACCTGGTATTTATTCTCAGACGGCTGCGAGAAGGAAGCTGAACCTCCATCTCTCTTGAATTGTTCGACATCCGCCGTCAACTCTGCGCCGAGTCTCTGCCAATGCTGCAACGCAGCCTGGGCAAATTGGGCTTCGCTGTCGATAGGATTGGCGGCCATTACTTCGATGGATGAAACGAGAAGCAGGCCGGATGGCTACGCCACGAAGTCTTCGTGCACGCCGCCGTTCGTCTGGCCGCGATGCGAGCGCGCCGGATCGCGATCGGCTACTTCGATTAATTCTGCGATTTTGAGTGCGAGCTCGGGAGTGGCGGCATTCTTCTCCAGGCGCCAGGTCCAATTGTCTTCCGGATGCGATGGGACATTCATGCGGCAGTCAGCGTCGAGGCCAAGCCAATCTTGCATAGGAATGATGCACAGATCGGCGACGGATGTGATTGCCGCGCGCGCAAACGCCCAGTGAATGCCGTCGTCATTCGGATGCAGATAGCTCTCAATCGCGCGCTTCTCTTCTTCTGTGGCTCCTGATTTCCACCAGCCGACAGTGGTGTCGTTATCATGCGTTCCGGTGTACACGACAGTATTGGTTTCGTACCGGTGCGGGAGATAGATGTGCGCGCCTGGATTCCCAAATCCAAACTGCAGGATGCGCATGCCGGGCATCTCGAAAGTGCGACGCAGGTTATCGACTTCGGGCGTGATGGTGCCGAGATCTTCCGCTATGAATGGCAAACTTCCAAGCGCGTTGCGGAGAGCATGAAATAGATCGTGCTCCGGACCTTTTACCCAGCGGCCGCGCACTGCGGTTTTCTCGTGCGCGGGAATTTCCCAATAGGCTTCGAAGCCGCGGAAGTGATCGAGCCGGACGATGTCGCAGGTCTGCAGTGCCCATTTCATCCGCTGCACCCACCAGTCGTATCCGCGCTGGCGAAGCACGTCCCATCGGTAAAGAGGATTGCCCCAGCGCTGTCCCGTCTCGCTGAAGAAGTCGGGAGGCACACCGGAGACGTTGATGGG
>CAYNPS010000084.1:5336-15634 GCA_964399125.1 uncultured Terriglobales bacterium
AGCGCTGTCCCGTCTCGCTGAAGAAGTCGGGAGGCACACCGGAGACGTTGATGGGCTTGCGATCTTCGTCTAGCTGGAAGATGTCGGGATGGCTCCAAACGTCGGCACTGTCGAGGCTCACAAAGATGGCCACATCGCCGATAAGCTTGATTCCCAGCGACGTGCAGTATTGATGCAGAGAACGCCACTGCTCGAAGAAGAAGAACTGAATGGCGCGATCGATCGTCAGCTCGTGTTCGAGTTCCTTCTTAATTCTCTCGATGGCTCCATGATCACGATGGCGAAGCTCGGCGGGCCATTCGATCCAGCTCTTCTGGTCGTGATGAGCACGTAACGCTTCGAAGAGAACATAGTCTTCGAGCCACCATCCATTCAGCCAGCAGAACTCGTCGAAGCGCTGACGCGCGCTTCCTGCGGCCCGTTTCAGGAATTGTTCGGCAGCTTTGTTCAGGAGCGGTGGCTTGGTCTGATGTGCGTTTACGAAGTCAACATGACACGATGCATTTGAGAGCTGCTTTACGTCTTGCTTATCGAGCCAGCCGCGCTCGGCAAGGCGTTCAAGGCTGATGAGCAGCGGATAGCCCGCAAATGCGGAAGTAGCCGAATACGGCGAATTTCCTACTCCCACCGGACTGATAGGCAGCACTTGCCAGAGGCGCTGGCGAGACGATGAAAGGAAGTCGGCAAAGCGATATGCCTCTGGTCCCAGATCGCCGATATCTCCGCCTGAAGGCAGCGAGGTGATGTGCAACAGCGTTCCGCAGGCTCGTTCAAAAGGCATTCCGCTCTCGCAAACAACGTGTGATGAAGCAAGCAAAATAAAAAGCTGCCCAGCGTGGCCGGGCAGCCATTGTACGAATTGCGATGTTGCTAGCTGCCAGCCGGGAGGCGTCCGGGCTGGTTCGCCTCTTGCTCTTCCTTGTTGTATTTGATGCGCCCATCTTTCTGCATCGACTCGACAAGGTTATTCGCAAAAAGGTTGAAGGCCTCTCCTCTCTTCTGCTCCAGCGTGCGCTCGCGCGCTGCGTCTTTGTTCTTCGCGAACTCCTCCGCCGAGGGCTCCTGCTGATCGAGCACCTGTAACACTGCGCCGTTGTTCTCAGCCATAATGGGACCGCTGATCTGGTCTTTCTGCAGCGTGAACGCAACTGACGCCGGTCCGCCCATCGAGCCAAGCTCGGGAACCTGTCCCTGTTGCGTGACGAAATCACTGGTCTTGTACTGCGCTCCTTCTTCCGCAGCAGCTTTTTTCAGATCGTGAAGAGCCTTCGCGCGCTCGGAAAGTTCCTCGGCTTTGCGCGTGAGCAGCGACTGCGCTTGCTCGTTGCGAAATGCCGTTTCCACCTTCTGCTTAGCTTCTTCAAAGGTCGGCGTCTTCGCCGGCTGGTCGTCGAGGACTTCCAGAATCGCGTAGCCATTGGGTGTGTGCGCCAGCACCGGTCCCGACTTGGGCTTCGTTGAGAATGCTATCTGCATGAAGTCAGGAGCCTGTCCGATTCCGGGCAAAGAATCGGTGTTGCTGAACCAGTCAGAGGTTTCGACCTTCAGATTGTGCGCTGCCGCAGCTTTGTCGAGTCCTTCAGTCTTCGCCTGTGCTTCCAACGTTCGCGCCAGTTCGTCGGCAGCCTTCGATTCCTTCTGCTGTTTCAGAACGGGAATGATATCGGCTTTAACTTCTTCCAGCGACTTGGTATGGGCAGGCTGCTTATCGATCAATTGGATGATGTGGAAGCCATAGGTGCTCTTCACCAATCCGCTCAGTTGTCCTTTGTTCTGCAGCGAGAATGCGGCCTGTTCGAATTCAGGAACCATAGCACCTTTTTGGAACGGGGGCAGTTCGCCGCCCTTGGCTGCGCTTCCGGGATCGTCGGAGTTCTTCTTTGCTAGTTCTTCGAAGCTGGCCCCATTTTTAATCTGGTTCAGCAGTCCTTCAGCCTTGGCACGAGCAGCGTCCACCGCCTTTTGATCGACCTTGCCATCGGGTCCAGGAGGCGGCGTCTTCACGAGTATGTGCCGGACGTGAACACGCTCAGGAACTTTGTATTGATCGGTGTGCTGGTTATAGTACTGCCGAATGTCATCGTCGGTGACAGTTGCACCGGGAATACTGGAAGCGTTGATTGCTATGTAACGAGCTTTTCGTTTTTCCGGAATGGAGTTTACATATTCCTGCTTGTGCTTGTCGTAGTAAGCCTTCAGCTCGGTGTCGGTGACTTTGACTTCTTTCGCGACCTGGTCATGAGTCAGCACAGCGTAAGCGAACTTCACTTTGCGGTTCTGCTTCATGTACTCATCCCTGACCTGCGATTCAGGGACGGTGACAGGACCTTCGATCATGCCGATCAACTTCTGGATTAGAAGTTGGTCCTTTACCAGATTCTCAAAATCCGCGACGCTTAGATGAAACTGCTCGCTCACGAAGTTTTCGTAGTTCTGCTCGCCGACGAAGTTCCCGTTTGGGAACAGTACTTGTCCGAACTGCCCTGCCTTCAGGAAGTTGCTGACTTCATCGTCAGAAGCGTGCAAGCCTATGCGACGGGCCTCGGCGATAAGCGCATATTTTGTGATCAACTGGTTCGCGGCTTGTGGGCGGATGAACGATGCATACTCTGCGGGAATGCGCTGCTGCCGCGCCATTTGCTGCGTTGCGCGCTCGACGTCAGCGGACGTGACGTCGTGTCCCGCGACACGGGCGTAAACTCCCTTTCCCGTCGTACCGGTGAGACCTTCGAAGATTCCGGGAATGAGGGTGATCACCATCATCACGGCCACGATGGTGAGTAAGGCACCCAGAACGATTTTCTTCGCCTTAGTAGGCGTTTGCAGAAACTTGATCATTGATTGCGGATAGACTCCAGAGGATTGCTGGAAAGGTTGATTATATCGGAACTGCGGCTTTCAGCTTTCGGTTGTCGGCTTTCGGCTAAAGCAAAAACCTGAGCCTAAATATCGGAATCGGCGGAATTATCGAGCACAGAATCCACGCGCCATGCATCGAGGCTATCCCCCCTTTTAGCCAGCGGCCAGAAGTCCTCGGGCAGGTTCACCCCGCGATTTGCGCCAAAGTCACACGCTCGATCGCGTGAAAGCGTCCCATATCGACGCCGGTGATCTGGCCGTGTTCGTTCTGGACATACATGTTGCCGAACTTTGCGCCCCAAATCAGTTCCTCGGCGCGATACGAGGAGCGTGCATGAACGGTTTGCGAAAACGTCTCGTCGATCCCTGTCAGCAGGATGAGGAACTCGGTATCGCTGGCAATCAGATCTTCGCGCGTGCATCCGCGCATCGGACTCTTCTCATCGATTGGATGGACGATTGTCCAACTCAAAGGGAAAAAAACAACCTTTTCTCGTTCCAGTGAGAGTGCGTAGTACTTACGAATCCGATTGCCGTCGACATTCTCGAATTTCGACATCAACACGCGAGCACCGACCTCTATGAGCTGATTGTTACGCGCGTTGATGATGCGAAATTCGAACGCGGTGATCCCGTTGTAGGGTGCAACGATGGCGGCATCGCTGAATAGAATCTTCGCCGTTGGACGCGAGAAACGCGCGAATATCAAGCCGGTTGCAAGCGCGAATCCAAGCAAAGCGGTCACCGCTTCGATACAGACAACCAGATTTGCCGCGAGGGTGACGGGAACGATATTGCCGTATCCAATTGTCGAGAAGGTTTCGATGCTGAAGAAGAATGCTTTAAGGAATGGCGAAGATATCTCTTGTCCACCGGTGGTCTGCAGCGCCTTTGCCCCGCATAGAAGATACACACTTCCAAAAATCCCATTAATCGCGATGTATAAGCCGACCACTAGGGCGATAAATCTTGGCCATGACATCACAAGCAAGGAGTAGTAAGAGGCGTACGAATCGGTGAGGCTTTGTTTCCGCCGCACGTTGAAGGTGCCGTCGCGATTCAGCAGGCGCAGATTGCGTTGCTGAGATACGACCGATCCAAAGCCGAGATCGCGGTCGCGTTCTTCAGCACTTTGCAGGGTGATGATGGGAGTTTGTGTGGACATTACTTCTCCGCAAGAAACTAGGTCAGTACCGCCTCGGCAGGCCTGATAGGTGAGTGAATCGGGTTCCTGGTGATTTACCCATCGCGGGCTAGCCGGGACGGTGCTGACTCGCGAACGACAAGAACTCGCTTATGGTAACGATGATCCTCGTCCCAGAAAAGACTCGCTAGCTCACCACCGTTGCACCCTGTCGCTTATCACTCCAGCCGAAATCGCGAGCAGCTACGTCAACAATATGTCGTCCAATGGGAAGAGATGCAGTCGCAGCCGGTGATGGGACATTGCAAACATGCAGAGCATGGGCCTGCGTGACGAACTGGAAGTCGTCCACCAGCGCACCGTTCTTGTCTACGGCCTGGGCGCGAACACCTGCGCTGCCGTTGATCAAATCGTCTTCCTGAATCTCCGGGAGAAGTCTCTGGAGAGCGGTGACAAAAGCAGCCTTGTTGAAGGAGCGATACATCTCGGCGAATCCGGTCTTCCAATACTTCTTCGCCATTCGCCAAAAGCCGAGGAAACCCACTTCATCGAGAACGTCGGAAGCATTAAAAGCCGTTTTCGTATACCCGTCGCGCTTCAGAGCAAGCACAGCGTTCGGTCCCGCTTCCACTCCGCCGTTAATCTTCTTTGTAAAATGAACTCCCAAAAAGGGAAAACGCGGATCGGGAACAGGATAGATCAGCGTACGCACCAACCCACGGCGCTCTGGACGCAGTTCGTAGTACTCACCCCGAAATGGAACGATGCGCAGCGGCAACTCTGCTCCGGAGAGACGGGCGATGCGGTCGCTATGCAAACCAGCGCAATTGATAAGGAATTTTGATTTGTATGGTCCGGAAGAGGTCTCGATCGTAAATTCTGAATTGGATTTGCGAATTGCCTGCACAGCAGAAGAGACCTTGATCTCCACACCCGAAGCCGCGGCTATTTGCGCATACTTTTCTGCCACAAGCTTGTAGCTCGTGATTCCTGTTCCGGGGACCAGCAAGGCCGCAACGCCGGCGGCATAAGGCTCGTAATCGCGGATCTCACCGGCTGAGAGCAGCCGGACCCCGGGAACGCCATTGGCAAGCGCGCGGCGATGGAGTTCATCGAGCGCCGGCTTCTGCGCATCGTCTGTGGCAATGATTACTTTTCCGCAAATCTCATGCGGGATGCTGTGGAGTTGGCAGAAGCGCACCATTTCCGCGGCCCCTTGCACGCAAAAGCGGGCCTTCAGCGAGCCTGGACGGTAGTACACACCGGAGTGAATGACGCCGCTGTTGTGGCCAGTCTGATGGGCTGCCAAGCTCGATTCTTTTTCCAAGACGAGCACGCGAAAGGCAGGAAATCGCCCGGCAAGTTCCCTTGCCGTTGACAAGCCAACGATTCCGGCTCCTATAACCGCGACATCAAATGCTTCATTCAAACGGGTTCAACCTGAAATTTCATCAACAGTGTAACGGCTCTTGCGGTCAGGCCTTTGATCAACTTCACTGAAAAGGCTCGCAAAAAAAGGAAAGCTGACTGAAAGAGTTCAGTCAGCCCAAGAAACTTACAATGACGTGTCGCTAGCTGTTCAAGCCGGCGAGGCGTGCGCGGTTAGACCACCGACGCCGCCATCCGCCGAGCGAAAGTAAACCAGTTCCCAGCAGCAGCGCCGCCGACGGTTCTGGAACCGAAGTAGGCGTACCGCTTAACGTTGCGTCTCCCGTAATCCATACCGGGTTTGACGACGTAGTATTGGGAAAGATGCTGACGTTGTTCACATCGAGTGTCAGCAATTGCCCGTTATTCAGGCTGATTGGAGTTGGATTGTTGAAGAGGATGCTGACACCACCGCCGGTAAGAGCGGTTACATCCCCCTTTAGCTTAGCCGTAACACTGTTTGAGCCACTTCCAGGATCGGTAATGACGACATTCAGCATGAACGAATCTCCGGCGTAGTTCGCCGCTTGGGATCCAAGTGTTAGCGATCCGAAATATCCGTTGCTGCCTCCAATCGCCATGTAGCCGGTGCTGTCGGTCTGGCCACTAAAGCTGCTCGCCGTAAACGTTAGATAAGCATCCGTTGCCGTTGAGCCACAGGTTGCGGTGTTAGCGTTGACACTGGAAAAACATCCCGTCGCCGTGTAACCGGCGATGGAATCTGCGTGGCTCATCGGCGCCAGGGTAAGTAGCACCGCGAGCGCCAGGAACCACGCATGGGCCGAGGCCTTTTTCATTGGTCTCACGCTCCTTCGTTTTCAGCAGGTTGTGCGGAATACCTCCCGCACACTCGTGCGATCATGTGCTGGGCAATTTGGAAGCCAACGAGAAGCCGTTCCAGTTCAACACAACTAACGCGTTTTCAAAGAGATAATGTCACCGTTCGCAAATGTTCTAATCTTTGAATGAAAAATTCTGCAACCGCTTGAGCATACGCGTTCCATATCATTGCTAATACAGCAGTTATTCACAATTTGCTCAGGGTTGTGGATTACTTCGAATCGCTGTCAGAACCTGGATTTAGGTCCAAACGTGGACTTCGCCAAAGAAGAGATCGGTGGGATTGTTCGGCTCAAAGACCCTCATGGCAGTCAATGAAGAGTCTCAAGGAGACCTCGGCGGGTGATCGAGCCTAACCTGCTAATTTCCTCGAAGCAGAAACCGAAGCTCCCGGAGAGATGCCGAGCTGGAAGAACTTTACAGCTGATGAGGAGGCTCCCCTCACTTATGGACGGAACGACGCACTAAACGCTTGCTCTGTCCCTGATGAAGGATGACTATCCTTCCACTTCGCGCAGTCTGGCCGCCTTGCCTTTGAGCTGGCGCAGATAGAAAAGCTTGGCGCGGCGAACGCGTCCCGAGCGGACGTGCTCGATCTTGTCGATCACTTTCGAGTTCAGCGGGAAGATGCGCTCCACGCCCTGTCCGAAGCTGATCTTTCGCACGGTGATGCTGGCCTGCGGCCCACCTTTGTGAGCAATGACGACACCCTCAAACGCCTGAAGACGCTCTTTATCGCCTTCCTTAATCTTCACCTGCACACGGACGGTGTCGCCAGGATTGAACTGGGGAATATCCTTACGCTGCAGCTTCGTAGCAAGCTTCGCCATAATCGGTGAAATCGACATAATGAGTTCCTTTCGCGCACGTCGCACCGACTCTGCCGGGCACACGCTTGGAATTTCTATGATTTGCCGCGCCGGTAGGTCATTCTCGGGAAGCGCCGCAATAGAGCCCTGCAGGCACAAGCGCGCCATGAGGGACAAATTTGGATTTTACCTGATTCCAGCCAGACTGGCCAGCTTCCGATGCCTTGCAGCGAGGCCGGGGTGTGTCAATTAAGGTGTTCTCAACCTACGACTTGATAGTAGACATCTGTCCGAATTTGCGATGGATTTTTATCCCATTCCGGCTGCCAGTGCCCATATATTTCCCAATTTGGTCCGGCGAGACGATGGTTGTTTTCACGGCACCAGGTACAGATGCGATCGTGTGCAGCGCCGAGCTGGCTGTACGGTCCCAGATGCGTTGTGGAGGCCACCAGTCCGCCTGGTGTCGCCGAACGCACTATCTCGCCTTCTTCGGTGAAGGGGCCGTGCAGTTCCACTCCAACCTCAAGGCGAATAGTTCCATCCCAGTAGATCGCAACGTGGCGTCCAGCTTTAGCATGTTGCTTGCGCACACTGTTCCAGACGAGACCACAGCACTCGGGCACGATGCGTGATAGCTCCGACGGCCTCGCCTGACGCTTCACAACGGCAAGAGGAATACTGTTGAGATGGGTTAACTGCACGGCGAAAGAAGTCATGGGGAACCGCCCGCGAAGTGAAGTCTGCGGCGCATGTAATCTCGAAACTTTAGCAGCGCAGAGTGTTGCCGATGTGAAACGGAAATGAATTGTAGGGCCGAGAACCTTCGTGGCTCTACTTCTTTCGTAGTTGGTTGATTATCTCGTAATCTTCAGGGACTAGCGATTCAGATCTGAGTAGCTCAGCACGATTCCGGAGCGTCTTCTCCAGCGCCTTGCGTCTGCGCCAGCGGCGGATTTCATCATGGTTGCCGGACGCCAGTACCTCCGGCACATTCCAGCCCCGAAAGTCTGCCGGACGCGTGTAATGCGGATAATCGAGCAGCCCCCCAGAGGCGCAGGTGGAATCGGGTGTATCGGATTGCGAAACTTTAACCGACGAACTGAAGCTCTCCTGTTGCGATGAGGCTTCGTTGCCCAAGACACCGGGCACAAGCCGTGCGACCACATCGATGATCATCGCCGCGCCGAGTTCACCACCACTAAGCACAAAATCACCAACAGAAATTTCACGATCAGCGAGGTGCTCGTTCACGCGCTCGTCCACTCCCTCATAGCGTCCGCAAATCAAAACGATGCGATCAAGCTTTGAAAGCGCTTCAGCTTCCTGCTGATGAAAGAGTCGGCCTTGCGCTGACAATAGAATCACCGCCTCACGAGCTTCGCCGGCGAGCCGTTTCTCTCGTGATGCAATTCCCATCGACTCGACGCACTCAAAGATCGGCTGAGCCTTCAGCACCATCCCTTCTCCGCCGCCAAAAGGACGATCATCTACAGTCTGATGACGATCGTGCGTGAACGCGCGCAAGTCATGGATCGTGACGTTCACCAATCCCTGCTCGCGCGCGCGGCGCAGCACTCCAAAGTCCAGCGGACCGCGAAAGAATTCGGGAAAGATGGTGACGATATCGAACCGCATGGTGTGAAGGATGTGACAGAAGACGACTACGCCATCATACCGTTGGAATTGTGTACATTTCGACGCGGTCTTCGCCATAGCAACAGAACCGCCGCTGATCCCGCAGCGATTGGTTTGCGACAGAAGGGGAAGAGAGGATGTCAGCAGCAGGAGAACGAGAGCAATACCAAAATAGGAACTTCACAAGCCGGGAGATGCGATGGGAAAGCGTCCTCCCACACGCGCGCTCTCGGCTTAGAGCAGGCGCCCCTGCGCCCGCGCCAATGCGCCCTCAAGGTACAGCGGCTCTAATCCCAACGCCCAATATTCGATTGTGGTGCGGTTGGGTTGAGACGTTTCCTGATCGGTACGCAACACACGTTTCCCACCGTCACTTGGTTGGAATTCCAGCCAGGCCTCCCAGGTTCCGTCGGGCCTTTCGGCTCCACGAACTCGCGCAGTATAGGTAATGCCATGATCCGTAACCTTTGACGGATGCTTGTAAATCAGCTCTGCCATAGCTCTTTTTTTGATTTTTAGACGGCGGAACGGCAGCGGATGATGTCTGCCGGAAAACGGGAAAATTAAGCGGTCGTGGCGAGTTGTGTTCTAGTGGTGTGTTGCTGACGAGGACAGAGGATCCACATTACTCCGCCGCCAATCACGAGCAGCAGAGCAATGAATTGGGTCGCGCTCATAATGCCGCCGAACATCGAGCCGCGGTCCGGATCCGCGCGTAGAAATTCGAGGAAGTGCCGGGCGATACCGTAAAGGAAGAGATAAGCCGCTGAAATTTCACCCTCAAAGTGCCGGTGCCGGAAAATCCATAAAAGCAGAACGAAGATCAGGAACTCGGCCAGGAACTCGTAAATCTGCGTGGGATGCAAGCGGATGCCGAGCGGCGTACCTGCCCACTGCGCCAGCGGGTTAGTGAACGTTACGCCCCACGGCAGAGTCGTAGGTTTCCCAAAACAGCACCCAGCGGCAAAACATCCAAGACGCCCAATGGCGTGGCCGATGGCGATGCCAGGAGCGAACGAATCTGCAGTCTTCAGCTTGGGCAGGCGATGGCGAACGGCGTACCAGTAGCAGACCGCAATCGAGAGCAGCAGTCCGCCGGAGAACACTCCACCAGATTGAAGAGTGTCGAGGCTGAATAATCGCAGCGGCTGGTCTGGATGTTCCTGCCAAGCAGTGAAGAGATACAGCAGCTTCGATCCAACAATTCCGGCGAGGATCGCGACCAGACCCATGTTCCACATGGTGTCCACGTTAATGCCTTGACGTTGGGCAAGGTGGACAGTGACAAGCAATCCGATGATCAGTCCGGCGGCGACTAGAACACCGTATGTCGGGAGAAAGAAATGTCCAAGTTGAAAGAGGCGAGGATACACGGAAAACCAGCTACTAAGCTGCTAAGCTCCTAAGCTTCTAGCTTAAATCAGGAAGCAGCTTCTGAGCTTCTGAGCTTCTAAGCTTCTAGCTGGATCATCGCGGCGGGTATGGTGCTCGATGAGGGTGAAGCATAACGTCGCACTTATTCAGAATTATTCAGAAAGTTGCTTAGAGGAGTCGTTGAGAGTCCCGAGAAGCGAGCTTAG
>CAYNPS010000085.1:0-15158 GCA_964399125.1 uncultured Terriglobales bacterium
GTGCGGTACGCCACTACACCATAGATGCCGGTGGTCGCGAGGATCAGCGCGATCGCCGCCAAGATGCCCGCAAAGGTGCTCTGCAAGACGGCAAAGGTCGTCGCCATCTGCGTGGTTTCGCGCATGGAGCGCACGTCGAACACCGGCAGCCGCCCATCAATCTCGTGAATTGCGCCCTCCACTGCCGGAGCTATGTCGTTCGGATTGCCTTGCGTCCTCACCTGCACAATGTTCTCGTAACCTCGCTGGAAGTAACTCATGTAGACCATCGGCGCGGGGCGTTCGTTCATAAACTCGTGTTTCGTGTTCTTCACCACGCCAATGACCGCAGCAATGCTGTCCCCAATATGGAGCCTCTTCCCCACCGGGTCCTGCCCAGGCCAAAACCGTTTCGCGGCCGTCTGATCCACGATCGCAACCAGCGGCGCCTTTCTGTTGTCGTAGGGTGCGAAGTCACGCCCTTCGAGGATCGGCACGCCCAGCGTCTCGAAGTATCGGGGCGCCACGTCGGCGTGTTGCACCTCGAGCGACTCATGCGGGCGTGGCGCATAGCCTTCCGGATATGCGTCCTCCGTCTTGCGGGTGAAGTTCATCGGCACCCAATCGGTGAGCGACGCAACCGTTACGGTCGGTAATGCCGACACGCGATCGAGAATCTTGTGGCAGATCGCATCCACCTCGTCGCTGGAGTATCCGGCGATATTCAGTCCCACTGTCGCCGTCAATACATGATCCTGCTTGAACCCGGGATCGCCGGCAGAGAGATTGCGCAGCGTCTGCAGAAGCAGCGCGGAAATCACCAGCAGCGCCAGCGAAAGCGAGATCTGCGCCACCACCAGGCCGCTGAGCAGCCGCCGGTTGTGCGAGCCGCCCGAGATCGTGGCAGCTTCATCCTTGAGCGCCTCAGCCGCGGACAAATTCGACGACCGCCACGCTGGAAGCGCGCCGGACAGCACGCTGGCCAGCGCCGCCAACACCACGATCCCGATCACCACGTTTTGATCAACGCTTCCGTTCAGCGCAATGGGATTCGAGTTCGCGGGAAAGAATCGAGCGAAGGTCTTCGCCGTTAACGACGTCAGCCACAGAGCCAGCGCGCCGGCACCGGCTGAGAGAATCACGCCCTCCAGCACCATCTGTCGCACGAGCTGCACACGTTGCGCTCCCAGCGACTGGCGAATCGCAAGCTCGCGCCGTCGCGCCACGAACCGGACCAACGCAAGCGTAGCCACATTGGCGCAAGTCAGCAGTAACACTGCGCCGGCAATAGCCAGCAGGATGGGCAGCGTTGCCGCCATGTAGCCGTTCGCCCCGAAAGGTGAGCGCCACATCGGGTCGAGCGTGATGGTGTTTGTGCCCAGATGATCGTTCGGATAGGCCGCCACGATGCGCCGCATGATCGTTTCGAGGTCATTCGTCGCCTGCTCGCGGCTCATTCCCGGCCGCAGCCTTCCTAACACAATTAGAAAGGCGTGGCTGCGATGCGTGATCCGATACTCGTTCGTCCCAAGGGGATTCAGCGTCAGCCATGCATCGTCCCGAAGCCCCGGCGCCGCCCCGATAAACCCCTTCGGCGCCACGCCGATCACCGTCACGGGATGCCGGGCAATCTCGATCGCCTTACCCACAATCTGCGGATCTCCTGCATACCGCGTCTTCCATAGCGAGTACCCGAGCACAACGTACGGCACTGCATCCGGCCGCGTTTCTTCCTCGGGCAGAAAGAACCGCCCCAGCAGAGGCTTCACTCCCAGCACGTCGAAGAAGTTTGCTGACACATTCCCGATATAGATCCGCTCCGGCGGGGCTCCCGCGCGGGTCAATGTGATCCAGTCAGCGTGATAGGCAAGAAGCCCCGTCAGGCTGTGATTCTGATCTCTCAGATCGCGGTAGTCGAGATAAGACAGGGGCGGCGTCGGCGAGGTGCTCCACGCGCCTCGCATCACGCTCACCAGTTCATCGGTATGCCGCGCTCCAGGAATCGGATGCAGCATGGTTCCATTGATCCAGCTGAAAACCGTGCTGTTGGCGCAGATGGCAACGGCCAGCATCACCGTCGCCGCAATCGTGAATCCGAGATTCCTGCGCAGTTGCCTCACGGCAAAGCGTGTATCCAGAAGCAGTCCAGCCATTGCCGCCTCCCAGGACATTGTTCTTAGGGAATTGAGAGCACTGCGTGTTATGCGAGCATTCAGTGTGCCACAACGCGTTAGAGCCTAAGATATTGCTCACTAGCGATATAGCCTGTGCGAGAGCTTCCACGTCCGGCTTGTCGATGATCACTCTTCTTCCTGCATGTCCATTCTCGAACACCCGCGAGATTGGTCTGCGCTTGCCATAAGGCTGCTGTACCGGACGCGTCGTCAGCTCATGCATAATCGCTGATCGCCGACTCTTTCATCTATCGATAACTACCGAGAAGTGGGCTTGTGTAAGTGGATCGCGGAGACTCCTGGATGACGGACTACACGGAAAGTACTAATCCGGGAATCCGAACTTCCCAATAGCCGACCACCCGGAGTTTAGTAGTCCCCAGAAGCTGCTCTGTATCGATAAAAAAACGGGAACTCTCTGCACAAGTGTGCGTATATTCCGGAGGGTTTGGAGTGAGGAATGATGTCGCCCTGATGATCGGAGGGTGTGACTATGAATGCATCCGTAGCAACAGACTGGAATGGAGAAGCTGCACCAAGGTCTATGGCGAGGCTTGCCAGCTTCTTCTATCTGCTCACCTTCGTAACCGGGGCCCTTGCCCTATTCCTTCACACCCGTCTGGGTTCCATATCGGGAATTGTCGCGGGCGCGTGCTACGTGGTTGTGACGTTGCTCTTTTATCGTCTCTTCAAGCCGGTCAACCTGAAAGTTTCATTGGTTGCAGCGTGCGTCAGTTTGGTGGGATGCGCAATCGGTCCGCTTGGTCTCTTCCTTCATGCGTTCGCTCGCATCAACCCGCTGGTAATTTTCGGTATTTATTGCCTCCTGATCGGTTACCTGATTGTCCAGTCGAAGTTCCTGCCGCGACTTCTAGGCTTGCTAATGCTGTTCGCCGGCATAGGATGGCTTACGTTCTTGTCGTCGAAACTGGCAATGGATCTCTACCCTTTCAGTTTTGTGCCCGGCCTGCTCGGGGAAGGAGCGCTAACCGTGTGGCTGCTCGCGAAAGGAGCAAACGAAGCAGAATGGAGGAAGCAGGGAGCCGCCGCGCGCTCATAACTGCGCGTGTTCGATTGCTCATAACGAGCAAGCCTGAAGTTATGGAAAGGCATTCTCAGTTTCTTGTTGGCCGACCATCGGCAACTGACCGACGCGACCGGCCGAGCCACACCGCGCGCAGGCGGTGCTAAAGATGTCGCCATGGCTATGACGCCCCGACCGGCACCAGCTTCTTCGCGGCCTTCCAGAGTTGCTTGTTGATGAAATTCGGGGCGAGCCGGCGCATGAGCGCGAGTTGATTTGACTGCCCCGGTCGGATCTCGAGGGCTCCTGCCCTTAAGGAAGCAAAGGACTGCTTCACCAACTCATCCGTGGTGATCAAGCGAGTACCGCCGCCATCGGCAAGCTCTTTCGTCATCTCGGTCTTAACCGCAGGCGGCATGATCTCAATAACCTCCACGCCGGTTTCCTCCAATTGGAACCGCAGCGACTGCGTATAGGAATGGATCGCGGCCTTGGTGGCCGAGTAGATTGGCGCGGCCGGAAACGGCACGAAAGCGAGCGCGGAGGACACGTTGATCACAGTCCCTTTGTTGGCCGTGAGGATGTCGACGAACGCGGAGGTCATACGAATCACCCCGCCCACGTTGATATTCATCTCAGTCATTAAGTCAACGAGGTCCGGCGCCGGTGCCTTGAGGTTTTTGTAGAGAAGTATCCCAGCATTGTTCATCAGCACATCGAGCCTGGGAAAATCCGCCTTGACGCGCGCTGCCAGAGCTGTGATTTGCGCTCGATCCGCGACGTCATTCTGGATGGTGTGGAGCTTCGGGTACTTCGCCTTCACCTCATCGAGCACCGCTTGTCGCCGACCGGTCACGATGACCTGGTTGCCGAGATCGTGAAATTTAAGCGCGAAAGCAAAGCCAATGCCGGCCGAGCCTCCAGTGATAAGAACGGTGCGGCCCGTGAGTTTCATATCAGTCCTCTCGCGCGTTCGAATTTCGATCTAAAGATTTCTTAGTTCTTGGGAGTTCGTGCTCAGATGTCGCATTCAGACATAGGATTAGATTAATGATCTGATGGTCGCAGAAATATCGAAAAACCATAGGCAAAGGTGTGCTGATGATGGTCAGGTGACGCGCCAACAGGAAACTGAACCAGCTGCAAACTAACGAGTACCGCATCCGGGGTTGTTGAGTGTTCGCACGAAATGCCTGCTACATTATTGCGAACTGATACTCAGCGCACGCTGGATGCCGAATGAGACTGGTTCCCAACGCGACGAATGGGAAGCGATCGATCTATACCGGGCTGATCACTTTTGTCGTCTTGATGTCCGCAGTGCTCTGCATTGCAGATTCGTCGCAGGCGGCAAAGATCACGATCGAGGGCAGCGTGAGAACTGCGGCGGGTGATCCCGTTCCCGGAGCGCTCGTCACATTGCGGCAAGCGGCCGAGACGAAAGTTGCAGAAATACGTACTGACGCTCATGGCGCCTTCGCGTTCACGATCTCACAGCCAGGCACATTTACTCTCACAGCGGAGAAGTCAGGATTTCGAAAGGGCGAGCCGCAGTCGATATCGGCTCAGAAGAGCAGGAACCACATTGATCTGGTGCTCACTCCTGTCCAGTCGGAATCGGCAAGGATGGAATTCGATGACAAACCAAATTTCGCCATAGCCGGAGTGACCGACTGGAGCGGGGCAGGCGGACATGGTTCCGAAACGGGACTACGCACAAGCGAAGCTCTTACCAGGCAAACGCTCGCGCTCAACGCAAACACAGCCAACGCCGGAGAGCCGGTCTCAGCGAATCGCGAGAGCGAAGCAGCACTCCGCGACGAACGCGAACAGATTCAGGAGTCTCTTGCTGGCGGTGATCAGGCTGATTTACACCGTAAGCTGGGAGACATCGACGAGCGCCTGAACGATCCGGTTGCGGCTGAACACGAGTATGAACAAGCTGCCGGCATGGATCCGAGCGAGGCTAATTACTTCGGTTGGGGAACGGAGCTCCTGCTCCATCGCGCTGCTGCCGCTGCAGTTCAGGTTTTTGAGAAAGGAATCGCAGGCCACCCGAAGTCGGCGAGGCTGCATGCTGGATTCGCCGCAGCACTGTATGCCAATGGATCAACTGACAAGGCGATGGCGAGTGCTTGTCGCGCTTCTGATCTGGAACCGAATCGTGTTGAGTTTTATGCGCTCATGGCCGAAATGGAAAAGACCGCGACCTCCACATCTCCATGCATTGCTCAGGACTTGAAACGCTTCCTGACTTCCCAGCCCGAAAATGCGTTGGCCAACTACTACTACGCTATGACCTTGTGGAAAGAGCAACGCAATTCACCTTCATCTTCACAAGTCGCCAATGTGGAGAGGCTCTTGGAGAAAGCAGTCAGCCTGGATTCCCATTTCGGGGAAGCCTTTCTACAGCTCGGAATGCTTCGCGAACAAAATGGCGAGGCGGAGCAGGCAGTCAACGACTTTCAGTCCTGCGTTGCAGCGTCGCCTGACCTGGCTGAATGTCACTATCGGTTGGGACTAGCCTACCGACGTCAGGGTGAAGCCGCAAAAGCAGACGCAGAGATAAGGAAATATCAGCAGGCGCAAGCCGCGGAAACCGCTCAGATCGAACGCAAGCGGAACAGTCTTCGACAATTTCTGGTAGTGCTTAAAGACCAGCCGTCGATTCATTAACTCCAGTTCATTAACACCGGTTCATTAGCAGCGGTTCATTAACAAACGAGGTGACTGAATGAGCAGTTTCTTGGTGAAGGTGCTGTGTGTCATGGTCATTTTCATGGCCGCCGTAGCAGGTGCCGGTGCGCAGTCCAGCTACGATCTGCGCTCGCCGGACAATCGCATCGAGCTTCGAATTCGCACCGCCGATCGCGTTCACTACGACGTTCTGCTGAACGGCCGCGCGCTGCTGGAAAACTGCACGCTGTCGCTGGATGTCGAACACAGGAAGCTCGGCATTGCACCCAAGGTGCTCGATGCCAGGCAGCGCAGCAATGATCAGATCGTCCGTCCAACGATTCGCCAGAAATTTGCTCAGCTTCGCGATGCCTACAACGAGCTGCGCCTCAGCATGGACGGCGGCTACGCAGTTACCTTCCGCGCTTATAACGAGGGCATCGCGTACCGTTTTGAAACTTCACTGCCGCAGCAACAGGTGAAGGTGTATGGGGAAGAATCGAATTGGAATTTTCCGCAGGATTCGATTGTTTATTACCCGCAGGAAGACAGCTTCTTCTCGCACAATGAACGCAAATACACAGCTCAGCATTTGAGCGAGATCATCCCGGCATACATAGCCACCTTGCCCGCTGTCGTAGATGTCGGTCAGGGAGCGAAGGTAGCCATTGCGGAATCTGACGTTCATGAATATCCAGGCCTGTGGTTAAAAGGCACGCGCGGCACTGGGCTGGCCGCGACATTCCCGCCCTATCCGCTGAAAGAGAAGCTCGAAGGCGATCGCGATTTCCGAGTTGCCGAAGCCGCCGATTACATCGCCGTCACGTCGGGAACGCGCACATTTCCGTGGCGCCTGGTGGGCATTGCGGAGAAAGACGGCGATCTGATCACAAATTCGCTGGTTTGGCTGCTCGAGAGTCCTTCGCAGGTTCAGGACGCTTCGTGGATCAAACCCGGCAAGGTTTCCTGGGACTGGTGGAATGCGAACAACGTCTATGGCGTCGATTTCAAAGCGGGAATCAATACCGAGACATACAAGTACTACATTGACTTCGCCGCAAAGTACGGTTTGCAGTACATCATCCTCGACGAAGGCTGGTACAAGCTGGGCAACGTGCTTGAAGTCGTTCCGGAGATCAACATGGAGGAGCTGACAGCTTACGCCCGCCAGAAGAACGTCGGAATCATTCTCTGGGTCGTGTGGAAGACGCTCGACGATCAGCTCATTCCCGCGCTCGATCAATATGCCAAATGGGGAATTAAGGGCATTAAGGTCGACTTCATGCAGCGCAGCGATCAGGTGGTGATGAACTTCTACGAGCGCGTGAGCCGTGAATGCGCAGAGCGCAAGATGCTGGTCGATTTCCACGGCGATCAGAAACCGGCCTCCATGACGCGCACCTGGCCGAATCTCATCAATGCAGAGGGCGTCCGCGGAATGGAATGGAGCAAGTGGAGCGCCGATGCGGAGCCGGAGCACAACGTCACGCTTCCGTTCACGCGCATGTTCCTTGGACCGATGGACTACACGCCGGGAGCCATGCGTAACGCGACGAAAACTACCTTTGCTCCAATCTTCGGCCAGCCCATGGCGCTTGGAACGCGCTGCCACCAACTCGCGATGTATGTCGTCTTCGAAGCGCCGCTGCAGATGCTCGCCGATAGTCCTTCGAACTACCTGCGCGAGCCGGAGATCATGGACTTCCTTGGGCCGGTTCCAACCGAGTGGGATGACACCAGAGTTCTCGACGCTCGCATCGCCGATTACATCGTTGTGGCGCGCCGAAATGGGAAGGACTGGTGGGTGGGAGCGATGTCGGACTGGACCGCACGCGATCTCGATGTAGATCTGTCTTTTTTAGGCGACGGCAGCTTCTCGATGGATGCCTACCAGGACGGAGTTAATGCAGATCGCGCTGCGAGCGATTACAAGAAAACTACTTCTCGAGTCACAAAGAATGACAAGTTAAAAATTCATCTCGCTCCGGGAGGAGGATGGGCCGCGCACATTCAGGCGCGGTGAAGGGCAGAAAGCATTGGGCGTTGCCGCCTCGCTCGGGTGCTAAAGATTCGTGATTTGAGTTTCAATCACGAAATCGCGAAATTTTCACAACCCGCGCGAGGGCGCGCGTCGGTCCGAATTTTCGCGAGTCATCTGGGGCTCTGATCCCCTCGACGCTTTAGCTGAGGTTCCGGTGGGTTTGGCTGATTGTTCTGGTTCGGGTTGTTGTCGTTTTGATTGTTCTCGGGCGTGACGACCACTGGACGGCCCGTTTGGCGCTCAATCAGCGCCGGAGTCTTTCCTGAACGACGCAACAACTCTTGCTCGGCAGCAATGCTGTCTTCTGCCTTAGTGTCGTTGCTTTTAGCAACTTCGACCAGCTTCTTACCCTCATCTTCAGGGCGACTCGCGAGCGTCACGTGCTTCTCGTGATTGTCTGCTTCCTTTGCTTTCGCATAATAGTAGTCGGCCGACTCGCGGTCTCCGTTCAGTTCGGCGACGTATCCCATATTGTTCAACGCGAAGGCATCGTTGGGATCGAGTTTGTAAGCCTGTTGGAAGTACTCGCGAGCTTTTTTGCGATCATTGGCGTTAAGGGCCGAAACGCCACGCTGATTCAGGCGCGCGACCTTGGCCTCGGTAGATCCTTCTTTTTCTAACGTCGATTGAACTTTCTTCGCGTTACTGGCGGCGACTTTACTGATTGCGCGTCCGCGCCAGGATTTATTTACCGTGACGACGATCGGCTCGTCAGAGTTGGAATCCGCTGCTGAGCGGTAGTAATTGATTGCCGATTCCAGCTCGCCTTCCTTCTCCTTCACGTATCCCATGTTGTTCAGCGTGAAAGGATCGCGCGGGTTCAGGCGCAGGGCTTTCTGCAGAGTCTCGTCGGCTTCGGCAACGCGATCCTTATTAAGCAGGCTGATCGCTTCGACGTTCAGTACGTTCACCTGAACATTCCCGGTTTGGGCATGACCCGCGACAGCAGCGACGGTTTTGCCTTTCAGATCGTCCTTGCTGGACTGGTCCACCGTCGCCTGAGAGTTCTGTTCCTGCGAGAGCTGATAGAAGCGCTGCGCGCGATCGACGTCGCCGTCGAGCTCGGCCATGTAGCCAAGGTTGTTGAGCGTGAACGGATCGTTCGGATCGATGAGATATGCCTTGTAAAAGAGCTTCTTCGCGCGCTCGTAATCGTGCTTCTCGACGGCCTTCACGCCATCGCGGTTCAGCGCCTGAACAGGCGTGGGTTTGGAGTGCTTGGGGATGCTGATGCGGAGCGTCTTCTCTTCCGCAAACAAAACGGATGTGAGCAGCAGGAACGAGAGCGCAAGACGTATTAGGACAGTTTTCACCAGGGTCATAGCCTCGGGCATCCGGTGGACGGAGCTATCCGTCTGAGCAGCCGGAGCAGTCAGTTATGTGAGTAGCAGCACTGGATTTTGGGTTGCACGACGGCACTTCCTCGGTGGCCGCCCCCGACTTCACAGGCTGCGGAAAAGTGAGGGCACGACCAGGGGCGGAACCGGCGCTGGTAGGTGCTGGTGCAGCCGTCCCGCAAAGCGGGATTGCGGCTGCGTTTCTGGGCAATTTGCTGGCAGTATCGCCGCTTTCGGAGTTCGCCTTTCGGCGATCTCCGACCCACCGGCTACCGCCGGCGGTTCTGTTGCATCCAACTTCGTTAAGCAACAGAGCTGCTGCTCGGGCTCTGTCTGCACTTTCTGGAGAGGCGATGCTGCGTTTCTCATTCTTCAACCTTCTTCTAGTCTCAACCATTGCATTCGCTCAGCAGCCGTCTGGGACCTCGCCGGCTCCCGCTCCCGGAACGCACATGGATCAATCAACCGTGCAGACGGTAGGCACTACGCCCAACGGCGCAGGCGCGATGCGCACAGCTCCGCGTCCTTCACCCGATGCTGGAACAGCTCTGCCCACCGTGACTGCCGGAGATTCTCTGGTCTCGAGTTCTCCAATGCCGGTCACCAAGACGCTTGGCGGAGGCGGGTTGGTCGATCCGAGCGACGTCTCTGACATACTCGCCCCAAAGCCTCTGCAGCCGAGCAAGCTTTCGCTGATCGGTGGGACGGTCAAGAGCATCGACCAGATTCGGGATCGCATGTCGGTCCACGTTTATGACGCGAATACGCTGAATGTGAAATTCGATCAGCGCACGAACTTCTATCGCGACGGCAAACAGACCACGCAGTTGGGCGTGAAGAAAGGCGATCGCGTCTACCTCGACACACAGCTATTTGAAGGAAAGGTTTACGCGAAGAACGTCCACGTTGAATCGGGGAGCAGCCCCGCCGATGCGAGCGGGCAGATCATGAGCTTCGATCGCAGGCGCGGCGACATGGTCGTCCAGGACAATCTCGCCGGAACGACGGTCCGATTCCGGGTAACCCCACAAACGCAAATCAAGAGCGGAGACATGGCGGGCACTCAGAGCTCTTTACGTCCCGGCGCGCTCATCGCAGTAAAGTTCTCGCCGCGTTCTCATGGCGCCACAGCGGACGAGGTCTCGATCATCGCCGAACCCGGAACTTCGTTCACCTACTTCGGTCGCGTGACCCATCTCGATATCCGCACCGGAGTGCTCGACATCGAGAATCGCGCGGACGGCAAAATCTACGAAGTGCACTTCGATCCATCGATGCGGATACCTGAGAACCTGCTCGTCGGCAGCACGGTGACGGTCGTCGCGCAATTCGAAGGGAGTTCATATACAGCGCAGAACATTCAGGTGAACGCGGGGCCGGATCAGGCGCTGGCGAGTCCGAATTCAGGGCAATCGCATAATGGGAACGCTACCCCGACTCAAAAGAAACCGAGTTCGGACGAGGATCAGGAATAGACCGCTCAATCGCGTTCCTAGCGATACGCGCGATTCTTTTTAGCTCCAGCCCAATTGAACAAGCCGTTGTGCCTGCTGCAATCGGAGGCTTCAACCTGGGCGGACGTACCTCTTGGTACCGGCGCGCCTCTTACTATCGGCCAGCCGGGCGCTCACGGCCGAGTTCGCGGTAGTGCAAAGAGGCTACCCCACAGTCAAGGTCAGAATTGCGTGCTTGCTTCCCTGCTGTGTGCCGTAGGACGGCAGAGGAGCTGTCCTAAGTCATGCTGCGCAAAGGGCGTACGTGGAGATTCCCTGCTAATTCCTTGCAGATTCCCTGGTCGATTGCAAATCGCCTGTGTTTATGCGGGTCCCACAATGAAAAATTTTTTCGCGGGAATTTTTTCCCTGCAAAATTCCCTGCGCAGGGAATTTCAGTGAATCCTTGCTCAGAGCGAGTTTGTGCAAAAAAACGACCCGCCATGCGGCGGGTCTTAAATGCTTCGAGGTTCGGTGCGCCTTAAATCTGTGTCGTCTTTCGGCTATTCAGCAGAATGCCGCAGACAAAAACCACGCCTGCTGCGATCAGCCATTCGGAGCGCCAGGCCTGGATCGCTTGCCAGTCCACGAGCGTGTTGGCCGTATAGATAAAGCCGGTTGCAATCGCCGCTCCCACACAGGCCACGCCCACGATGAAACAGATCATCGCTCCGACGCTCAATCCAAGGCGGCGGCGAAGCTGGTAGAAATCCACTGCGCCCCAGGGATTCTTTTTGGTCTCTGCTCGCGGCACGCTCTCTTTTGCTCGTCCGCACATACGGCAGAACGGAGAATCAACGACGAACTCTGCGCCACAATGGCGGCACAGGTCGTGGCGAACCGCAGGCTCCGCTTCGGCAACGGCGGTGTGCGTTGCGCCGCCTCCGTTGCTGGCGGGAGCGTCAGCGTCCCAATGCTCGTAATCCAGCACTGGCTTCCAGTAGGAGCCTTCTCTTCGCAGAGGGTTGGTGCTCATGGGAAAATTCCTAACTTTCATACTCGCACGCCAAGAGCCAAAGTTACAACTTTGTAACCCCTTGCTCTTCAGCGGGTTAGGAATTCGCGCTGCTGGAATGATTGTGAAAGTTTTACCGCTCGCTCTCAAAATCGTCGGTTCCGGTGCCGCGGCGCATACTGCGCGAAGGCATCTGGATCAGTTTGGGCTGCTCCTGCTCAAGCCAAAAACGGAGCAGGATTAGGTCGGTGCTCTGGAAATTGAGCGTTTCGGGGCGTCCGGAGCCGTCGTTGAAAAGTTTGCGATCGAGTAGGTGGTTGAGCCGCTCGACGGAGATGTTCAACTCCGCCGCTGCCTCTGCCTCGGTATAGCAATCCTTTGCCGTTCTAACCGGCCTGTTCATAGATAGGTGTTCTCGCAGTCTTTCCGGGGGCAGCTTCTTTGTACCTGCTTCAGGGCAGCACGAATATCAGGTAAACTTCGCAAGTACCCCGCCATGAAGCCTTACCCGGTCCTTAGCTCTCCGGTGCATGTACGAGCGGTTTTCCTACTGTGTTTCCTCGGTGGCTTGGTAGTAAATATCGTTCTCGTTAGCCCACCGATGTTGAATGCTTCGACGCCCGCCGTCTCTGCGACCGCATACCGCGCAGCAGACGATCCTCAGGTAAAACTCGCTCTCGACGACTTTTACAACCTGGAATACGACAAGGCTGTCGTGCAATTCGAGCGCATCGAGAGGGCCCACCCAGATGATCCGTTTGCCGTGGTCCACGTGCTCCAAGCGACGGTCTTCCGCGAACTCTACCGACTCAATCTCCTCGACACCACGCTCTATGCCCATGATGGCTTCCTAAGCGGACGCGCAGCCAATGGGAATCCCGCGGTTCGGGCGCAGGTCGATCAGCTAACGGCGCAGACGATCAAACTCTGCGATGATCGGCTGGCGAAGAACCCGAACGATGTCGATGCCCTGTACGTAAGAGGGGAGGCGCGAGGCCTGAAATCGACTTACATCGCTCTGGTAGACAAGAGTTTTCTATCGGCTTTGCGGAATGCTGTGGCTGCCCGGCGGGATCACGAACGGGTCCTCGAACTGGACCCGAAATATACCGATGCTAAGACGGTGGTTGGAGCTCACAACTATGTCGTCGGTAGCTTGCCGATGCCTGTGAAAATGTTGGCGGGTATCGCTGGACTCGGCGGAAGCAAGAAAAAAGGCCTTCAATACCTGCAGGACGCGGCGAAGGAAGGTCATGAATCGAGCGTCGATGCGCGAGTAGCTCTCGCGCTGTTTCTCCGCCGGGAAGGCAAATACGACGAAGCAGGAAAGGTGGTCGATACTCTGACAAAACAGTACCCAAAGAACTTTCTATTTGCACTCGAGGAATGCAATTTGCAGAAAGATGGCGGCAAGGGACCGAACTCGATCTCCTGCTACGAGAAGCTCGTCGACGGCGCGAAGGCCGGACACTACCCCGGAGCGCATCTTGAGTTCGCAACCTTCGGCTTAGCCGAGAGCCTGCGTGGGCAGAAGAAATATGATCAGGCACTCAAGAATTACGAGTTCACGGCGAGCGTCCCCACGGGACAGCTCAGCCTGCGTCAGCGCGCCGAGCTTGCCGCCGGACAGCTTTATGACCTGATGCGCGAACGAAATCAGGCCGTCCAGGAGTATCAAACTGTCATAGCGCAGGACGACTCCTCGACACAGGCCGAGATTGCGCGTAAGCTGCTGCGCGAACCGTATCGGGCGGACTAGGAAAGAGGCGGTAGGCAATAAGCGATAGGCGAGAAGGGACGATAATTCGACCGTGCCGCCCGTTGGTAAGCCTATCGCCTACTGCCTATTGCGAATTACCCAATGGGAACTTTTTCACGGGCCAACTCGTTATCACCCTCAGGAGGACCTATGTACTGCAATTTCTGCGGACGCACGATGGCAGATGACTGCCTGTACTGTTCAGCCTGTGGACGCCAATTGGGCGCTCGCGTCGCTCGCCGTCCACTGGAGCGTGCAAGAGAAGGACGCAAGATCGCCGGCGTATGCATGGGTTTCGCACGTCACCTTGATGTCGATGTCACGCTCGTCCGCCTTGTCTGGTTGGTGCTGGCACTCGCAAGCGGCGGACTCGGCCTGATCGCTTATATTGTGGCCTGGATCATCATTCCTGAAGAGCCCGTGATCGTGCCGCAGCCGTATCCCGCACAGAGTCATCCAAGCGCGCCGCCAGCATAATCCGGCTGCTTCAAGGCCTGCGCTGTGGCGGAGGTGAGGAATGTTCTTCGGACGTCCGTGGAATGAATGGATCGCCCAATATTCCACCAGTCATCGCAACTCAATCAATCGCCTCTGCCACACAATCGGCATTCCGCTCATTATTCTTTCGCTGCTCCTGGCTCCAGTTGCGATCTTCATCGCAGGATTCTGGAAGCTGCCACTTGCACTGTTCGTCATCGGTTGGATCTTCCAATTTGTGGGTCACGCCTTCGAAGGTAAGCCTCCGGAATTCTTCCACGACTGGCGTTTTCTACTAGTAGGAGCGCGATGGTGGTTAGCAAAAGTGCGCGGAAAAGCGTAGCTCACCAGATTATTTCGACCTGGTACTGCTAGAGCTTTCGGTCGCAGCTCAGAATCGGAATATTTTCGGAAATAGCCTGAGCCACGAGCATGCGATCAAATGGATCTCTGTGGAGCAGAGGCAGCCTGCCTAAGTTCAACACGTGTTCCTGTTGAACCGGCAGAATTGTCACTTCTCGATCCAGTGTTCTCTGGAGGAACACCTCAAGGCTGTAAGGAATCGACAGTTTCCCAATCTGAGCTTTGATAGTTACTTCCCAGAGGCTTACGACACTCAAGTAGAAAACATTACCTGTGTCACTAAGGATTTGCTTGGCTCTGGCGCTCAGTCGGGGATCGAATGTTGCCACCCAAAGGAGGACATTGGTATCCAGCAGGAATTTCATTCGTAGAACGTGTCTTCAATATCCTTCGGCAGCGGCTCGTCGAAATCATCCGGAACGATGAATTCTCCTTTTGCGAATCCCAACAGGCTCTTGCCTTCAGTTTCGCTTTGCAGTCGCACAAGTTTTGCCACAGGCTTTCCTTCCCGCTGCAGTACGAGTTCTTCTCCGGGAGCTAGCTCGTCCAGAAGCTGCGGCAACTTGGACTGCGCATCCTCGACGGTGATTGTCATGTTGCTAGTGTAAGTCACATCGTCAATCTGCCGGCGCTGCTCATCATGGTCATGCCAGGACTTACCTGACGCGGTCGCTTCGGCTATCATCAACGTAATGTCCGCCACGCTCCAGCCTGCCATGGGAGTCTCTTCCGCTCGACATGCATTCCAAACCGACGATGCCCGGCTTCCTCCAATTGCGGAAAAGGTACTCGCTAGTGAACGCTTGAGTTTCGAGGATGGCCTTGCTCTGTATCGTTCAGCGGATATTCTCGCCATCGGCTGGCTTGCGAATCATGTGCG
>CAYNPS010000086.1:0-2149 GCA_964399125.1 uncultured Terriglobales bacterium
GCGACCTTTCTGTATGTCCTTCCGAAAGTGTTCGAGCGTTTCCACGGCAAGTATCCATCTGTTCGGATCAGCGTTTATCGGAATTTCAGCCGCAAAATCATCGAAAAGATTGAGCTGGGCGCGGTCGATGTCGGCATTGTCACGTTGCCCGTGAAGAGTGCCTGTTTGCGTATTATTCCGATTTTTCGAGATGAGCTGCAGTTAGTGATTCAAGCAAGCCATCCTCTTGCCAGCAAAAAAGTGGTGACTCTTTCCGAAATTGCAGAAGTCCCGCTAATCTTTCCCAAAACAGGGTCTACTCGCCAGGCCCTGGAGAGAATGTTCAACCCTTTTCGCGATACTCTCCGCATTTCCATGGAACTCGGCAGCATCACTCTGATCAAGCAATTCGTTGCCGGGGGCTTCGGAGCTTCCGTTATCAGCACGACATTTGCTCAAGACGACGTCCAAGCCGGACGCCTGCGACTCATTCCCATAAAGGACCTTAAGCTTAAGCGCGAACTGGGGTTGGTCTATCGCAAGGACCGTACCCTGCCCCGTGCGGCGATGGCCTTTGTTGAAGTCGCACATCAGTCTTTGCGGGCAACTTCTGATCACAAGCCACATTAGGCGCTTCCTTTATCGCCAGGATTCCGTAGCCTCTCGCCCTCAGCTATCCTAGAACTGACTCATGAAAAAGGAGCTCATCGAGCTGCGGGTCAACGGCAGAGTGCGCGAGGTCGCAATCGAATCGTCGCAGCTTCTGCTTGACACTCTTCGCCAAGAGCTGGACCTCACTGGTTCCAAGCGTGGCTGCGATGATTCCTCCTGTGGCGCATGTACCGTGCTGGTAGATGGCGTTCCCATGCTGTCGTGCACAATGATCGCTGCTTCATTGGCTGCAGATGAGGACGGCAACGGTCCAGAGATTACAACCGTTGAAGGCGTCGCCGAGCATGGCGCGCTAGCGGCGATTCAGAAAGCTTATGGTGAATGGGGCGGATCTCAATGTGGATATTGCACGCCAGGATTCATGATGACTGTTAAAGCATTACTTGAGCGTAATCCGGAGCCGACCGAAGAAGATATTCGTCACGCGCTAAGCGGGAATCTATGTCGATGTACAGGCTACACGCAGATGTATCAGGCAATCAAAGCAGCCATTCGCGCTGAGCAGGAAGGGATCGCTGCGGGGAAGCGATAGCACATGGCAGAGTTCTCAGTTATCGGAAAGCCGGTTGCTTTGATCGATTCCGCGGGAAAAACAACCGGAGCGGGCAAGTATGCCGACGATCTCTCCTTACCCGGCATGTTGATCGGCAAGATCCTCCATTCTCCCTATCCGCACGCGATTATCAAGCGCATCGATCCTCAGCGTGCGCTGGCACTCGATCGAGTTGTTGCAGTTGTGACCGGCGCGGATGCGCCGAATAAGTACGGCATTCTCCCGGTCGGACACGACGAGACTGCCCTCGCCGTCGACAAAGTTCGCTATGTTGGAGACAACGTCGCTTGCGTTGTAGCGGAATCGGAATCGATTGCGGAGCGCGCGCTTGAGTTGATCGATGTCGAGTACCAGCTGTTGCCGGCGTACTTCGACCCCGAAGAATCGATGAAGGCCACCTCCGATTTAATTCATTCGGAAAAGGCCAACAACATCGAGAAGGACTACCACCACGTTTTCGGTGATCCGGAGCAAGGATTTCGCGAAGCGGACCACATCGTTGAAGGTCGCTATCTCGCAAACGAAGTCACGCATGCGGCCATGGAGCCGCATTCCACTCTCGCCAGCTTCGATTTCGATTCACAAACCGGGCAGCCCGGCCGACTGACCGTCTGGTCATCGACTCAGGTGCCGTATTACCTCCAGCACAAGCTCTCGATCGTGCTGGAGATGCCCATGGCTCAGATTCGCGTAATCAAGCCGCTAGTCGGTGGCGGATTTGGAGGCAAGAGCGAAGTCATTCCGCTGGAGATCATTGCTGCGGTTGCGGCCCGTAAAGCAAAAGCCCCAGTCAAGATCACTTACACACGCGAGGAAGTGTTCTGGGCGCACCGCGGGCGGCCCCGCACGATCATCGATCTTAAAACGGGAATGAAGAAAGATGGCAAGGTGACCGCAGTTGCTGCTCGTGTAGTCCAGGACGGGGGCGCGTACTGCTCGTATGGC
>CAYNPS010000086.1:2249-8489 GCA_964399125.1 uncultured Terriglobales bacterium
CCGGGACGCGGACTTGGCCTGGGCTGCAGCCATTATGTGAGCGGCGCGGCGAACTCGATCATCCGCTCGGATATGCCACACTCGACAGTCAATATCAAGATCGATCGCGACGGCGGCGTGGTGGTGTACACCGGCGCTTCGGACATCGGTCAAGGTTCCGACACGATGGTCGCGCAAATCGTTGCCGAGGTACTCGGCTGCACGCTCGCGCGGGTGAAAGTCGTCGCCGCCGACACGGATCTTACGCCGGTGGACATCGGCTCCTACTCGAGCCGAGTAACCTTCATGAATGGCAACGCAGCCATGCGCGCGGCCGAAAGCGTGAAGCAGAAAATCATCGCCGCCGCCGCACGGAAGATGAACTGCTCGGCTGACGACGTGATCATGCGCGATGACCACGTCAGCAAGCGGGGAGTGAGTTCCGTTTCGGGAGAGAGGGGCGCATCGGAAGTTTTAGAGAGCAAGGATACGCCTAGAGGATCGACGATTCAGGCAGTTACAAACGAGAGCCAAGCTGTTGCCGGATTTGCAGGGGCAGAGAAGGTCTCGACCTCTCCAACTGTGTCCGGCAGAGTCGAAGGACAGATCCTCCGCAATTCCATCCAGCAAAAGCGCAAAGAGGAGGGCCCGAAGGACCATATGTCGTTTGAAGAAGCAGTGGTCGCGGCCATCGACTTCAGCGGCGCGCTTACTGGTACCGGCTCCTATGCGCCGCCTCCCGAAGCTCGCGGAGGCAAACACAAAGGAGCGGGAGTGGGACCATCTCCGGCGTATTCGTATTCGGCCCAGGTGGCGGAAGTGAGCGTCGATGAAGAAACGGGTGAAGTCACGGTTCACAGGGTCTGGGCGGCACACGATTGCGGACGAGCACTCAATCCCGTTTCGGTCGAAGGACAGGTGATCGGCTCGGTGTGGATGGGCCTGGGGCAAGCCATGCAGGAAGAGATGGTCTGGAAGCACGGACTGCTGATGAATCCAGGACTGCTCGAATACAAATCGCCTTCCGCTGTTGAATCTCCGGAGGTGATCAGCTATATCGTCGAGAGCGTTGATCCCGAAGGCCCGTTCGGAGCGAAGGAGGCGAGTGAGGGCTCTCTGGCTGCATGCATTCCGGCGATCGCAAATGCAATTTACGATGCCGTGGGCATTCGCTTGCGCGAGGCACCGTTCACGCCGGATCGCGTACTCGCAGCGATCAAGGCCCGTGATGCGGAGAAGAAACAGAACCTTACGCGAGGCGATGATCCCGTCCATCCAGATGGTTTCCGCGAGCACGGCGGAGAGCTCTGGTTCAAAGAACGAGGACCAACGCGCCATCCTGCCGATCCAGCAAGAGTTGGCTAGGCAACACGGAGCCGGCCGCCCTCGGCCGGGTTTGTGTGGCCGCACTCGCGTCCTCTGATTTTCGACTTTGCGATTTGTTACACCACGAAATCGCGAAATCAGGAAATCACGAAATTCCCAAAACCCGGCCGAGGGCGGCCGGCTCCATGTTGCCTAGTGGGAGTGCACATAGCTGCGACTAAGAAAGCCGTCATCCTGCTCAGCGGTGGACTCGATTCAGCCACGGTTCTCGCAATCGCACGCGAGCGCGGATTCGAGCTTCATGCCTTGAGCTTCGATTACGGCCAGCGTCACCGCATCGAACTCAGCGCCGCAAGTCGAGTAGCAGACGCTTTTGGAGCAAAGCATTCGATCATCGCGTTTGATCTCCGCCAGTTCGGCGGATCGGCGCTCACCGGCGACATCGACGTGCCGAAAGATCGTACGCATGATGAGATTTCGCAAGGCATCCCCATAACGTACGTTCCAGCGAGGAATACGATTTTTCTTTCATTCGCGTTGGGAGTTGCCGAAGTGATCGAGGCATTCGACATCTTCATCGGCGTAAACGCGCTCGACTACAGCGGATATCCTGACTGCCGTCCGGAGTTCATCCATGCTTTCGAGTCGCTGGCGAATGTAGCAACCAAAGCCGGGGTCCAAGGACGGAAGTTCACAATTCACGCGCCTCTGATTCAGATGACAAAAGCGCAGATCATTCGCGAAGGAACAAGGCTGGGAGTGGATTACACGTTGACCACGAGTTGCTATGACCCGTCACCAGATGGTCGAGCCTGCGGGCATTGCGATTCCTGCCAGCTACGTAGAAAGGGCTTCCTTGACGCAGGAGTGCCAGATCCGACCCTTTACCAGTGACGCGCATGCAGTCATGTTTCAGATCTGCTTTTAACCAGTGATCGACGGACCGACGCGCGCCCTCGCGCGGGTTCCTGGTCAGGCGGAAAAAGTAGTCTTTGGATTGAAGATTTCTCGCCGATGCAGCGAACACCCGGCCGAGGGCGGCCGTCGGTCCTTTCACACCAGCTCCTGCTGCTTGGCCTCCGCTTCAATTTCCCGAACTGGAATTAATCGATCCATCTCGCGCAATTGCGGAAAGAGCCACGCCCATAGGCCAACGACGACGAGCGTGCCAACTCCGCCGAAGATCACAGCCGGTACAGCGCCGAACCACTGTGCCGTAATTCCCGATTCGAATTGTCCAAATTCGTTTGAAGCTCCGATGAAGAGCAGATTGACGGCGCTTACGCGTCCACGCATTGCTGCCGGTGTCGCGATCTGCACCAGAGTGTTGCGAATGACGACGCTGATCATGTCTGAGGCACCCACGACGAACAGCGTGACGAGAGAGAGTATTACCGAACGCGAAAACCCGAAGACGATTGTCGAAACTCCGAAGATGGCTACGGCAATAAACATCATTGCTCCGGAACGCCGCCGCAAGGGCCGATACGCCAGGACAACCGCCATTACCGCAGCACCCGCGGCGGGCATGCTGCGCAGCACGCCAAGACCCCGCGGACCAATGTGGAGAATATCCTCGGCATACACCGGAAGCAACGCGACCGCGCCGCCGAGCAGCACTGCGAAGAGATCGAGGGAAATGGATCCCAAAATGATCTTCTCTCGCCAAACGTAGCGGACGCCGGCGAGCAGCGTCTCGACGGAGATGTCCTTCTTCTCCATTCGCCCGGTGCGTACATGCATCATCAGCAGGAAGACAAATCCGGCTGTGTAAGCGCCTGCTGCCGTGATGTAAACGCTGGCTGCCCCGTGTGCCCACCCGTAGATCAGGCCGCCCAAGGCTGGACCCAGCACGGTGGCGATCTGAAACACAGTTGCGCCCCAGGCGATCGCATTCCCAAAATGCTCCGTCGGCACGAGCTGTGGGACGAGTGATTGACTTGCTGGTCCGCTGAAGGCGCGCGTAATACCGATAAGTAGGAGTGTGACGAAGATGGGCAGGACGGACCGTGCTCCGCCGTGCGCCTGCAGAAAGAGCAGAACTGAACAAATTGCGTAGGAGATGTAGCAGGTCAGCAAAACGCCGCGACGATCAAATCGATCGGCCGTATGACCGGCGGGAATTGATAACAGAACACCCGGCAGGAACTGGACGAGGCCGACGTATCCCAGGTCGATTGGACGGTGAGTGATTTCGAAGACCTGCCAGCCGACCGCAACCGACTGCATCTCCGTCCCGACGATCGAAAGGGCGCGCCCAAATTGGAATAGGCGAAAATCGCGATACTGAAATGCGGCTCTCGGTGGGACAGCAGGTTCTGTCTCAGGGGGCACGTTCTTAGGTTACACGAGACAGCACTGCACTTTGGTTGCGCCTTCGGACCGAATCCGTATAATCCTCGCGTGCTCAATCGAAGACTGTACAGTCTCTATCTCGCCACCCTTAGTTTCTTCTCGGTTTCAGTTCTCGCACAGCAGCAACAACCGCCTGCCCCGATCCTCTCACCGGAAGTTCAGTCTGACAATCGGGTGACATTCCGCTTTCGGGATCCGAATGCGCAAAAAGTTGAAGTGCAGCTTGAAGGACGTACAGCGCACGTTCCCATGCAGAAGGACGATGCTGGAGTGTGGAGTGTGACCACCGATCCGCTCGAGCCGGATTTCTACGGCTACTCCTTCGTGGCGGATGGTGTTGTTCTGATTGATCCGTCGAATCCGCTGCTGAAGCCGAACTTGCTGAATACGCAGAGCATGGTCCATGTCCCCGGACCGTCTTCGCTGCCGTGGGAGATTAACGAGGTGCCGCATGGCGTCGTGCACCATCACTTCTACAAATCTGGAGCGGTTGGCGACCAACGCGATTACTACGTGTACACGCCGCCGGGCTACGATGCAGCGAAGAAGCAGAAATATCCAGTGCTGTATCTGCTGCACGGCTACAGCGACGATGCCAGCGGGTGGACAGCCGTGGGTCGCGCGAACGTGATCTTCGACAATCTGATCGCGCAGCAGAAAGCCAAGCCGATGATCGTTGTGATGACGCTCGGCTACGGAGATCTCGATATGCTGAAGCGCGGCTTCCGCGCCTTCAGTAATGAAGATCTGCGCCAGCGCAATCTCGATAACTACCGCAAAGCGCTGCTCACCGAAGTGATTCCTCAAGTGGAACATGAGTATCGAACACTCACGGATCGCAAATCACGCGCAATTGCCGGTCTGTCGATGGGAGGGTCGGAATCGCTATTCGTCGGTCTCACTACTCTTGATCGCTTTGGGTGGATCGGCGCGTTTAGCACCGGTGGACTCAACGAGAACTTCGATCAGCAATTTGCAGGATGGAATCCCAAAGATGCAGCGAACCTGCAACTACTCTGGATCGCCTGCGGCACCGACGATCACCTGATCGACGTGAACCGTCGCTTCCGCGAGTGGCTAACTAGCAAGGGTGTGAAGCACACAGACATCGAAACTCCGGGTGCGCACACCTGGATGGTCTGGCGACGAAACCTGGCAGCGTTTGCGCCGCTATTGTTCCAGAAGTGAAGATGTCTCGGTGATTTGGTGATTTCGCGATTTCTAATCGCGAAATCACGCAATCGCGAAATACGCGGCCACTTCGTCTACTCCATTTACAATATCGATGGAGCCCCATCTTGCCGAAGTTTGAAGAGTGCCTGCAGCAGCTAGAGAAGATTGTTGAGCAACTAGAAAAGGGGGACCTCCCTCTCGAAAAGTCTCTACAACTCTTCGAGGAAGGAGTGCGCCTGTCGAACTCCTGCCGTCAGGAGTTGGAAGCTGCGGAGGGCAAAGTCGAGATTCTAATGAAGCAAGGCGGGAAGCTCCAGGCAGAGCCCTTCGAAGCAGGGAAGCAGGCCGCAGGCGACGGCCAATAGCCGGGATGGGTCAGCCAATTAACACACGAAGTCACTAAGCATTGCCCTCTCCAGCCGCAAAAACCGCAAAATCAACACAACAGACCAGCAGTCACAACGGCGTAAAGCAATTACCAAAATTGCGACCATCTGAGGTCCCATCTCTTTCCGAATTGAACCGAGCAGTCGTGGGTTGTCGGCTGTGCCCGAGGCTTGTTGCCTATCGGGAGGAAATTGGACGTGTTAAACGTCGCGCGTACGCCGACTGGGAGTACTGGGCGAAGCCCGTGCCCGGATTCGGCGATCCCGATGCCCGCGTTCTCATTTTGGGACTAGCTCCAGGAGCACATGGATCGAATCGAACTGGTCGTCCGTTCACAGGCGACGGATCGGGATACTTCATGTATCCGGTACTCTACGAGACCGGCTTTGCTTCGCAGTCGGTGGCCACGCACCGCGACGACGGGCTAAAGCTCGCCGATGCCTACATCACAGCAGCAGTACGCTGCGCTCCTCCGGCGAACAAGCCAAATCTGGACGAGATCGCCAACTGCGCGCATTTTCTCGATGCCGAACTCGCGGCTTTGCGCCACGTGCGCGTCGTTGTGGCTCTGGGAAAGATTGGATTCGATGCGTACCTCAATCATCTACGCCGAATAGGGATTATTGCATCGCGTGCGCCTTACGCTTTCGGACATGCAGTTGAGTACGAGATGCCGAATGGTGTGATCCTGATCGGCGCATACCATCCTTCATTGCAGAACACCAATACGGGAAAGCTCACCAAACAGATGTTTCGAAAAGTGTTTGAGAGAGCGAGATTGCTGGCAAGATTGTGATACCTGCCGGTGGACTGCCGCCGACTTTACGCCTGCCCGAATTGAATGCCGATCGCGTCAAATGCCAAGGGATCGAGCGGATGATCTTTACCGAGGTTCTCGATCTGGTTGTCACCATCACGCAGCATGCGGCACCAGAGCAACTCGCTGATCGCGCGACGATAGAAGTCGGCGTTGGCGCCTTGCAACTTCTCGGGAGCGAAAAAGGTTTCGAGTTTCGTCAT
>CAYNPS010000086.1:8589-15112 GCA_964399125.1 uncultured Terriglobales bacterium
ACTACCGGGCCTGTTATGTCTAAGTCTTTGCCCAGGCCGAGATTTTTGCGTCCGCAGGAATCACGCTCCAGACACTCACTCTGGAACTACGTTTTTGCTGCCGGTCTGGCTCTGATTGCGTTATTGGTTGCTGCCGTTCCTTTCAGTGCACAAAGGCCGGCGGGGCTCATTTGCCTCTTCGCGCTCCTCGTCAGCGCTCTTATCGGCGGATATTTAGCTGGTTGGCTTGCTCTTGTCATTACTGGCGCGGGGCTCTGGTTCCTACTTCCCGGACCCAATATGGGATCAAACAGTTTCCGCCCTGGCCTGGTGCTTTGGTGCGCATACGTCGGACTTGGAGTTGTGTTGATCGAAGTGATCCGACGGCACCAGCGCGAGCGATTACAGTTGCTTGAGCATGATCAACGCTTGCGCCTGGCGCGTCGGGCGGCGCGCATCTGGTTTTGGGAGTGGGATCTGCAGACCAATGTACTACGCTGGTCGCGCGAAGGTGAGGAGCGCAAGTCCGAGCACAAGGATGGAAGCGAGAGTTACGAAGTCTCCATACATGAATACATCAACCATCGAGTTCATCCCCAGGATCGCGACCGCGTCTTGACGGCGCTGTTCGAGGCTGCAGCTCGTCGCAATCGTCTTGAACTTGAATATCGAGTACTCGAACGTGACGGCGTAGTCCGGTGGCTCTCCAGTAAAGGAAAACTGTTCGACGAGAATGGCGTGCAGTTAATGTTGGGCATGGCCTCCGAGATCACGGCGCAGAAGCAAGCCGAGGAGGTCCGCTCGCATTTTCGAGCCGTGCTCGGAAGCCTTAATGAGGGTGTTTGCTATATCGATACGACTGGAGCTATTCAATACCTGAATACGGCGGCTGAGCGCATGCTCGGCTACAAGTCTGCGCAGGTGCGCGGAAAGCAGCTCCATGAGCTGGTCCACATCGGATGCGACGCCGAGGATGGCTGCTGCTTACTCAATGCGATGCGCGCAGGCCACTCCTGCTGGGTTGATGAAGAGTCGCTTACAACCAAGTCCGGCGAAAGGCTAATCGTCGAGTACACCGCGGCGCCCGTCACCAGTGATGGAATTGCTCTCGGATCAGTGATGATGTTTCGCGATCTCTCCGAGCGCAAACGTGCCGAGGCCGCACTGCGAGCGAGCGAGAAGATGGCGGCCACCGGACGGATTGCCGCGACTATCTCGCACGAGCTGCGCAACCCACTCGATTCTGTGATCCAGCTCCTTTACGTCCTCAAGCAGAGCGGTCGGCTCGGCGATACCGAGCGTCAGCAACTGGACCTGATCGACCAGGAGCTCCGGCGTATGACTGAAGTGACGCAGCAGACGCTCGCGATGCATCGTCAGTCGTCCTCAATGGTGCCTGTGAATCTCGCCAAGCTGCTTGATGGCGTGCTGCTGCTCTATGGAAACAAAATTCGCTCGAACAAAATCCGCGTGGAGCGTCGTTACGATTGGCTGGGCGAGGTTCCCGGATTTCCAGCTGAGCTGCGCCAGGTCTTCACGAACTTGATCGTGAATGCTGTAGAAGCGATGCCGGCGGGCGGTGGCTTGCGTGTTCATATCCGACGTACTCGTCACTTCGGAGCCAAGGGGCGTGCCGGCGTTGTCGTTTCCCTTATGGACACCGGAACGGGAATTCCCAAGGATGTCCGCCGGCGCATCTTCGAGCCGTTCTTCAGTACCAAGGGAGAGAAGGGAAGCGGCGTAGGCCTGTGGGTGAGCGAAGGAATCGTTGAGCGGCATCAGGGTACGATACGCGTCCACAGCGACACCCGTCCCGGTCGGAGTTACACGTGCTTTCAAGTGTTTCTGCCAGAAAGACAGGGCCAGGTAATCCCGCTCCAGCCCTCGACATCCGCGACGCACAGCCCAGAGCAGCTCAAAGAACATTCCGAAGCTGCGTGAAAACGCGGAAAACTCGTCTGAGTACCTCGAATTGCCTTGACTTGCCCAAGTCTCCTTGTCATGCTCGTAAAGTCCCACATTGAGGTACCCCCATGGCGACAATCGCAACCAAAGTTGAGCAGAGGACCAGCCGCCGATTTGCTCTTAAGCTCCCGGTCTCCGTTCGCTGCCAGAATGTACATGTCGAGGAAGTAGCGGCGGAAACGCGTGACGTAAGCGCGCAAGGCGTGTTTTTTTACACCGGATCTGCGCTTTCTGAAGGGACAAAGGTAGAGTTCACGCTCACCCTCCCTCCTGAAATTACATTGACGGAGAGCATTCGCGTACGTTGCCGCGGCCGTGTTGTTCGTATCGATGACGAGGCGCCCCGCGTGGGAGTAGCTGCGATAATTGAGCAGTATGATTTCGTGCCGGATACGGATACAGCCGACGCGTAGATTTCTGTCCTCAGCAAAGCACCACCCTCCCAAAACAAAAACCCTGCGCCCAAAGCGCGGGGTTTTTGTTTTGAGTCTCTTACTCGCTGTTTATCCGGCGGCAGCGCAGGTGATCGGTGACGTATATGCATCTGACGCCTCTGTGAAGGGAAGTATTCGCGAGACCTCTGCAGGCCTGGAGGTCAGCAATGGAGTGGCGATTACGGCGGGTGAGCATTCCGCAACGCTGCGTCTTGCGCGAGGTGGTCAGGTTCGCGTTTGCCCAGGAACGAACCTCACGGTGAACACTTCTCCGCAAGGGCAAGAGCTCATGTTTGCCATGAGTGCCGGCTCGCTCGAAGCCGAGTACAGCATTCCATTTCTCGCCGATGTTGTGCTCACACCGGATTACCGGATTCTCATTTCGGGACCGGCGGATGTAAGCGTCTCAATCACGGCCGACAAGAATGGAAACGCGTGCGTGCGTTCGCGCGGGGATAACTCTTATGTGGTTATCTCCGAATTGATGGGAGACGACTTCTATCATGTAAAGCCCGATGAGCAGGTAGTCTTCCACGCGGGACATGTAAAAGATCCGGAAGAAAACAGCCCGATGGTGTGCGGATGTCCGCCGCCTTCGCCGCTGGAGCGCGCCGAGGCAGCGCCACAGCAGCCCGCACCGGCACCGCCGCAGGTCGCCACTGCGCCGTCTGTCGCCGGAGCGTCCGCACCTCCGAAATCAGAGCCTCGCCCGCAACTAGCTCCGCCTGCAGCACAGCAAATGCAACAACAGCCCACTCCGACGCCACAGCAGAGAGTAGCAGTCGCTGCTGCGATCCAGAATGAACCTGCAGTCGCGGCCACAGCAAGCGCTGCTGCGGGCCTGCCTCAACAATCGTCCGGACCCGTTCAGGTGCAAGTCGATGCGCCCATGGTCTTCAAAGGATCAAATGCGGAGCCAGACGTAACGGCCACTCTCGCTCGCGTCCATGTAGAGCATCTTCCATGGCCGCAAACGCCAAGCGTGGCTCCCGAACCACCACAAAAAGCCAAGACAACTCTCGAACGAGCGCAAAAGCGAGGCTTTTTCAAGCGGATGTTGCACGCCCTGTTTGGATGAGACTACCTATCTCATCGCCGTCTCGCCAATGCATTTGAGACGAGGAGTTTCTACACTGACGCCACAGGCGACGCGTGTTTATCTCCCGGAAATAAAATCAGGCTGCTTCGTGCGCGCAGTCGAAGCTCATCTGAATGCGCTACGAAGAAATCTCCGCTTCCTGTTCGGATTCCAGGCATATTGAGATCCGTTCCAAAACAGGAAACCCGTATTGCCTGAGCCTTCGTAAATGATGTCGGCATTCTTTATCGATGGTGGTGCGTTCTCAACATCGCCTGGTGCAGGAACAGCTCGCAGAGGACCAACTCCGGCGTGGCGGACCAGATACGCTTGACGCGCAGCGGGAGCCCTCCATCCATCGTTCCCGAATCCATGGACTACGGCCAGCAACGGTTCGCCTGCGCGCACGGTAGGGCGGGCCTCCTTCTCTCGAAAGACGACCCGCTGCCCCTGAGGCGGCGTAAAGAACTGAGCCGCATCCTGAACCGTCCAATTCGCTAGTTCGTCGTTAATTGTTCCCACTTTGGTTTTAAGTGGAAACACAATCACTGCAAGATCTGCCGATCCGTCGCCATTGAAGTCTCCCGTGACAAAGCTCTGATCGCCACGGTCCGCGACTACAAGCTGTCCGAATATGCGTTCCAGAGTCGCATCAACCTCTTTCTCTGAAGCCGGGCGAGACAGCGCTCTTGAAGGGTTAGGTAGGAAGGCGTTGCCGGTGTTTTGCTTGATCGGTTCTTCCACTCGAGCCGGCGGTTTCGCCGTACACGCGCAGACAAAAGCTAGTGCTGCCATCCATAAGTACTTTCGCGTCATTGTTCTACCTCATCGCCGGAGCAGGTGGATCCGGGGAACATGCATCCACCTGCTCTCGACGCGCTCTCGATTAGAGAGAATTGAGGAACGTGATTAACTGGTTCTTCTGAGTTGTGCTCAGACTGCGATAGTTGTTGATCACGAACGTTGCTTCGCCCGCGTGGCGCAGGATCGCTTCATTGCGCGTGAGCGATTCGCCATCGTGCATCAAACGATCGCGAGTGCGCATGCCCCAAAGCGGGGCCGTCCGCATCTTGTTCGCCGTGTCGGGTGGGCCATCCTGCACGATGCCATCACCTGTTCCGACGTCGTGCAGAAGGAAGTCACTGTAGGGATGGATTACTTTGCTTCCCAGGGCAGCCGGGACGGTGAATGCGCCACCATTGATGACCGTTCCCGCAGGAGCCGTCGTAATCGAAGTTACGTGGCAGATGTTGCAGCCGATCGCGCTGAAGAGCTGTTGGCCTGTCTGCGCGTCGCTCGTAGCGAGCAGCACCGAATCAACCGGCGGAGCCATCGTTCCGCGCATAAACGTCGCGAAATGGTCAATGTCAGCCATTCCTAGACTGTCCGGAGTGTCTTCGGGATCACTCGTCGTCTTGCACACGGTGGTGGTGTCGGTCGGATTCAGCCGATTTGTAATTCCTTGCTCATTCAAGTAGGCGTCGCTTGCAAAGGACAGCAAGCTGGCCTGCTGATTCTTCCAGCCGAATCGTCCTCCGCGTATGTGGCCGGGAGCCTCCAAAACGGGAACCTGAATGAACTCACCTGCGATCTGGCCGCCGCTCTGTGATGGCTGATTGTTGGCAATTGCCAGCAGGGTGTTACTGTCGATTGACTCGACGAAACCATCGCCAAGAGTGTTAAGTGACGTGCGGAAGGTACGAATTGTCTCCGATCCGGGTGTCCGCTCCTGCGCTTGCGCGCAAATAGCACGGTCATTCACCAAAGACCGATTTGGAATCGTGTTCTGACCGTCGTTAATGCTGATGGTTGGATTCACAAAGTTGCCATTGAAATCGTTGTGGCCAACGCGCAGTTCCGTCACCTGGCTGATGCCGCCGGTCACAGGATTCTGATGGCAGTTCACGCATGACTGCGCGTTGTATACAGGGCCGAGTCCGTTGTCCACTCCGTCTTCTTCTTCGAAATGGGCCTGATCGTTGGCAAAGGTATCGCCAGCCGGCTCTGGAAAGCCGTTGCTGACGCTCTGGGAGCCCGGATTCTGGTTAAGTGTGGGAGTGCTGAATCCAGTAGGGGCCGGAGTACTCGATTAACTCAGCACCACTGTCACCGTTCCCAGCAGACAGAGCACTGCCAGGGCGGCGAACGACGCTGCGTACTGCTTCAACTGTTGTCGCATGGAACTTCCTTCCGTGTGAACTAGCCACGAAGTTGCACGTGAACCCGCTAACGCGAGTTGTCGTTCAGGGCCTACTTGCGTGTGCCGCAAAAGGGACGGCACCCAGGAAGGTTCCTTTTGGCGCGAATACTTCGCACGCGCCTTGTAATTGAGACCCGTAACGAAAGTGGCGGTGAGGTACTACGGGAGCGAAACTATATGGCGGGATAGAACGGCGGGCAAGTAAATAGTTGATGAAAGACTGTACTGGTCAGTACATGATTTTTCGCTCAAAGAGTAACTGATTAGTAAAACTGATATCCGTAACTAAATGAATCCAAATTGGTACATGTACTAATGGACATGTACCATTTGCGCATTAGTTATCAGTCTAGATTTCTGTGGAAAAAAGGAAAGTTCAGCTTGGGAGCAGTTACCGCTCACAATTCTTCATTCACTTGAGTTGGCGTGTAGACACTTCCTTGAAGAAAACGACATCTTTGTCGCTGTGGTTCTGCAGACCGAACCAACCTTCATTCGGGCGCGGGCCGCGCTCCGGCTCAAAGCTCGCTTTCTTCGGCGGAACCGGATCGCCCTCTTTGTAATCTGTGACCTTCTGCCCGTTCACGACGACAATGGTATGAGGCCCGTCAAGAATGATTTCCATGGTGTTCCATTCCGGTCCAGGTTTCCCGGGTTTGGCGAGCGGCTTGGTAAGTGAATAGAGCGTGCCGGTAATGTGATAGTCATCCTCATTCGAGCGCTCCGGATGATTATCGATTTGGACTTCATATCCGTAATGTACCGGCATCCAGGGTTCCCGTGGTTCGATCGGAATACGTATAAACACTCCGGAGTTGTCGTTCTCATCCTGCATGCGATAGACGACTCGCAGCACGCAGTTGCCGA
>CAYNPS010000087.1:0-11400 GCA_964399125.1 uncultured Terriglobales bacterium
ACTGGTGACCTCTCCCTTACCAAGGGAGTGCTCTACCAACTGAGCTACATCGGCGTGTGAAAACCGGCTGTCGGCATTCGGCACTCGGCTTTCGGCTCGTTCGTCGTAGCGACAACATTTTTTGCTGAGCCTATGCCTTCTCGTACTTCCACCGCAACTTCCGAAGCGCAGCAAAGCACTGCAAGTGCAAACCTACGTTCTCAAAAGACGTACCGGATAATCAGAACCGGAAAGACTTCAGGAGGTGTGTTCCTCTTGTGCAGGTGTACTTCTTGTGCGCTGCGGCTGCCGACAATCTGGAGCTGGCGAAGGGATTTGAACCCCCGACCCTCTGATTACAAATCAGATGCTCTACCAGCTGAGCTACGCCAGCAAACCTTCCCCACGCGCCCAACTGTCTATCGACACTTAGACCCGCGCCCGCAAAGCGGGAAACTATGAAAGTTTAGCATCGCTGCTGAGCAGGCGCAACCGCGGACGTCGCATCCGCCACGGACTACCACCAGCGAAGATGGGATAGCAAAGCGACCACAAGGACAAAAATCAACACGATCAGCATTACCGTTAACAGGGTCGTTGACCAACTGCGAGGCGGATAATATCGGCGGCCACCGGGCATAGTACTCGTTACGGCTTCAACGAAGCTGCCAATTCGCGGTGCCCCATTAGGACCGCGAGGTCGGCAGGGGTTTGCCCGAACTCGTTTTTTACGTTTCTGTGTGCGCCAGATTTCAATAACTTCAGTACGATGTCGCGCAACCCACGGCTAGACCCCTCGTGAAGAGGTGTGTTTCCTAGATCGCCTACAGCATTGACGTCCGCGCCCGATTCGATCAATAGCTCAACATCATCGGCTCTGTTTAGGACAACAGCAGCGTGCAAAAATGTGTCCCCCGTCATGCCTCTGGCGTTCACGTCGGCCTTCTCTACGAACATAAACTCCGGAGCCCGGCGGTATTCCTCCATAATCTCAACAATCGTCCTGTTTTTCATTGCATCACGAGTGTCGCACTAACATCAACGCAGAGCCAGATTACTCTGCTTCGCTCCTCTCGAAGTTTCAGGCCGGGCATTTTTGTCCGTAAGCCATGTAGCTGTTCTATTCCTTTGTACGTCACGACGTTTGTTATCATTCTGCACGCCATCTTGCATACGCGATCCCATCACTCTTCTCTTCGCGCAGCGCTTTGTGACATCCCCAAAATGAATCTGCGCGCGTTTGGCTTATGAGCCGGATTCGGCGGCGGCGCAATCTTGCGATCGGCATTACTGTGCTTTTGCTTCTGGCGCTGCTGGCCTCGGCGGTGCTTGTGCGCCTGCGGGCGGCGCCGGAGGCGGTGCGATTGCTGCCTGAGTGCGATGGCGTTCTCTATGCCAATTTGAAGCCGGTGCGGACCTTTACCAATTTGGGACAGAAGGCGAGCAACTGGGATCCCGATTACCGCACTTTTGTCGAGCAGACCGGCTTCCAGCTTGAGCGGGACATGGACCAGGTTGCTTTAGCGATTCACGTTTCTCACGGCGCGCAGACCGAAACCCGCTATAGCGAGGTGATCGTCGGACGATTCGACTCGCAGAAAGTCGGCGACTTTCTTGCGCGCGTGGCGCGATCGCGCGAGAGCTATCGCAGCCATGACATCTTTCTCATTCCTCACGAAGATCGCATCGTCCGCGTAACCGTCTTGAGCGTGGATATGGTGGCAGCCTCGAACACGGGTGATCCGGCGCAGATCGATCACATCATCGATGAGTTTCGCCATTCGGCGCTTACAACGCGCGGTCCTCGGCTTGTCGCGAAGTACTACCATCACGTGCCCTTTGGAACTCTTGCATGGCTGATCACGGAGGTTGAGCCGCCATCGGGTATCAATCTCGGTGGCGGACTCAATCCGCTGCCTTTCATTCGTCAGCTTTTTGGCGGAGGCGTGATCGTCGCATCTGCGCGCTACAACGGTAATGTGCTGCTGCGGGCTGACGACTTTCTGCCGGACAATAACGCTGCCAAAGATCGCGCCGAGCAAATTCAGAATCTGTTTGCGCTGTACAAGACCACCGAGAGCCAGACCCGTCCGGAGAATCCCGATCCCGATATGGAATCAGCGCTGAACAGCCTGAGCGTGGAGCAAAAGGGTGAGCGTGTGCAGGTGAATGCGTCGATTCCGCGTGCGCTGATTGCGAAAATGTTTGAACTGCCGGAAGAGCCAGTGCCCCAACCCGCGCCTCAGCCGAAGAAGCATCGACGTTCGCGGAGGCATCGGTAGTAAGCTTCGAAGCTGCGAAGCCACGGAGCCACGAAGCTTGGTGCGCATGAGAACCCGAGTTACTGACTCCGCCAGTGCTTATTCGGATGATGCAAGGTTAGGCGCCGGACAGAATTCAAGGGTGTAAAGACATGTCATCCTGAAGCGCTTCGTTTGCGCGAAGGATCTCCCGCAATGCTTCGGCCTGAAATGCGTTCGCCTGGCTCTCACCAACAATCTCACGTCAATCGGCAAGAGCCTGGAGGGTGCATTTCAGTTTCAGGCATTCCGGGAGATCCTTCGCGCAAAAGAAGCGCTTCAGGATGACAGGCGATAGAGAGCATTCGCTAAGACAAGGTGAAGGAATCCGGCTCTCTAGGCCTGCGGCTTTGATTGTGACGGCACGACTGCGCTTCGTTAAGGCATGCTCTAACCCGAACCAATTCAGGAAAGAGTTGGGAAAGGAGAATTGCGAGGATCTATTCAGACTAGCTTCGAAGCTACGCGGCTCCGTGGCTTCGCAGCTTGTTTACATTCCCGTCATCACACCGCTCAGCCCGCTGCGCGCCCAGATGGTGCGCAGGTATTTGTGCGGGTTCACGGGTGTGTCGTGAATGCGGACTTCGTAGTGGAGGTGGGCTCCGGTGCTGCGTCCGCTGGAGCCGACGAAGCCGATCACGTCGCCTCGATGGACGGATTCGCCAACTGTGGAGCTGTATCCGGAAAGATGCCCGTAGAGTGTGCTGATTCCGTGGCCATGATCGATGATGATCGTGCGTCCGTAGCCATTGACGTACTGCGTGGCTTTCACCACGCCGTCAGCGGGAGCGATGATCGGCGTTCCCAGCGGACTTGAGATATCAACCCCGGTGTGGAATGCGCCTTCACCGTTGAATGGATCGATACGCTCACCGAATGAGCCGGTCACAACTCCTTCTACCGGCCATACAGATGGAGCCGCAGCCAAGCGCTCCCAATCCGTCAAGGTCAAGCTGCCAACGTGGTCATAGCTGGCGGCAACCGCTGCTCCGGCGACGCCTGACATTGCGGTGTTTCTCAACACCGAAAGCTGATCGATGGAACGATGAATCTGATCGGATTGTGCTTCTTCGGGAACGGTGGGACTGATTTCGGTGTCGGTTTTGAGTCCGTAGAGCGCGGAAACTTCGCTGGCAAGCGAGCCTAACGACGCGACCTGAACATCTTTCTCTTTGGCAACCTGCTCAAGCTTGCTGTAGTTGCGGCTTAGATCTTCTTTTTGTGTGCGAAGTTCGTTGAAGCGTGCGACCTTGATCAGCATGCGGGTATAGGAGCCAGCCATGCCGGTGATCGTCAACATGCCGATGAGCGCGCCCGCGACGAACATGTAGAGGTAGTGAAGAGGGATCGGCATCTTCACGAGTTCGCCGTCGGCGTCTCGTCCGACAAACATGATGTAGTAACGCTTCCGCATCGCACTCCACACCCTTGGGGATTTTGTCGAGCTGCCCTAAACACTTGCCACAGAGAGGAAGCCAGGTTTGGACAACGCTTCTCTGCGGTCGCTCAGCGAATGTGAGTTATGCCAGGCGGCGTCACCGCTCCCACCCTGAACTCAGCGTGCTGAAACGACCATCGGGCTTGCGGCCAGAGGTACTTGGAAAATCAACGGCAAGTTAACAAACAGCTACTCTGGTGTCAAACACGAAAGTGCAGTACGAAAGTAATGACCCTTGGAATCAGCAACTTAGACTTCTAAGGGAACAGGGAACAGGTTACAGGGAACAGGGGAAAACCTTAGTAATGATTGACAGAGTTCCTGTTTCTTGCGACTAGGGTTCTGTTCCCTGGTGCCCTGTTCCTGTTTCTTGCGCTAGGGTTTCCTGTTCCCCTGTGCCCTGTTCCCTGTACCCTCTTTCCGTGCCTCTTCCTGAACGGCAGCTCATCCGACGACTTCGGCGCACGGTGCGCGGAAAGAAAACAGTACTCGGGATTGGAGATGACTGCGCGATCCTTCGCATTGCCTCAGATCATGAGGCGCTGGTCACGACCGACTTCAGCCTGGAAGGCGTGCATTTTCGACGCGACTGGCAGTCGCCGGAGTGTATTGGACATCGTTGCCTCGCGCGCGGGCTGAGCGATATCGCTGCCATGGGTGGGCGTCCAATCGCTGCATTCCTGTCGCTGGCGCTTCCTGCAAATGTTCCTCAGCGGTGGGTGGATCGTTTCTTTGCGGGCTTATTGCGATTGGCGCACAGATACAAAATGGATCTTGCAGGAGGAGACACGTCGCAATCTCCTGGTGGAGTGCTGGCAGACATTACAGTGCTCGGGAGCGTGACAAAGGGAAAGGCCCTTCGCCGCTCCGGCGCAAGAGTCGGCGATCAAATTTACGTGACCAATGCACTCGGCGAATCTGCAGCCGCCGTGCAGCTACTCACGCAAAAGAAACTCAGGAAGCGCGATGTTTTTCCCGAACCGAGAATCGCGGTGGGCGAGTGGCTGGTCAAGAACGGCATTGCTTCAGCCTGTATCGATATCAGTGATGGACTCTCTATCGATCTCGCGCACCTCTGCGAAGAAAGCGGTGTTGGTGCACTCGTGAACGCTTGCGCCATCCCAATCCATCCTTCAGCTCGAAAGCTTCGGAACGCCCTCGATCTCGCCATTCATGGCGGCGAAGACTACGAACTGCTGTTCACCGTCCGGCAAAACACATCACTCCCTGCTCAGATCACGCGCGTGCCGATCACGCAGATCGGAGAGATTATTTCAGGCCGCGCTGTTCGCGTCTCCCAAAATGGGAAGAGTTGCGTACTGGCCCCAGCCGGATGGGAACACTTTCGACGGAGAAACGAGCATCAGAACCGGCGCCGGTAGGCGGCGGGCCGGAGATGGCCGAATGGCCAGCTCCGGGTCAAGATGTCGCTGAACAATATCCAGAACCGCAGCCGCAAAACACGCGGCTGCCCCACCGGCTACCGCCGCCGGTTCTGTCATTCCTGCGGCTCGGCAGCCGCGGTGCTGGGAACGATCGTTTGCGGCCGGCTCTGAGGACGCGATTCGATGCGCGGCCCATTCGCTGCTTGCTGGGCTGCGGGGCCATTCTCCTGAGGTCGATGGAATGCGGCGCGCTCGTCGAATTTGCCGAAGATCATCTTGCCTGCTGTCGTCTGCAGAACGGATGTGACTGCTATATCCACGTTCTTGCCAATCATCTTGCGCGCGTTGTCAACCACCACCATCGTGCCGTCGTCCAGATATGCAACGCCCTGGTTGTATTCTTTTCCTTCCTTCAGAACGAAGACGCGCATGGTCTCACCCGGAAGCACGATTGGCTTCAGCGAATTGGCGAGTTCGTTGATGTTGAGGACTTCTACGCCTTGAAGCTGCGCAACTTTGTTGAGGTTGAAGTCGTTGGTGACGATCTTCGATTCGTACAGTTTGGCTAGCTCAATGAGTTTGAGATCGACTTCGCGGATGGAGGGGAAATCGTCTTCGACGATCTGCACATTCATTGTCGCCATCTTCTGAATGCGCTGAAGAACATCGAGGCCACGCCGTCCGCGATTGCGCTTAAGTGAGTCAGCTGAGTCGGCGACGAGCTGCAGCTCGCGCAACACAAATTGCGGGATCACGACAATGCCGTCGAGGAATCCGGTTTCAGCGATGTCGGCGATACGGCCGTCGATGATCACGCTAGTGTCGAGAATCTTCGAGCTGCGCCTTCCCTGCTTCTCCGAGCCGAAGATGCCACCAAGCGCCGACAGATTCAGCAGATCACCTTTGTTTGCCCCGACGATCAAGCCAACATACGACATCAGCAGCATGACGAAGAGCTGCAGGAAGTGCTGGGTGCGTCCGGGCTCAATGCTGTCGCGGATGACAAGGCTAAAGAGGTAGGCGCCAAAGATGCCGAGGATGCTGCCGATCACAGCTCCGATCAGGCGCTTGAGGCTTACGATGCGCAGGCGCGCTTCGAAAAGCACGACGGCAAGACCGATCACGGCGCCTGCTCCGGCGGCTGCCCAGCTCTCGAGCCCGAACGGACGCAGCACGAAGCATGCAACGGCAACGACGAGAATGAAGACGATGCGTATAAATAAAAGGTCCATAAGGACCTCCCAAAAGGGGACGCGTGAAAACGACCTCCGGGCACGCTCCCGGCACCGCTAAACGTATCGGCCTGCGCTATGAAATGTTTCTATGAAAATAAGCGTGATCGAGGGCAGATAAACGTACAAAATCCCCCGCATTGCAACTTTGTGGAATGAGTATATACCCCGAGTTATGGTCGCGGGCACCGCGTATCGACGTACTTACGAGCATTCCAAAGCAGAAAGGGACGAAACGGCGGCTGCAAGCACCGCACGTCAACCAGAGCCGTGAGTCCCGGGCTTCTTGCGGATGACTGTTTGTTGGTCGCGCTAGGTCAAGACCAGTCGTCCAGTAGAAATCGTGGGACTCGCGATCGAGCTGCGCATTGACATGGCACATCATGCCGAGCTATTCAAACGTCCCTGAAGATCGCCGTACTCATTTCCCGTGGACCCGGTTTCCGCTTCCCCTCAATCTAGCGCCTCCAACAATTTCCATCCGGAGGCAAAAGGGGCAGATGAACTATGTCGGCTCCATTCAACCTTTCTCGATCCAGTAACTTAGAGGGATTACCGAGAAGTTACCAGAGAGTCCTTTACAGAGTTGGCAACTGCCTCTATTCTCCTCATCGAAGGCAGTTCTGGGGGAGGGCTGCCGGGCGCTTGCGACCTTCGGGTTGGCAGGCGCTTTTTATTTTGAAGCTGCTAGCGACTAGCTGCTAGCTTCTAGCTTGTGCCCGGTTGGAACCAGGTTCTGGACTGTTTCTGCGCATCCCTCTTACTGTGAACGGCGACTCTCGCCTGTAACGATCTGATTTGCCTTGGCTAGGAGCTAGCAGCTAGTAGCTAGCAGCTTGCTCCGCTTCTTTCTCCACAAATCCACATCTAATGACATAGTCCGGTTTCGCCAGAGTCTCAGGTGCTAGGATTGATGCCTGCCCCTTGGGGCCGCAATTTTTCTGAAACCGACGAGGGAGAACTCAGATGGCAGGTGAGACAGCGACGGCAGTAGCGGAAGTCACAGATGCGACGTTCGAGCAGAGTGTTCTGAAGTCCGAGCAGCCGGTGATGGTGGATTTTTGGGCGACATGGTGTGGTCCCTGCAAGGCGCTGGCGCCGGTCGTGGACGAAGTTGCGCAGGCCTACAATGGCCGCGCCAAGGTGTACAAGATGGACGTTGACCGCAACAACGCCACGCCAATGCGCTACGGCGTCCGCGGCATTCCGACGCTACTAATCTTTAAAGATGGCAAAGTGCAAGAGCAGATCGTCGGCTATGTTCCGAAAGACACGATCCAGAAGGCGCTCGATAAGCACGTCTAAGTTTCTGTACGAAGCAGACAAAAGCGCGAACATAACGTTCGCGCTTTTTTTATTTGAAGTTGCGATTCTCTGGGTACAAATCAGCACAAGAAAACGGTGGCGGCGCGTCTTCGAGTAGCCCTCCCAAACCAAACGATGACACGCCGCCCAACAAAGCCTCGACGCTAAAGTGTCTTAAGAAACGCGACCAGGTCTTTCTTCTGCTGAGGCGTAAGATGCAGATTGAAACGCTGGTCGTAGAAGTTCACTGCGTCCATCAAATCGGCGGCCATTCCATTGTGAAAATAGGGAGCACGCGCCGCCAGACCGCGCAGAATAGGTCCCTTGAATTTTCCCAAATCAGAACACTTGCCGGTGATCAGCGCCCTTCCCGGATCGCTGACCTTAACGATTGCGCCATTGCTGCACTGGAAGGTGTACAAGGGCAGATCGGGCGTACGTTGTGCTTCGTCGGCCACGCCGATGTTCAGGGGCATGGAAACTGAATGATCTCCGACGTTCGGTGCATCGTGACAGGTCGTGCATGTTCCCGTTACCACGGGCTTGTTCAGCACGTCATTGAGGCCGCCGACTCCGGTGATGGCAATCGGAAAGGTGTTGAAGAGTTCTTCGCCGCGCGCGATGGAACGGCGCGCCTCATCGCGTTCGTCGTATCCGGAATACGCGTTCTGCCACGCAGCGTAGAGAGTGAAAACCTCAGGATTGAATGGCTGTCCTGAAGGATCGCCGCCCAACACATCGTTAATCCCAATGTGGAACGGCTGACTGGCCAGCGCCTGAGGGCCGCCGTTCGCGCCATCATCGTTCAGCAACCCTGCCTTCCGATCGCGAAGCTGGGCCGTGTGCAGGTCGGTTTCGAAATTCACGATGTCCTGAAGCTGAGCGTCCGTTGGTCGCTGACCCTGAGCGTGGCCCGTGGTAGCGTCAGCTGCCTGGTTTAAGAGGGAAGTAATCGGCTGATGGGGAACGGTTTCACGGCCATCCCACATCACCGCGCTCAGGAAGCGGAGGTTCGCTGCGGGCAATGGACGCCGATACAAAGACATGTTCTCGGCGCTCGCACAGTTGTAAGGATCATCAACCTTCGCCAGCGAGAAACCGGCATTTGCAGGTATCGCCATCGAGACTCTAATCAGTCCTTTGGCCATCAGCAGTCTGTATGCCGAAGCTTTAGCTCTCAGTGTAGATACATCCGCCGTGGGACACACTGCGCCATCGACAGGGCGGAAGATCGGGTCAGAACCGAGAGTCGCAAAGAATCGGGCGCGAATATGATCTGCCGAAACTCCCCAGGCATCGCTTTGCTGATGACAAGTGGCACAAGTGCGACCGTTCGTGCCCAGGCTCTGAAAGAAGGCACTACCGTTATTGATCGTGCCCGTCGAGGTGAAAGTTGCGATTTCACCGCTAGGATCGGCGATCGGCGTCATCGCGGGTGACTCGCCGGTTGCCTTCACTCTGGTTACAGCGATTCCGAGGAGTGCTCCGAGGGCCAAAACGAAAATTGCAGTTCGCTTCATGTTGATCCTCCCGGTTTGATCGTGAAGAGTCCTTTGGCGATCGACGAAGCAGCGCGCTTTCAGGACGTTCTTGCTTTCCCGTTCTGGTGCAATTGCCAGGCCGTTCATCCCGAAGAGAGAGTGCAGTTTCGTTCGCTGATGTAAGTCGCTGATAAGACGGCTAAACTCGTTCCTTCGAGTGGCGTAGTGCCGCGAGTTCTTCTCGCGTTCGCGTTAGGCTGCTAACCGTTGGGTTAACTCTTCAGCAACCGCTCGGTTAAGAAACCAGTGGTGGCAGATTTCTCCCGGACCCAAGTGGAAACGTTGGGTGAATGCAGGATTTCGCTGCGAAGAACACCTTTTTGATTTACAGTACCTCTGGCCAAAACGATTTAGTACGGATGAGCGCCATTTCTACATCGTGGAGAATCGCCCTTTAATGAAAACCGACAGGATTGTGCACGCAGTCCTCATCTTTGTCTTTGCTTTCGTCAGCACTTGTGGGTTTGCGCAACGCCCGAATCGGTCCGGAACAAATGACCAGCTCAAGAGCAAGCCGTGGATGAACACCAGTCTTTCTCCAGACGAGCGCGCGGAATTAGTCCTCAAGGAGATGACGCTCGACGAGAAACTCAATCTTGTCCACGGGAACGGCATGCCCGGATGGCCGGGGCCCCCTTTGCCGACCGCCCATCTTGGGAACGGCGGCGCAGGATTCGTGCTTGGCGTCGAGCGCCTCGGAATTCCCTTCATTCAAATGAGCGACGCTGCGTACGGCGTTCGCAGCAGCGCGTCCAATGGACGCTACTCCACGGCATTGCCATCGAATATCGCGTCAGCATCGAGTTGGGACCCAGAAGCGGCCTGCAGTTACGGTGCGCTGATCGGACGCGAACTTCGCGATCAGGGATACAACATGACTCTCGGCGGCGGTGTGAACCTCGCTCGCGAACCCCGCAACGGACGCACGTTCGAGTACATGGGCGAGGATCCAATTCTCGCCGGAACGCTGGTTGGCAATCGTATCAAGTGCGAGCAGGCGCAGTACGTGATCGGCGATATCAAGCACTACGTCATGAACGACCAGGAGAGCGGACGGAACGAAGTCAACGCGGTGATCGGCAAGCGCGCGATGCGCGAGTCGGACATGCTGGCCTTCGAAATCGGCATCGACATCGGCCATCCCGGGGCAGTGATGTGCTCCTACAACCTGATCAACGGCGACTTCGCTTGTCAGAACAAACACATTCTTACCGATGTGCTGAAGCACGATTGGGGATTCAAGGGATTCGTCGTTTCCGATTGGGGAGCGACGCACAGTACTGTTCAGTCCTCAGCCGCCGGACTCGACAACGAAGAACCTCTGCCAATTTTTTATGGCGACAAATTGAAAGCTGCCGTGCAGTCCGGACAGGTTCCCATCTCGGAACTCGATGACCATGTGCGGCGCGTGCTGCGCTCCGAGTTCGCCAGCGGCATCGTTGATCATCCGGTGCAGAAGGCAGTTGTGGACGTCGAAGCCGGATTCGAGACTTCGCGCAAAATCGCCGAGCAAAGCATCGTTCTGCTGAAAAACCAAAACAACATTCTTCCGCTGGACCGAAATGCTCTGCACTCGATTGCGGTAATCGGCGAGAAAGCGGATTTCGGCATGATCTCAGGCGGAGGCTCAGCGCAAGTTGATCCTCCAGGACCGCCGTCAGCGTGGCAAGCACATGTATGGTTTCCCACGTCGCCACTCACGGCAATCAAAACGAAAGCGCAGGCTGCGAACGTGATCTTTGATTCCGGCACCGATCCTGCCAGTGCTGCTGCTGCTGCAAAGCAGGCGGACGCGGCGATCATCTTCGCGCATCAATGGATAAGCGAAGACATGGATCTTCCTGATCTCTCGCTGCCGGGAAAACAAAACGAATTGATCGAGCAAGTGGCGGCTGCGAATCCACGTACGATCGTTGTTCTCGAATCGGGAACGGCGGTGACGATGCCCTGGGTCGACCGCGTCAGCGGGGTGGTTGAAGCTTGGTATGCGGGCAGCAAAGGCGCCGATGCAGTGGCGAACATCCTCTTCGGCGACGTCAATCCAAGCGCAAAGCTGCCAATCACGTTTCCGCGCGGCGAGCAAGATTTGCCTCACCCGAAGCTTGCGGTTCCGCCTCCAAACCAGGGAGTCCCAAATACGTCACGCCACCCAGAGCTCGCCAAGGCAACGTTCACCGTCAACTACGACGAAGGGGTGAAGGTCGGATACAAGTGGTACGA
>CAYNPS010000087.1:11500-14898 GCA_964399125.1 uncultured Terriglobales bacterium
CAACGTTCACCGTCAACTACGACGAAGGGGTGAAGGTCGGATACAAGTGGTACGATTCCGAGAACAGACCGGTCCTCTTCCCATTTGGGTACGGCCTGTCATACACGACGTTTGCTTACAGCGATCTAAGTGTGAGTCCGGGAAATGAGACTACGGTGACTTTCACAGTCAAGAACACTGGATCCAAAGCTGGAGAGGAAATCGCAGAGGTCTATGCGAGCTTGCCCGAAAGCGCGAACGAGCCTCCGAAGCGGCTGGTCGGATTCAACAAGGTTCACCTCGAAGCAGGCGAGAGCAAACAAGTAACGGTTCGCGTACCGCAGAAATATCTTTCCATCTTCGACGAAGCACAAAATGGATGGAAGCTGGTGCCCGGCAACTACACATTCCGCGTCGGAGGTTCATCGCAGGACTTGAAGCTCGAACAATCGGCCAGGTACTAGCAGACTCGGCCTTTGGTGGAAGCCTCCTATTTTGCGGGAGGCGCATGGCTTTCCAAGCCCTGCGTGAAATCTATCCAAAGCTGGTGCTTCTTCGCCGAGATACTTACTCGCTCGCGCTGAGCTGAGCCAGCGCTCGCTCACATTGCGCCAAAGCATTTGCCGTCGCCTGCGGAGCATCTCGTTCGCTTGAAATCACTGCATGTTTTGATTCGAGCTGCTTCCACATCTTCATGCTTTCCTGGAGGCTGCTGTGAGCTTCTTGCCAGAGTTCGCGTTTGCGCGCAACAGTCTTAGATCTTCGTGCCAGCGAAGAGTACGCCCGGCCTGCTTCCAAGTACACTCCTCCTCGAGCAGCGATTCCGCTTTCATCGGAAGGATCGTTGCGAACTTCCCTGTCCCATACGCTGAGGGCACTTCGGAGATGCTTGAGACCTGAGGTCGCTTCGCCCTGATCAACCTCCAGTTCGCCGAGTTGCGCATAAAAATAAGCAAGATCCTGCAGCACAGAATCATTGAGCGGATCGGCGCGGCGAATTGTCTCGAGTGCCTCTGCGCCTTTGTGATATGCAGCCAGAGCTCCTCTTCGATCGCCCATGTCGTTGAGAATGCGCCCTAAATACATATTTCCCTGCCCAACATACCTGAGGTAGGTCTGGTTCTGGGGCTCTGAAGCAGCCAATGCCGAAATAGTACTGACTGCTTTGCGTTGGTAGAGCAGAGCGCCATCTAAATCCCGCCGGTCGCGTAAGGTTTGCGCAACACTTCCATAGGACCCGGCTAGACGCAACTGCGTCGACTGCCGCGCGCGAGCATCCTTCGGCTGCAGAGATTCCCGAATTGAAATCGATCGCAGCTCGGTCTCGACAGCTCCCGCAGAATCTCCGCTGTCTGATAATGCCATTCCGAGATAGTAGTAATCGCCCGCGATCTGGTTGAGGATACGCGGGTCCGTCTTCGCATTGGGCAACTGCAGCAGCAATTCCAGGGCCTTGCGATAGCTGGCAAGCGCCTGCGGATAGTCGCGCTCATTGGCAGCCATCGAACCGACGCGATCGTAAATGTCCGCCAAATCCTCTTTGGCGCGCGGATCCTGCGGCCGCCTCTGCGCAATCGATTCCCGAATCTGCAATGATTTCCTGTAGCTTTCAATGGCTCCCTGCGTGTCTCCCAAGTTTGCGTCAGCCGAGCCGCCCTGCACATCGCCGATGCGCTGATATGCAGTCGCAAGTTCGCGCTGCAGGCTGATGTCTGTACTCGCGTCTTTCGAGAGCGCGTCGAGATATAGGAGCGCCTTACTAACGACGAGCTTGCGCGCGGGAGTCGCGCCGGGAAGGTCCCTGATCGAATCGTGTATTTCGAACATCAATGAATTGGCAAGGCTGCGCAGATCATTAAATCGCCGCTCAGCCATCGCGCGCTCTGCCTCCGCCTTACGGTCGGCGCGGACGACGAGAGCCAAACCGGCACTACACAAAATGAAAATTAGCGATGCTGTCGCGACTGCGACTTTATGCCGACGCACGAATTTTGCACACCGGTAGATGACCGTATTCTGATGCGCGATTACAGCTTCGCCCCGCAGATGACGCGCAATGTCTTCTGAGAATTGCGCGACGGAGCTGTAGCGATCCTCCGGTTTCTTAGCAGTGGCTTTCGCCATAATACTTTCGAGATCGCCGCCCAACCGCTGCGCGAGTTTCTCAATTGTGAGTTGGCGAAGAGCCCCAATGCTGAATTGCGTCTGATCGGAGGACGCGCGCTTCACCACCTGGCTTGGACGTTCCAGATCATCCTGAAGAATGGCTTGTTGACGGCGCGCTGGAGAAGTAAAACGCTCGTACGCATAGCAGCCGGTGAGCAGCTCATAGAGCACAAGACCGAGTGAATAGACGTCGGTCGCTGTCGTAACCGCTTCGCCACGCAGTTGCTCGGGGCTGGCATACGCGGGAGTCATCGCGCCCAGGGTCTGCGTGTCGGCATCGCTGCCCACGATCTTTGCAATCCCAAAATCCAACAGCTTAGGCTCGCCCTCGCGCGTTACCAGAATGTTTGCCGGCTTGATGTCACGGTGAATGACGAGGTTCTGATGGGCGAAATGCACTGCCGAGCAGATCTTCTGAAACAACGCCAATCGCTCTTCGATCGATAGGCGTTGCGTGTCGCAGTATCTAGTAATGGGTTCACCTTCGACGAACTCCATCACCAGGTAAGGCGAGCCATCCTCGTGCGTCCCGCCATCGAGCAGACGCGCAATGTTCGGATGCTCCAGGTCTGCAAGGATTTGGCGCTCGTGACGAAAGAGCTCTGCGCTGCGTCGGGAAAGAGCGCGATCGACCAGCTTGATCGCTACGCGCTTTTGATAAGCGTCATCGGCGCGAACCGCACGATAGACGCTTCCCATCCCGCCGCGCCCGATTTCTGCTTCGACTCGATATGCCCCGATTCTGCGTCCAATCAGCGGCTGAATAAATCCCGCCGAAGCCAGACTCGAGCCAATCTTTCCGGAAAAGGTCTCCAGATGTTCAACTTCAGTCGCTTCGTGAGCCCGCAGCAGGTCTTCTAGCTGATGCCTGAGGTGCAGATCTTCGCCGCAGGAGCTGTCGAGAAAACTCTCTCGCTCGGCTTGCGGCAATTCGATGAGCGTTGCCAGCAGCTCGCGCGCATGCCGCCATCCTTCGGGCGTCCACTCCGGTCTTGGCGCTTCACTTGGCATTGCTGGCTCCTGAGGCCTTCGTTTGCGCCGCGAATGTCATCTGCTGCAGAAGCCACGCACGAGCCGTGATCCAATCGCGCTTCACGGTTGCAGGAGACATTCCCATGATTTCAGCCGTGTCCTCAATGGAAAGACCCGCAAAAAATCGCAGTTCCACGATGGTTGACTGGCGCGGATCAAGCTTCGCGAGACTGGTGAGCGCTTCGTTGATAGCCAGCACATCCAGAACGCGTTCGCTGACT
>CAYNPS010000088.1:0-6847 GCA_964399125.1 uncultured Terriglobales bacterium
CTCCAACAGGGGGCGCCACTGGCGAATGCCATCCGCCTGCGCACGCTCGAGTCCGATGTGGGCGGTGGACCCGAGAAGTTGCTGCTGCAAATCCTGGCGAAAGCCCGTGTTAATTGCGAGGGCGATGATTAACGACGCGACCCCGGCGGCAACCCCGATGATCGAGATGACTGTGACTACCCCAATCACGGCCTGGCGGCGCTTGGCTCGCAGGTATCGCGCCGCGATGAAGAGCTCGAAGGTCACTCGCAGAGCAGAATACTAAAACCTGCGCGAAGGTGCGCGTCGCTCCTTCAGGCGACGTTTTCTTCCGCGTCTTTTGCCATCACGAAGAAGACGTGGCCTTCCTTGACGCATTGATACACGAGCAGGCCGCCGATGTGCTGCGGGCCATCACGTTTGGCCACACTAACGCGGTAGTCCATAGGCAGGGGACGGAGTGGGCCTTGTCCACAGATGGGACACTTGCCGCGAAGTGCCAGAGGTTCCATGGCGCGCCTTCAATGAACCGTTTATATGAGCCTAGTCGCATTCTGACCTAAATAGATGGGACAAGTTGCGCCTCGGATTTGAGGAAGGCAAGGGCTTGGCTTAATGACGCTGAATTGATCCGACGATCGTGTAGAACTCCGAGTAATCGTGCCGAACTGCCGGCCACCTGCCGCCGAAGAACATCACGTCCAGTGGTCCTGCGGACTTGCAGTCTACTGACGGAAGATGAACTCGCGTTGGTAATGCAATACGGAATCGGTTGGGTACGTCAATCTCGAAGTCCTTCTCTAAACAAACGGCGGGTTCGCCGGCTATCGACAAATCGCGCCTGCCGGTAGTCACGAGAGGAGGTTTCACTTTCGCCTCGATCACGTCAGTCCATAAACTAAGAGTGAAATTTCGCTGCTTAGGGAATAAATGGAGCCAGATACTCTCGCCTGTTCGCGAGTTCCACAATTGAACATCAGCGGCTGACCGCTGCTCGGCAAACCACGGGGAAGGTACGGACACCTGATAGGTGCCGACCATTACAGAATCACCATGCAAATGATGCCAAGCTACGGCTCTGAGGACGAAACGGAATTTGTAGGCTAGGATGCCTGCAATGATGAGCGACCCCAGAAGGACGAGCCCTAGGCGTTTTTCTGTTTTGCTGAGGACCACACTTCATGCTAAGTCACAGCATCATGCTGGTGAAGATACCAATCGGGACTTCTCGTTACTTCGATAACTGAATGACCTAGTGGCTTACGCCAGCACCGCGCCGCCGTTCACGCTGACGATGCTTCCCGTCATGAACCCAGCGTGCTCAGTGCATAAGAAGAGAATCGGGGCTGCGATTTCCTCCGGTTTGCCGACGCGTCCCAGTGGAATGGCTGCGAATACCTTGTCGCGAGTCTTCGGATCTTGCAGCGCTGGCGCGGACATATCGGTTTCGACCCAGCCCGGCGCAACACAATTGACGTAAATTCCATCTCGAGCCAGTTCGGTACTCAGGCCGCGCACCATGCTGATGACCGCGCCCTTGGTCGCCGCGTAATCGCAATGGAAAGCCTCTCCGCGTTGTCCAGCGGTTGAGCTGACGATGACGATGCGCCCGGAAACTCCCCCGCTTCTGCCTTGGCGTTTCATTTGCGCCACACCGTGCTTGATCAGACCGAAGACACTGTCGAGATTAATGGTGATCGTGCGCTGCCAGTGCTCTTCAGTCATTTGATCTACAGGTAGATCACTCGCCGGCCAAATGCCGTGATTCGCAATCAGGCAATCGAGCCTGCCGAACTTTTTGACCGCCGCTTCAACTAGCTGTTTCGCGTCATTTACAGAGGACAATTCCTGTTGAATCGCAGAGCACACCGGCGCTCCGCATTCGGAGACAATTCGCTCTGCAGCATCGCGCGCCTTCTGATAGTTGAAGACTACCTTTGCGCCAGCCTCGCAGAACATCTTCACCGTCGCAGCGCCGATACCGCGTGAGCCGCCCGTGATCAGCGCCACCTTCCCCTTCAGAGAAAGCTGGACTCCATTTTGGGAATTTGTCATCAGAGGAGGGCGATCACTTCGATTTCAACCAGCGAATCTTTCGGCAGTCGCGCCACTTCTACAGTGGAGCGCGCGGGAGAAATCTTGCCGTCGCCCGATAAGTACTTCGCATATACCTCGTTCATCTTCGCGAAGTCATTCATGTCTTTCAGGAAAACCGTCGATTTCACGACTTTATCGAGGCTGGTGCCGGCCGCGGCGAGCACGGCAGAGATGTTCTTCAGCACCTGCTCCGTCTGCTCCGCGATGGCGCCTTTGATCATGTTCCCGGTGGGATCGAGCGCAACCTGTCCTGAGGCAAAGAGAAATCCTCCAGACTTCACGGCTTGTGAATATGGACCAATCGCCTGCGGCGCGCCTTGTGTGCGTACCTGTTCTTTCATGCACACAAGATTAGCATTCGAGGATGTCGACGAATTGAAGCGGCACGCTTCACCGAAGCAGCCATGGCCTAGGCGTATGTGACAGAACGGCGTCTAGCTCTTGCGTCTCTCCGCGCCAGCTTTCGCGGGAGCAGCACGGGGCGTGCGCCTGCGATCGCCGGTCCCGTCCAGGGCGAAATCCATACTGCCAACTACGTGAAGGCGGAGGAAGTTCGTCGAGCCGCTGGCAGTGCGTGTTCCGGCGACGATGCCGATCACGTCGCCATTGTGGACGATTCCGCGCTGCCACAGGAGGCGTTCGGCTCCGCGAACCATGTCTTCTGTCGCCGGCGTGTGATCGCACTGGATCGGAGTCACTCCCCATAGCAGGTTCGCGCGGCTGCATACGGTGGGAACATAAGAGAAGGCGTAGATATCCGTTTTAGGACGGTACTTTGAGATGAGTCGCGCCGTCGTTCCCGTTTCGGTATAGACCGAGATCGCGCGCATATCAAGTTCCTGCGCAGCGTGTGCGACCGATTCGCAAATGGTTTCTGAAATCGAGAGCTTTCCGTTCGAGCGACGGCGGTGCGCGGGCTCAGCGGCTACCTGGGCTTCGGTCTCGCTGACGATCTTGGCCATCATACGCACAGCCTCACGCGGATACTTGCCGCTGGCCGTTTCAGCGGAGAGCATTACGGCATCGCTGCCATCAAAGATCGCGTTGGCAACGTCGCTGGCTTCGGCGCGCGTGGGACGCGGATTCTCGATCATCGATTCCAGCATCTGGGTCGCCGTGATTACGGGCTTGCGCCACGCGGCGGCGCGGCGGATGACGTGCTTTTGAATGATCGGGACTTTCTCGGGCGGCATCTCCACGCCGAGATCGCCGCGCGCGACCATCACTGCATCGGAGATCTCCAGGATTTCTTCCAAATGCTCAATCGCCTGCGGCTTTTCCAGCTTTGCGACGACCCATACGTCGGCATGGGCGTGGCGGATTTTCTCACGTACTGCCTGCACATCCGCAGCGGTGCGGATGAACGAGACAGCAATGATGTCCACACCGTGTGCCAGTCCAAATTCAAGATCTTTTTCGTCTTTTTCTGTCAGCGACGGCACGCTCACGACGGTTCCCGGCAAATTGATGCCTTTATGCTCGCCAAGCATGCCACCATTGACCACGTCGCATTCAACGTCGTCGCCCTGAATGGAACGTACGTGCAACTCGATGAGTCCGTCAGACAGCAAGATGCGAGCGCCAGGCTGAACTTCGCGGGCCAGGGTCTTGAAAGTCGTGGAGATGACAGTTGAAGTGCCGGCGACATCGCGGGGAGTGATGGTGATTCGCGAGCCAGCCTTGAGAGCAACTGGCGTGCGATATTTGAGGCGTCCCGTGCGAATTTTTGGACCTTGCAGATCTTGCAGAATGCAGATGGGCTTGTTTTCTGCCGCAGCCACTTCCCGGATGGTGGTTATCAGGCGCGCCTTTTCTTCATGCGTTCCGTGCGAGAAGTTCAGTCGAGCGACATCCATGCCGCTGCGAATAAGGTCGCGAATCATGGATGCGGAGCTGCTTGCCGGTCCGAGGGTACAAACAATCTTGGCCTTGCGTTTTGAAGTGGCAGGAGGCGTGACTACGGGAGAAGCTGTCATTGCGTTTTGGGATCATTTTTATCCTAAATCATTTCGCGTTTACGGAAGTTGTGGAAGCCGCTGGAGAGCGCGACAAAATCGTTTGAGAAAAAGCTTTCAGCTACCAGCTGCCAGCTTCCAGCTAACACCACGATGGCGCGAAGCTCGCGGATGCTTGCGCGCTGATCTGCGGGGAAGGTTTTTGTGTGCGCTTTTGCTGGTAGCTGGCAGCCGGTAGCTGGCAGCTCGTAGGCAGCACAGCAGCTCTCACTCACATCTCATGACTTTGCGCAGGTGCTCTTGCCTGCTGATCCACGGGCCCTATGTCTGAAATTGCTGTCGGTCAACTCATCCTGTTCGTTCTTATCATTCTTGCTTCCGCTCATCTTTTTGGCAGTTTGTTCGCGCGCTTGCGGCAGCCGCGCGTGATTGGCGAGATCCTCGGGGGACTGCTGGTTGGGCCATCGTTGTTGAAGCTGCAAGCAGGCACAAACAGCTCGTTGTCGGGCCCGGCGCTCGATGTCCTGTATTGGATCGGCCTGCTGATGCTGATGTTTCTCTCTGGGGCAGAGACTCAGGGACTGTTTCGGCGCGAAGAGCGCAAGCCAGTGGCTTGGATTGGAATTGTCGGAACGGGATTGCCCTTCATTGTTGCGTTATTGCTGAGCATGCGCCTGAGACTCGATTCCTTAATGGGAACGGCACAGAATCGGCTGGCGCTCGTGTTGGTGATCGGCATTGGCACGGCTGTGACTTCGATTCCCGTGATCTCGCGCATCTTCCACGATCTTCACATCCTGCACACGCGCTTTGCCAAGCTGATTCTCGGCGTCGCAGTCATGGAAGACGTGGTGCTCTGGGCAGTGCTGGCGATTGCGACGGCGCTGGCCGAGTCGAAGGCGCTTCCCACGCATGTAATTGCTCAACGTGTGACCCTGACACTGGTTTACTTCGCTGCAGGACTGGTGCTCTTTCCAAGGCTTGCGCGGCGACTGCATCGCCCTCGATGGAATGTTTTTGCGCAGCATTCGACCACCGCCTATCTGATTCTCTTGCTGTTTGCTTATGTGGCGCTGGCGGCGGCGATGAACGTCAGCCTGGTGCTCGCGGCCTTTCTCGCCGGCTTCGCCGTGCCGCATGACTCGCTGCGCATGACGAAATCCCTGGACGAGGTAAAGGGCGTTGCCTTCGGCTGTTTTATTCCTCTTTACTTTGCGCTGGTGGGATACAAGCTCGATCTAGGCAAGACGTTCGATCTCACCATGGTTGCAGGATTTCTTGTCGCGGCTTGCGTAATCAAGCTGATCTCCGTACTCGCCGGAGCCAAGCTGGCCGGATTCTCGATTCCGAGCTGCCTCAATCTGGCGGTCGCCACGAATGCCCGCGGTGGACCGGGCATCGTGCTTGCCAGCGTGGCGTACGAAGCCGGCATCATCAATGCGCCGTTCTACACAACACTCATTCTCTTGGCCGTAATCACCTCTCAGGCAGCAGGAGCATGGCTCGAGCACGTGCTCCGAAAAGGCAAGCCGTTGCTGACCGAGAGCGCGGAAGAAGATGTCGTGAAAGTGCCTCAGCCGGATGTGCTGGCTGCGTAATGTTTCAGGGGCAATACTCTGAGGCCCATGCGCGCTTTGACATGGGTTTCGTTTGGATGCGGTAAATTGCTTCCACAACCAGAAAACCCGGCCGAGGGCGGCCGCAGGTCCTGCCTCATCTCTGCCTCCACGGTCCTCGTTCAGCTTCCAAGCTGATAAACTTCTCTTAGGTCTGTTACGCATTTCTTTACATGCCGCAATCTCGATCGAAAGCTGATGCCATTCTTGCTGAGCAGGAGCCCAATACCATGGCGCTGGTCGCGCCTGTGGTCGGCTGGCTCGTGCCCGGAGCAGGTCATCTGATTCAGCGGCGCTGGGTGCGCGGACTGATTCTTATGGTCTGCGTATTCGCTATGTTCGTTCTCGGCGTGCTGATGGAAGGCAAGGTGTATGGACCAAACGGCGGCGATCTGCTCGATATGCTCGGCTTTGTCGGCGATCTCGGCGCCGGTGCCCTCTATTTCGTCACGCACATGATGGACTGGGGCAAGGGAGCGATTCAGCTTGCCTCCGCCGATTACGGAACGAAGTTCATCATCGTCGCGGGATTGTTGAACGTGATTAGCGCTGTCGATGCCTACGATATTGCGATAGGAAAGAAGGAATGACGATTCAACTTTCCCATTTCAGCGCGGCGCTCATCTTCGCCTTCTTTGCTTCGATCGTCTTCGGTATTACCCAGCGCACCACCCCTCGCGACATGGTCCAGTACGGAGCCAAATGCTTCGCGTTCTTCGTGGTAGGTACCATTCTCGCAAGCTGGGTTATGTGGGTGATTAAGCATTAGTTCATCGTCTGATTCCGATAAGATTCGCATTCCGCGCAACGTTCTAAAACACTGTCATCCCTCTCAGCGCAACGAAAATCATTTCCAATTCCAAAAGATGGTTTGCGCTGAGGGGGACCTGCTGTTGTTATCGGCCGCGAACATCAGATCCCCGCGAGCGCAACACCAACCTGTGAATGGCCCCACCCCAATCGCGGCGCTCGCAGGGATGACAGTGTCAAAGGTGGCCTAAATATTGAAAAAACGACCCCTGAAAGTGCGGTTTGGAACAGTTGAGTTAAGTTTCCGCCGCCCAAATCTTCGTCCGACTCTCCTCCACGTCGCCCAGTAGGAGTATTGTTAACTCCTAATAACTCGGCTCGGGCCCATTCATCAGGATTCCGCATGAACATCCTTCTGCTCTCGATGCCCGATTCCTTCGAGCACATGCC
>CAYNPS010000088.1:6947-14541 GCA_964399125.1 uncultured Terriglobales bacterium
GATTCCGCATGAACATCCTTCTGCTCTCGATGCCCGATTCCTTCGAGCACATGCCCACGGTTGCCATTCGCATGCCTAACGGCGCGCTAGCGTCGTTAGCGGGAAACGTCGACTCGCACCATCGCGTTGCTGTCGCCGATCTGATTCTGGTTCAGAAGAAAGTGCGCGCGACGATCGAGAGGCTGATGCGCGAGCTCGATCCCGAGGTCATTGGGCTGTCCGTGATGACCTTTCAGCGCAAGACTGCGTTGAAGATTGCTGGCCTGCTGCGCTCTCTCAAGCCGGATGTGAAGATCGTGATGGGAGGCTATGATCCCAGCCTTGCTGCCGAAGCCTACATGCATGAAGGCTCGAACGTGGACTTCATCGTGCGCGGCGAGGGCGAGATTACGTTTCGGGAACTGGTGCGTGCCATTGAGAACGGCGAACCTTTCGAGCAGATCTCCGGGCTTTGCTTCAGAGATGATGGCGAATGGCACGAAACGCCCGCTCGCGGCGTGCACAGCCTTGAAGGAGATGACATCCGCCTCCCGAATCGGGACTCACGGATGCTGCGTGGCTACACCATGCTAGGGCGGCAAGTTGATGTAGTTGAAACGTCGCGCGGATGCACGTTCGATTGCAGCTTCTGCTCGATCATCCAGATGCGCGGACGCAACTTTCATACATATTCCTTTGACCGCGTGCTCACCGACATTTGCGACGCGCGCGAGCACGGCGCCCAAACGATCTTTCTCGTGGACGACAACATCACTCTCAACGTCCATCGCTTCGAAGAGCTGTGCAAAGCGATCGTGGCTGCCGGTCTGAACGATATCGAGTACATCATCCAGGGAATGACCTCAGCAATTGCGAATCATGGCGAGACGTTGGCGCCGCTGATGCGCAAGGCGGGATTCAAATATGTCTTTCTAGGAATCGAGAACATTTTGGAAGACGATCTCCAGTTCCTGCGTGCCAGTTCGAAGAACGTCCTGCGCGAAAATGGCCAGAGGATCGGCAATGCGACGATGCGAGCCATTGAGTATATTCACCGCAACAAGATGTACGTAGTCGGCGGGCTGATCGTGGGAAATCCAGGCGATACGCGGGAATCCGTAGAAACGAACCTGCGTTTCGCGCGCCGGTATATCGACTGGCCTTACATTCAACATCCCACGCCATACCCCGGCACACCGATGACTGTGGATTTTCGCGAGCGCAATCTCATCATTAACGAGCGAGTCGAAGAATACGACGGCACTACTGCGGTGGTTCGTTCGGAGAAACTGCCGGCTGAGGAGATCGAATTCATGCGCTGGCGGGCGGAGCGCTGGATGAAGCTGGCGCACTTTCCCATCGCACTCGTGCGCAACCCAAAATTTGTGCTGAAACAGGGTAGAAAGATGCTTCTGCACACATTTCGGGGATGCACCTGGCGGACGTTGCTTGGCCTCGAAGACGAACGGAAGGCATTCGCGCGCTATCGCGCGATTCGCATGCAAGAGCGCGCTTACATTTGAGCGAACCTTCTAACGAAAAGTCAGATGTTCTCGAAGCAAAGTTCCGAAGAAGAACAACTGCAGGGGAAACTTCATTCCGAAGGGTTCCGCAGGACTTATGTTTGGGAGGACTCGCCGAACACGTTCTATCCCGAACACACTCATCCCACTGAAACTGCTCACATCATTCTTAATGGCGAAATGACACTCGTCAGAAGCGGCGAACAGCGGACCTATCGTCGCGGCGAACGCTGCGATGTTCCCGCTGGGGCTGTGCACTCGGCGCGCATGGGGCCGAAAGGCTGTCGCTACTTGGCTGGAGAACGTTAATCTCGATCCAGAGTAGTTTCATTTAACGCAACATCGGTTCATTGCTGTTTCGTTGGTGCGATTATGTTGCGTTCGCGGCCAGGCTGTTAGGGCGAAATATCCGAAATTTCCACGCATTTGCCGCTTGACACAGCCTATCGCGTCCAGTACTCTTTGACGCGACTAAATCGTTTGACTAAAACGTTTTAATTAACCGCTTCACTATAGGAGGGCCGAATCGGCATGGCGAACGTTTTTTCCAGTATCTGTCAAATGAACCTTGTGAATCCGCCACAGCCGTGCTCGAGTCGCCGTACCCACCGCGTCGAATTCCAGTTCTCCGATAACTCCCGCCTGCACGTATTCGTCTGTGAGCGCCACGCTACTAATGTTGCTTGTATTGAGAAGGCGCTGCTGGTGAGTGGAGAATTTCCCGAAGGCGCGTTCCTGGTGGCAACTTCGACGTGCGAACTTTCCTACCAGGGCTTTACTCCGGCGCGCCTCGCAGTCGCAGGAGCCGAGTAGCCTGTCTAGTATTTAGGACGATCAAGCACAGATGAGAGTCTGTGCATTCCGTCGCATCTCAGTCCAAACGTTCCCAGCCAGCCGAGAATTCCAGCTCCATAGCCTAGAAGGACTATCAGCACAGCCGCTTTTCCCAAGTGCAGTGCGCCGTGTCCGATGCTTGTGGGAGTAATCGGCAAGAGCTGCTGCGCATATGGGGATGGCAACAAAACGAGGATCAGAAAGGCGAATCCGGCAAGACAGAGAACGAATGTGATCGCTGCGATTGCAGGGGTGAAATGAAGCTGGCGTTGCATAGACGAGCTCCTTCCTCGGACAGACTCCATGACCAAGACAGAAGTTCCCGCTCAGCACGAGATTTATCATCAAAATGTTCGGCAGCATTCATGGTTTGGGCCGCTCCTGAAGTCCTGAGCTACCAGCAACATTACTAAAGTGATGCAGCCATTTGGCTTCTCGGGCGCAGATCGTCCTTAGATTGGAAATACTTACCTCATCTCGCAGAGCGCCGTAGTGTGCCCGCGCGGAGGCAGTGTCGCCGTCTTGCAGGTCCTGTCCCCATCTCGTGTATTGCTCGAGGTGCGCGATCTTCGTGTGTCCTACGGGCGAGGCACACGCGGTGAAATCGATGGCGGCACGCCAGCCGTCAGCTTCGACGTTTATGCAGGCGAGATCCTCGGGATGCAGGGCCGCTCAGGCTGCGGGAAAACCAGTGCCGCGCTAGCAATCTTGAAACTATTGCCGCCGGAAGCACGAGTCAGCGGCTCCGTGTTATTCGAGGGCAGAGACCTTCTTCGGCTCTCTGATCGAGAGCTGCGGCGCATTCGAGGCAAGCGGATCTCCATCATTTACCAGGAACCGGCTCTCGCGCTTAATCCCGTGATGAGAGTCGGAGATCAGATCGCAGAGGTTGCTCGCGCGCATGGCTTGTCTGATGACAAAGTTGAAGCCTCTGCCATGCTGGAACGAGTTGGCTTAGAACCAAAACGGTACTACGTCGCCTACCCACATGAATTGAGCGGCGGTGAACGGCACCGAGTTGTTCTCGCTCAAGCGTTAATTTGCAGGCCACAGCTTGTGATTGCAGACGAACCGACAGCGAGTCTGGATCCGGCGTTGAAGACCGAGATTCTTACCTTGATCGCCAACTTGCGGAGAGAGTTTGGCACAGCGTTTCTCCTGATCAGCCACGATCGCAGCGTTACTTCAGCAATTGCCGATCGCGTGGTCGAGCTGCCTCAGCTACAGCAACCGGACGGTCCTGAGCCTGTTATCACGAAGCCGATCCCTAATAAGTTCGTTGTCGATCTGCAATTGCAAGAGCCTCTGCTTACGATTCGCAATCTCAGCAAACGCTATCGCACTCGCGGCCTCTTTGCCTTTGGACGCACAGAAAAGCAGGCCCTCGACTGCATAAACTTGAAAATCTATCGCGCTATGATCGTTGGGTTAGTTGGACCTTCCGGATCTGGGAAATCCACTCTTGCTCGCTGCCTTGCATTGCTCGAGGAAGCCGATGCGGGTGAAATCTTCCTTGCAAGCAAGAATCTGCTGCGGTCGACGCGCGAAGAGCTGCGAAAGTATCGGCCGATGTTGCAGTACGTCGCGCAAGATCCAGCCGCAGCGCTCAACCCACGCCTTACGGCGGCTGAAGCGATTGAAGAGCCAATGCTGATTCAAGGCATTGGAGAGCGGACCAAACGACGCAGAGCCGCCGAAGAATTGATGCGCCGAGTGGGTCTCGATCCGGCAGACGCCGATCGCTCCTGCCATAAATTCAGCGGCGGACAGAAGCACAGGCTGGTCATAGCTCGATCCTTAGCACTCGAACCGAAGCTTCTCATCTTCGATGAGTCACTCGCCGGGCTGGATCCTGAGACGCAAGCCGAGATTCTATCGCTGCTGCGCGAGCTGAAAGCGACACTTGGCATTACACAGTTGCTCATCTCGCACGATCTCGAGTTGGTTTCGGCAGTAGCGGACAGAGTCGTGGTAATGCGCGACGGAAAGATTGTGCAGGAAGACCAAGCGGGGGGTGCTCTCGATCCAGCAAGACAGAACTGGTCAGATCGCAGTCTTGATTCTGCAGAAACGGGAGCTCGTGCTGGCGGAGTCTGAATGAGAGTCGCACGCTATTTCGAGCGCCGCCTGGTGCACTCGGTTGCGCTGCTGATCGCGATTTCCGTGGTGGCATTCGCGATCTCGCAGATTGCTCCCGGCAGTTTTCTCGATGAGATGAAGCTCAATCCGCAAATCTCGACAGAAACCATCGCCGCTTTGCGCATGCAGTACGGACTCGATCAGCCTCTGCCCGTGCGCTACTTCCGCTGGCTCAAATCGGTGGCTGTCGGAGATTTTGGTTATTCGCTCGCCTACAACCTGCCGGTGAGCAGACTGATCTGGGAGCGGCTTGGGAACACTCTGCTCCTCGGCGCGACTTCTATGCTCCTCGCATGGGCGTTGGCTCTACCATGCGGAATCTGGAGTGGGTATAAAACGCAGCGCTGGTTGGATCGCCTTTTCGTTGCGTCATCTACTTTGCTGCTGGGAACTCCTGAACTAGCGCTGGCACTATTGTTTATTCTTCTGGCGGCACACTTCGGAGATTCTTCGGCGGATCTAGGAACGCAACACGCTGGAGAAACGCTCAAAAGCACTTTTGATCATCTCGCCATTCCTGCCCTTGTGCTGGCCGTGGCAGCTTTCCCAATTTTGTTCCGACACATTCGTTCTGCAATGAATGAAGCCTGGCATTCTCCGTTTGTGCAGGCTGCGAGGGGGCATGGAATTGGAGATAGGCGTCTGCTGCTGCGACATGCCTTACCGGCCGCGGCGAATCCACTGGTCTCTCTCTTTGGTTTGTCTCTGGCTGGCGTGGTAAGCGGTTCATTCCTGGTTGAGGTGATCACAGGTTGGCCGGGAGTCGGTCCGTTATTTCTCGATGCTATTTATGTTCGCGACTTCCACGTGGTGATGGCAGTTGTAATGCTGTTCTCCGTATTTTTGATCGCTTCAAATTTGATTGCCGACCTGCTTCTGTACGCGGCCGATCCGCGAGTGAGGGCTGAATGCTGAAGCAAAAGGGAACAGCGGTGGCGCTGGCAATGTTCGTGTTCGCGAATGCAGTCTTGCTGCTCGCCGGATTTGTGGCTCCATATCCGCCCGCCGAACAGCATCGTGACTTCGCTTACGCTCCGCCAACGCGCATTCATTTTGTGGGCGCAGATGGAAACCTCCATCTGCGTCCGTTCGTCTATAGTTTGGCTGTAGTTGATAATGATGGATTTTCATATCGGGAAAACCGAAAGATCGCATGTCCGGTTCAATTCCTTATTCACAGCGGCGGCGGAATACATGCATTCGCCGTTGCTGAACCTGGCAAGATTTTTCTAGTTGGCACTGATGGGTTTGGACGTGACATCTTCTCACGTGTCCTCTATGGCGGCCGGATCTCGATCGCGGCAGCGTTGATGTCTACTCTGCTGTCCTTGCTGCTAGGCAGCTTCTTGGGCGCGATTGCCGGACAGTTCGGCGGGTTTGTTGACGCTGCCGTTATGCGAGGAGCCGAGCTGGTGTTGGCGCTGCCATGGATCTACTTGCTCCTGGCGCTACGCGCTGTTCTGCCGTTACGTCTCGGAGCAACGCAGACTTTCCTGCTAATCTCTGCGGTAATCGGGGTGATGGGATGGGCTCGCCCTGCACGTCTTATTCGTGGCGTGGTGCTCAGCGCGAAAGAGCGTCCATTCGTAATGGCTGCACGCGGATTTGGGGCTTCGGAGTGGTATGTATTGCGTCGCCACGTGCTTCCACAGGCACTGGGAATCGTCATTACTCAAGCGGTGATCCTGGTCCCGCAATTCATCACTGCCGAGGCGACGCTTTCGTTTCTAGGGCTCGGGATGAACGAGCCAGTTCCCAGTTGGGGAAATATGCTGTCTGCGTTCCAGCACGTTCAGGTGATGAGTTCATATTGGTGGATGGCTGCTCCCGCAGTCGTTCTCGTGCTCTTTTCGGCCTCTTATTTTGCGCTGGCTGACGCGCTGGACTTCACTCGTATCGAATCGGGGAAGAGCTATGCATAAAGCACTGACATGCATGGGAGCGCCTGCTCGCAACGGGCTGTTCGATTCTACTCGATGCGTGCTTTTCCGGGACGCGGATGAACTCTACTTTCGCCGGGAAGGAGTAAGCTCAGGAGAATGATCGCCGCGTCCAAACCCGAATTGGAACGGAAGAGTGCCTGGAGCGACGAGCGTCTGGTCCGCGAGTGTCTTGCCGGCAGCGAAGAGGCGTGGTCTGCGCTGATCGATAAGTACAAGAAGCTGATCTATTCGATTCCGGTAAAGTGGAATCTCTCGCGGGATGACGCCAATGACATTTTCCAGGCAGTCTGCGTTGACTTGTATTCCGAGTTGGCGCGGCTGCGTGAACCGCGGGCGCTGCCCAAGTGGCTGATTCAGACGACGTTGCACAAATGCGCCCGGCTGAAGCAGAAGCAGAGCCGGTTTATCGATGACGAAATCTCGGACGACCACCTGCCGCTTTCACCGGGAGCCGACCGGATCATAGAAGAAGTCGAGCAGGAGCAAATCCTGCGTGATGCAATCGGCGGCGTACCTGCACGATGCGCGCAGATGATTCGCATGTTGTTCTTCGAATTGCCCGCGCGTCCGTACAACGAGATTGCGAGCGAGCTTGGACTGGCTACGGGATCGATTGGCTTCATCCGCGGCCGCTGTCTAGACAAACTCCGCAAGCAGCTTGAATCGCTTGGCTTCACCCGGAAGACGCGGCGATGAGCAGCGCCACTGCACTGAGCTCGCGCGAGGACCTGGTACGCGCCTTCGCCGAAGCGTCTGATCCGGCACAGCGGCAGCAGCTGCTTGATCGGTACCGTTGCGAAATTTCTTCCGAATTAGTCATTCAGCTTGTCGATGTCGCACGAGAGCGCGTGCGGGTGAACACGCAGGAGGCATTGTCGCTCTCAGAGGCGGCAATCGCGATGTCGGAGATTGTGGGCGACGAGGGATCGCTCGCTTATGCAATCCGGGGCAAAGCCAACGCCCTCTACGCCATTGGACGATATCGTGAGTCAATCGAACTGCACAACAGTGCAATTGCTGCATGGGAAAGACTGCGCAACACGACCGAGGTCGGTCGCAGCCTGAGTGTTTCGATCCTTCCTCTAATGCTTTGTGGCGAGTACGAGAAGGCGTTCGCTGCTGCCGATCGCGCGCGCGCGATCTTCACCGCTGCCGGCGACGAGCTGCGTCTGGCGC
>CAYNPS010000089.1:0-14525 GCA_964399125.1 uncultured Terriglobales bacterium
GCAGCGGTGCGGCAGCAAGCGAAACGACGGGCTGGAAAGCGCCAGTCCTATCTTATTCACGTTCCAAAGGCGCGTACGCAGGCGCTAATCTGGAAGGATCGAAGATAAGCGCGGACGAGGACATGATTCATAATCAGTACGGCAAACACACATCCTTCACGCAAGTCTTGGATGGCCAAGTGAAGCCCCCTGCATCGGCGCAGTCATTTATCTCTGCCTTGAAGCAGGTATCTCGGAAAGCGACAGAAAGCACGCACGAGTGAAACTCGTTACGTGTATCCTCTGCCAAGCTGTGAATCGTCGCCCCCATCACGGAGAGTAGCACTAAGCGGCCATGGGCGGCACTTCGTAATACGCCGATCTGCCCTCAATGCTGGCGATGAACATCCCTTTCCTGCGCCCGATCAGATCCTTCTCGCTCAGTCGCGCCACAAGTCGGTCGAACTCATCAGCGTCCATGCCCATGCTGGCTCGAATCTCTCCATCAGTCATCTTCCCTTCCAAACAGCAGGTGAGCAGTGTGTATTCCGCGAGTGTGACACCGAATACCATGCAGATTGCCTCCAGCCTGATCTCTCCCTGAACTTGCGGGTGAGAGGGTGAGATCGCTAATGGACCAACGACCCCACCCTTCTTGCCATTCCATTTTTTCGAGAGATGACGTCGTTCCCTCTGCGCGACCTCATCTATCCACTCCGGTGCTTGGGAAGGTAATTACTTGTGTCTCTGGTTCCGAATTGTCACCGCAAGTGTCTGATACCTGCCCCAAAACTGATGGAGGCAGAGCAGGTATGGAATAACGAAGATTGTGGGCTAAAAGACTATGACGAACTCAGCTCTGGTTAAACCTGTCAGTTTTCTAGTCACGCCTCCCCGCCGATGTGTTGGCTAATGTAAAGCCTGAACACCTCGACCTCTTCGGGATCAAGAAGCCTCCCGGTCATCTGCGGATTACGCATGGTGACTCGACGAGTCGCCCCTGAGTTCGCGCAGAATCCAGTACTCGGCTTCGTCTTCTGACCAAAATGGCGCGACTTGGCACAGATCACCAACTAGCATCCCCACCATCCTGACTATCCCATAGGCGACCTCAGTGGCGACTAAGAAAGCTGTTGGGCCGAGGTCGTTCTTGTGACCCAAGGCGCGAAGCAATCCGACAAGGCTGCGAACGTCCGCAGAAGTAAGAGCGGGAACAGCGGTACGTGCGTCTACGACTTCAGGGTAACTCAGGCCATGCGCCTTCCGCTCCTCGATGAGATGGTTGTACATTTCCTCGTACGTCACCTCTCCTTCGACCTTGCACCACAGCCTCTTTTTCTGTAGATCTAACCTACACGCGATCCCCATAACGGAGAGCGATTATACGACGGGTCACTTGCGATCAAACAACTCGTCACGTCCTTTGAGCTGTGCGTAGGATCGATCCTTGACCGTGATCCACGATTCTCCGTACCTGCTACCCTTCTCCTTCATCAACACGCCCTCAAGATCATGCTGACAGCGCTGCCTCTCCGAGAGATGGACACGGTTGCTATCTGATGCAGATCAAGCGCTTAAATCTGTGTAGAGGCATTCTCGTCTTCTTAAATTTGTGTAGAGGCATTCTCGTCTAGATAACCAAAAAGCAAGGATCGAATTCATAAATTCGGGGAACGTCGCACCAGAAACGCACGTCCAAGCAGGTTTCAGCACCAGTCAGCAGATTTCGCAAGCAACATTCGCTCAATCGGATTCAGAGCTACATCGAGCGAGCTTCGATTCGTAGCTCACATACAACAAATCCCACGCGCCCAGTAGAGCAGCGGCATGGATGTACTAAATCGCCAATGCGACAACCGCGAATCGGTGAGACATCATCAGAAAGTCGCCTCAGCAAATTGGCTACTTCCGACGGCTCTGAGTATGACTGCGGGTGCCGTCGACGTGATCGGTTTTCTTGCACTCGGCGGGTTATTCACAGCGCACATCACCGGAAACCTGGTCGTTCTGGCTGCACATTACATAACCGGTGGCTTCGGCCAGATAGGTCCTTTGCTCGCGGTTCCAATCTTCGTGATCGTTCTCGGTATCGTGACTTGGGCGTTCATTGGGAAGGTGCAGCCGCTAGCTCGACGAGCGTTGCTCGTCCTGCAAGCAGTCCTACTTGCCGCCTTCTGCGGGTTCGGTGTCGTATTCGGCCCTTTCGGCAACCCCGATAGTGGAATGGCTGTTTTCGTCGGCATGCTCGGAGTCGCAGCAATGGCCACACAGAACGCCCTCGTGAAACTTGCTCTGCCGGGCGACCCGTCGACCGCTGTGATGACGACGAATACGACTCAACTAACGATTGATCTCGCAACCCTAGCCCGAGGACACAGAGAACCCGCCGAACTTGCGCGAGTGCGACATCGTGCAAGTCTGACTTCATTCTCAGTTGTCGGATTTATGCTCGGATTGTGCTTGGGCGCAATTCTTGAAATCTATTTGCGACTATGGGCACTGACCTTCCCCTTAGTCCTGGCTGCGATCTCGATTGTTCTTGGTGAATTCTGGACGCCGCCCGGCAGCACTCGAACTGTGGCGCCGTCCGAAATCTGAAGGAAGGAAGCATGTATGAGTACATCTACGGTTCACGGGTTCAAGAAGCAAGATGTTCGAAAAGAGACGGACAGCCTCGGCGAGGTAGACGTACCAGCCAGCAAACTCTGGGGTGCTCAGACGCAGCGCTCGCTGGAGCACTTCAGCATTGGCACGGATCTGATCCCACGAGAAATGATCAGCTCTTATGCGGTCTTGAAAAAGGCTGCTGCCATTGTTAATCATGCCGCCAAGCGGCTGGATACTCAGCGGTACAAACTCATCGCTCACGCCTGTGATGAAATTCTTGCCGGCCAGCATCACGACATGTTTCCGCTGCACGTCTGGATGACGGGAAGTGGAACCCAATTCAATATGAATGTGAATGAAGTGATTTCCAATCGATGTTGCCAGCTGGCAGGCACGCCGCTGGGAAGCAAGACTCCGGTTCATCCGAACGATCACGTCAACATGTCGCAATCCTCGAACGACTCGTTTCCATCGGCGATGAACATCGCCGCGGCAACTAGCGTGAAACAAAAACTGATTCCGTCGGTCAAAGCGCTAGCCGACGCGATCGCTGCCAAAGTCGAGGAGTGGAAGAACATCGTCAAGATCGGTCGCACCCATATGCAGGATGCGACACCAATTACGCTAGGTGAAGAGTGGTCTGGCTACTCAGGCGTCCTCACGGACGATCTCCAGCGGATCGAAGATGCGCTGAAAGGCGTGTACCGCCTTGCGCTCGGAGGCACAGCAGTCGGCACCGGTATCAATGCGGCCCCGGATTTCGGCTCTGCTGCCGCCGCCGAAATCGCCAAACTGACAGGTCTGTCGTTCACGAGCGCGCCAAACAAATTCGCAGTGCAGGGTGCGCATGATGACTTGGTTCAACTGTCCGCCACCCTGCGCACTTTGGCGGTGTCGCTTTACAAGATTGCCAACGACATTCGCCTGATGTCTTGCGGTCCACGTGCGGGTTTTGCCGAACTGATCATTCCAGCCAACGAACCGGGCTCCTCGATCATGCCAGGCAAAGTAAATCCAACTCAAGCCGAGGCACTGACGATGATCGCCGTGCAGGTGATGGCCAACGATGTCGCTGTCGGTTTCGGTGGCGCGGGCGGTTACCTGGAAATGAATGTCTACAAACCGCTCATCATCTTCAACGTCACTCACTCCGTAACCATCATGGCTGATGGCTGCACGAACTTCCGCAAATTCCTGATCGAAGGCACAAAGCCGAATTTAAAGAAGATCAAAGAGTATGTTGAGCGCTCTCTCATGCTGGTGACTGCACTCTCGCCTGTAATCGGCTACGACAAAGCTTCCAAGATTGCGCACTACGCGTTAAACAACGATCTCACGTTAAAGCAAGCAGCGCTGAAGTTGGGATTCGTGAATGAAGAAGAGTTCGATCGCATCGTTGACCCAGGGAAAATGGTTCACCCTTACGTCGCCAGGGCCAGCTAATCAGACACATAGCATACGAGCAAAAGAAGGAGTATCTCCATGGCAGCTTTCGCGAAACGTGGTATCGACCTTCTGCAGGACCCAGAACTCAACAAATCAACCGCTTTCACCGAAGACGAAAGAGAGTCGCTCGGAATTGTTGGCCTTGTTCCTGACGCGACCGAAACTGAAGATCTGCAATTGCAGCGAGTGATGCTGCAACTCGCCCAAAAGAACACCGATTTGGAACGCTACATTTACTTGATCAATTTGCTCGATCACAACGAAACGCTTTTTTATCGCACGGTTATGTCCGACCCGGCACGGTTTCTGCCGATCGTGTATGACCCGACCATTGGCGAAGCCTGCCTGAAATTCGGGCACATCTATCGTCAGCCGCGCGGTATGTATCTCTCAATGGCCCGCCGCAGCAAAGTAAAGGACGTCCTGAAGAACTGGCCGAAGAAAGATGTCCGGTTCATCTGCGTGACCGATGCAGGCCGCATTCTCGGGCTTGGCGACTTGGGTGCGAACGGCATGGCGATTCCAATTGGCAAGCTGCAACTCTACACAGCTTGCGCAGGAGTGCCGCCACGATATCTGCTCCCAATGTATTTAGACGCTGGAACGAACAACGAACAGTATCTCCACGATCCTCTGTACTTGGGAATGCGCAAAACCCGCCCCTCCACGGAAGAGCTGTACTCGTTCGTCGATGAGTTCGTGCAGGCAGTGCAGGAAGTCTTCCCGAAGTGCTGCGTTCACTTCGAGGACTGGACCGGTGTCGACGCTGTTCACCTATTAAAGCGTTACCGTGACAAGTATTGCGTGTACAACGATGACGTACAAGGCACGGCTGGGATCGTGCTCGCCGGCATGATCAACGCAGCCAAGATCAAAGGCACAAAGCTGAAGGATGAAAAATACTTGTTCCTGGGCGCCGGTTCGGCCGCTATCGGTCTCGCCGATCTGCTTTGCGCGGCCATGGTAAAAGAAGGGCTGACGCTCAAACAGGCCCAAGATCGCGTATACATGTTCGACATCAACGGCCTGTTGGAGACTACACGAACTGACCTGGTCGACTTCCAGAAGCCATATGCTCATGAGCATGCGCCGACCCGGGACTTCGTGGCTGCCATCGAGAGCATCAAGCCCACGACGATCATCGGTGTCAGCACTGTAGGCGGCGCATTCACCGAAAGAGTGATCGAAGCCATGTCGCGCATCAATGAGCGACCGGTGGTCCTCGCACTATCGAATCCTACCGACCACGCTGAGTGCACACCCGAGCAGGCGTACACATGGTCAAACGGAAAAGCTATCTATGCGGCTGGAGTGCAGTTCCCACCAGTTCACTTCAAAGGTCAGACGTTTCTGCCAGGACAGGCGAACAACTTTTACATCTTTCCAGCGATTGGAATGGCGGTGTTTGCCACACAAGCATCGCGTGTGACCGATGACATGTTCATTGAGGCGGCGCATGCTGTAGCGGATGAGGTTTCGTCCGACTTGCTCCAGCAAGGACTGCTGTACCCGCTACAGTCCAACATCCTGGAAACAGAGATTCAGACAGCTGCGCGGATAGCGAAACTGGTCTTCGATTTAGGACTTGCTCGCGTTGAGCGCCCCAAGGACATGGTTGCGTTCATTCGTCAGCATGTCTACAAGCCGGAATACAAGGCAGAGTTGGCCCCAGTGGCGACAGCGGCCTGAAGCGCCAGCAGCGAGCATTATTGGGGTCCTCGCCAGATCGGTTGGTGAGGGCCTCAGCCTGGCCGACAGTTGATCGTTTCGTATTTCCCGTGAACAGTGGTTTGTCGAAGCAACCGTCGTTCAGTTCTAAGCTGTGTTGGATTAGCAGTCGTCTTCTGTGTTGTGCCCATCGTTGGCGCTGCTGTCCAATCGGCCTCACAAATTCCGCACGACAATTCATTGCCCAGCTCACCCACACAACTAACCGATGAAAAGTCCGACTTCGAGTTCCACGGTCCTTTCCTGAATGCAGCTGCCGAGAACGGCGAGGAGTTTCGCGACAAATATCTTCTGGGCGACTGGATGGGCGTGCGTTCCAGGCTCGCGCAACAGGGCATCAAGTTTGCCTTGCTCTCTATCAGCGACCCGTTTGGAAATCTGAGTGGCGGACTGCAACGTGGCGCGAGCGTCTACAGTCTCGTGGGTTTCGGGGTCAGTCTGAATCCTGACAAGCTGCTCGGCTGGCATGGTGGAACCTTTCACGTTGGCTTCGCTGTCAACTTTGGTACAAGCCTCTCGCAGAACTATGTCGGCAACAGCTTTCCGGTGCAACTCGCCGACGTTGCCGACGCTCACCCACGCCTTACGTACCTCTCTTATACGCAGGAGGCATTCGAAGGCAAGTTGAGCGTCCGCGTCGGGCGACTGACAATCAACAGTGTTTCGAGTGAAGAATTTGTGGGTTCAGAGTACTTCAAGGCATTTACTTCAGTCGGAATTGACCTGGTGCCGCTTGGAATCTTTCTGAACGCACCGGGGGCATTCGGCTATCCCGACACGACGTGGGGTGCGCGCATCAAGTTCCAACCTGCAAGGCAGTTCTACGCGATGGTCGGTGCCTATAACGGCGATCCGACGGTGAAAGGCGGTACCCACCACGGTCTTGATTTCTCGATGCGGGGTCCTCTGTTTTTGATTGGCGAGCTCGGCTTCCGCAGAAATTACCCGAATTCCTCTACTGCTTCCGGTAATCTGAAGTTCGGTGGTTATTACAACGGCGGAACTTGGCCGACCTTCGGTTCCGGTATCGCGAACCAACCGGCTCAGACCGAGCACGGTCGCTACGGTCTATATATTCTTGGGGACAAGACGCTTCTCCGTTGGGGCGACAAGGAGGCGAATCGCCACTTGGGCGCATTCGGCGCATTCACGTTCGCGCCGAACCAGAACGTAAACAAGGTACCGTATTTCTTCGACACCGGGCTGGTCGCCTACGGTCCGTTTCGGCGACGTCCCAAGGACTTCATGGGCGTTGCGGTAGTCTACGGCTCGTATAGCAGAGATCTTCGGCGCGCGGAAGAGGCCCAACCAAACCCATCCACGGGAATTCAGCAGTTTGAGATGGCTGTGGAGTGTAACTACGGTTGGAGGATCAGACCGGGGTTGCTCTTGCAACCTGATGTGCAGTTCCTAATCCATCCGAATGGCAACGAAGCAGTGCCGAGTGCGGTAGCGACCGGTCTAAACATTGTCGTGAATTGGTGAGTCACTTCGAAATGCGGGGGGCGACGACCTGTTTCATGCGGTTACCTTTTGTGCTGCTTGGATCGATTTCAGCGGATTGTCTTCGCGGCATCTGCCCACCCGAAGCGGCGTTTTTGCATGTTCCTGCACTGTTTGTCTCGAGTCGTTGAGTACTCAGGCGCTCTTGATCAGGACGGTTTGTGCCTTTACAAAGGCGTTTGCAGCGCAGTATGAAAGCCCGCAACCGCAGCCAGTGTTTTTGACCTCACCTACGGGAACGCGGGTCAGTAGTGAAGCCGTTGCTGAAAACACCACCTTGTGTAGCTCACGCCGCTTGTCGTGCCACAGGCGTCTCGGGCTTCATCTCATATGACTTCTGTAGACTCGCTGGTCGCGTGCCGAGGCCGTCTTTTACCTTCTTGTTCCAAGGGGCCTCGATGAGGTGCTTCGTTTCCTCGAGCATCGACTTGGGCTCGAGGTTGCGATAGGTGTCGATCTCGCCCGCAGCGACGGCGGTCATCGTGGCGTAAACTGGTTCGGGATCGAACTGAGCACGAGGAAAGGCTAACTTGGAGTAGTCGAACAGTCGATCGGCCGGATTGTCTTCCCAACTCTTCCAGGTCTCAAAACCGCGATCGTTGAAACCTGTAAGGAATGGTCCCGGATTGATCGTCGCAACCTCAATGCCAAATTCTTGAAGTTCCAAGCTCATCGTCTCTGCGATGGCTTCAACCGCATGCTTCGATGCTGAATAGATTCCGGTGAACGGGTTCACGTTCAGGCCCTCGCGAGACGACACCCACACGATTCGACCCTTGCCGCGCTTTACCATCTGCTTGGCGATCCCCTGTGTCAACAGCAACGGTCCGATCACGTTGACCTCGAATTCGTGGCGCATATTTGACTCCGGAATATCGAGAACAGATCCACCCTCGAGAACCCCGGCGTTGTTCACTAGGATCTCGATGTTCCAAGCGAGTGCTTTCTTTCGGTCACCGTCGTTCGTGACGTCAAGCTTTTCGACCTGCAGGGTGACGCCGCGTGCGGCCGCTTCGCGCTTCAACGTCTGGACCTGAGCGTATATTTCTACCGTGGCGATCACATCGAAGCCCTTGTGGGCAAGCCGCATCGCTACTTCGTGTCCAAAACCAGTGCCGGCTCCTGTAATCAAGACCTTCTTCATCGTCGCCTCCTTTAGGCGCTGCTGATCATTAACTCTAAACCGTCACGAAAGTGATTCCTCGTGGAGTATGTTGTCGAACAGCTTTACGCCGCCTTCGGCAGCGCGGCGTACAATTCTAAATTGTCGAACACCTTCACGCCGCGCTCGGTAGCGCTGCGACCGCTCTCAGGATTGGTGCCTGTCACGACGCGGCCTGAAGTGATCGAGTAATCGTCGAAGGCGCTCATCGGTCCGCTGTAGAACGCTCCAGCTGCGGTGACGGCGTCAATGACGGGGACGACTCCGTCCGCTCTCAACTTGTCCAGTATTCGGAAGATTAGTTCGCCTTCGATCGTGAATCCGGTCACGGTCTTGCCGTAGATGATGGATTTACCTGTCTCGGAGTCGATGATGCCCGGCAGGATCGCCGGGCCGTGGCAAACGGTACCCACGACGCCTCCGCGCTCCCAGATGTCGGCAGCAATTGCCTGTAAGCCCTTCGCTTTCGGGTAGTCATACAGAGCAGCGTGGCCGGCGGAAGCGAAGAAGAAGCCATAGTCTTCTTTTTTCAGATCGGAAGCCTTCTTCAGCTGAGACTTGATCTTGACCATGAACGGATGTTTCGGATTCTTCAGGATGGCGTGTTCACTCCCAGATAAGAAGGGGGGCGTAAGCGAAACATCGTCGAACGCGCACGTGCCGGTTTCGGATGCAAGATCCACCTCGAATCCCGCAGCGGTCAACACCTCGTACGGATGCAGAGCCTCTACGAAGAACACACCTGTCTTGTGTCCGTCGGGATAGATCGCACCATTGAAGCTGGAAACTGCGATAAGCGCCTTACGGGGAAGTTTATTCGACATGATTATCTCCTTCACTTCGTTTCCTGAGTTTTCGAGATGAACTTTCTACTCTTCTCTCCGCGGATGAGGTTGATCAGAATTGACGAAGAGAATGCCTAGAGAATCTTGGTGGAGGCTATCTCGGGCTTCAAATCGTAGCCACTGGAAAAACTGCTAGGCATCACTTTAAAAAGCAGGGCGCCAGATTCCACTCAGGATCGGTGTGGCGCGCAGGACTCAATCTTTACGAATAGGGTTAGTAACGGGGTTTCCCACTGGGTACTTGGCGGCTTTAGGCTGCTGCCGTCAGTCCCTGAGTGGCTCTTACCGCTTTTCGGATCACATCGATCACGACTTGCGGTTGCGACAGCATCACCACGTGGCCGCTTGAGGCCTCAACCATGGTGGCACCCATGCTCTTGGCGAGGAAGCGTTCACACCTCACGCTGTATGGTGCTGTCGTTTTTGGCGACCATGTACCAGCTTGGCTTCGACTTCCAGGCCGTTCCTCCGACTTTCGCCTCGAACGGGTCTGGAGACACGTCAGAACATGCGTTTCGTTCCCATTAAGACGGATGATCAGCTCGATTTACAGGTAATGTCAGAAAAATCGCTCCAGACACCGTTAAAGCTGTAATGAGCAAAGCCGAGATAACAGTTGTGTTGGTTGGGGCGAACAGTCCGAAGCTCGCGAAGAGAACGACGAGCCAGAAAACCACCACCATGAGTAATGGCCTCGAAATCGAGCTGCTCCCCTGCGCCTTCATAAACAAGCGAGTACGCCCAAGCTCGAGTGCCGTGTTTAGCGCCTGGATCTTAAGCGTGCGTTGGGGCTCATCGGTGGGCTTAAGTTCTAAGATCTTGTCATATACATCTTCGCTCGTCAGTCTTTGTGTTTGTGATGCGGAAACGGCGTTAGCCTGATGCCGCCACATATAGGTGAGTGCGTTGCGGACCGTTGTACGTAGCGAGTCTCGAGCTTCCTTCGCCTCCGGCCCATAATGCGCCAGGATCTTATCAAGTAAAACCACCTTGGCAGATAACTCCGTCAATCCATTCCGCTGCGTTTCATAAGAGCTCTGTGCGGAAGCGATCAGCAACCCCAGAAGAATAGCAACCATAGTCCCGATAATGCCCTGACTCATTGTCAGGACAGTTCTGGACTCGGCATTCAGATGGTTCTCCGGTATGGACCGGCGGAGAAAAATACCAACCAACACGCCTCCGAAGACAAGCGCAAACACGATTCCGCTCGTTGCCAAGGGCTCATTATGTGCACCTCGTTGGGGGTTTCACGCAAATGCAGCGACTGCAGAGCGGTATGCTCTATTGGGCTCTGCAGCTCAGCCGAGATGCAAGTATCCGTCAACTACTGTCATTGCGCCATGGAGACTCATTTTGTTGTGTTTCCTATGGCGAGTACCTAACAGCAGATCGTTACTCTTCTTTCCCGGGAGTGGGTAACTGGTGTAGCGGTCACTAAAAGTAAGCTGCCAGTTAATCCGTTTGTAAACTCTCGTGGTCAAGCTAGCGTCGAGGGCGGCGTTGTATTGCGAAGAGTTCGTCAGACTTGGGTAAAAGAACCCTCGCTGCTTAAAGAGAGTGTTCTTGAATAGCTGTTTCGTGAACGTTTCCCCGATTTGTGCTGAAGGAAAACTCTTCGTGACCCCGCCGATGTAAGCCTGTCGTGTCCAGGACAAGCCTCCCATCACATCGAGGGTTGTATCCGGTCGATCGATTACGTGGATACCCAGCCCGCCGCCGACAATCGATCCCAGGTTCAACCCTTGTAGCTCGTCATAGGAAAAATCCGCGCTGGCGTATGCAAACAGGCGCTTTGTGAGGTTGTGGTCATAACGAGCACCAGCGTTAACCGCATTGGATGTGGTAGTGTTGAGAATTCCATCTGTCGCGTAAACGGATGTCAGATATAAGATGACTTTGTCAGTCAAGGTAGTCCGTGCCAGATTCAAGCCTGATTGAATGTTCGTGGTGTCGCTGTTGCCTCTTGCTAGCGCCAATCCGAAATTTACTCCACCTTCCCACTGCTCCAATAGCCCAGGATGCAGAGAATGCTCGTGTGCTTTCTGTTCGTCCTCACTGCGGAAGACGGTGACATCCGCAGCCGCAATATGAGTTTCAGGTGTAGTTGGGCCGGAAACCATAACATCGCCGTCCGTGCGCTCAATGGTGTTTACAATCAGCGTCTTTTCATTCGGAGAAGGGAGATAGAGCGGCGTATCTGAGGTGAGTTTGGCGATCTTGTCCCATTTGACCGCTATCTCATCTGCGAAGTCTGTCTGAATTGTTACCTCGCCAGAATCCAACTTACTAATTTTTCCGGTGATCTTGTCCCCGCTCTTCAGGTCAATTTGATCTGCGAGCGCGAAGCAGCCAGCGAGAAAAGAAAAGAGGATCAACAGGTGCTTGTGCCTCATCGCCACGCTCCGATATCACTTTGCTTCCACTAATTGTCGCCACAGCCAAAAGGCCATGCGGCGGCCAGCCCCGTAAATGCGTCGAACCGCGCCGGACACCACGGATTACACGTGCTGTTAAGAAGCCGACCGCACGCAATCTCGTGTAGGATGCTTCCACCCAAACTGGATGGGCCTTGTTGAGGATGTGTCAGGGTTCGAAACCATTTGTTACTTTTGAGCTACCTGCTGCAATGCAGACATAAACGGCTGCGCAGGCGCAGTGGGTTGCACCTTGCCATCCAGGACTGCTTGTAAGGAAGTACTCTTCCCGTACTGCTTATGAATTTCGTCTTCGTCGGCGCTTAGTTTTGATCCAGCCAGATTGGCCCCAGCGTAGGCTCCACTGGAACGTGTATAAGAAAGAACTGGTGCTTTCCAGCCTCCGCTTGCTTCTGCACCGCCTGTCGGACCGGCAGCGACCGCTTCACCTCCGAGGTCCCAATGACCACTACGGAGTTGCTGAGCCCCTTGTTCGTTCATCAGCAGGATGACATCCTGTTTGGCCACTCCGGCCTGAAGTCCTACGCTGCCGCCAGTCATGTCGATGAAGGCAGGTGCGCTCCACCCTGTGCTGGTGCGGCAACTCACCACGCCGTTGCCGTGTTTCCCTCCGATGCCAAAACCAGCTTTAGTCAGGTTTGGGATCACGGCTATGCACTTGGATTGGTCAAGTAAGGAAGCTGGCACTTGCTTGGAGGACGTCATACTCTGCATAACATCAGCCGCAGAACTGAGTTGCTTGTTCACGTCGGCTGCCCAGGCAACCACGCTCACGCTCGCGAGAACGGCGCACGCCCAATACAGACTCATTCTTTTCATGAACACTCCTAACTCTGCAATGTTTCCAGGGAGCATCGAACTATGACTGAATCTACGGACTTATAGAACTAGAAGAAATACTAGGTCTGGCTTGCGATTGCTCCGCACTGCTCTCCGCTGGAGCAATCAGCGTGCGGAATCATGCTCTGCTGCTTTAAAGCACGGAGTCAGCATAACTGTGCGCTCTTCAGCAGTTCCTTTCCCGTCAGAAAATGACCTTGATAACGCGCATGATCAGTTCTTCCGGCGAGAAGACCGTCAGCAGCAGCGGCCCAGGGGAGCTGCCGTCGCAGCCGCTAGTCTGGAAATGTCTTCTAATCCAAAGGGGACGCTACGCATATCACGGACTAGTGCATAGCTGTTGCCCAGATCAGCAAGCGACTGTACATCGCCACTTCCAAGAAGTTCGGCGGAGCTGGATTTGCGAACGATCCACTTCTGCTGGAACTCTTCGACGTAGTGCTGAGCAAGCAAACCATAATCTGCCAGTCCCTTTCGCTTGGCCCGTGACATTTGCGGAGTAAACATCAGAAGCGGGCCGAGAATGACCAATACGAAGAACGTGACAAAGCCACCAATCTGAAGCTTGAAGGACAACAAGCTTTCTCCTCTATACAGAACTCTGCTGGCAATCACACCAGCCAGCATCGCACCCTGAGCGAAGAGGATCGGGCCAAAAGCGTAGGCACTCTTACCGATAAAGGCGAGACCAGCACAGCGATCTGGGTGAGTCGTAATCAGATTTAGATTCAGTCTGGAGACCTGCCAAAGAAAGCGAAACCAGATGAATAGCCTCAGATACCAGCGCAGCAGTAAGAATTGAATGATAGGGATGCTGACGAATACGTACCAGTAACCAGCGGCTGTCAAATTCCAGCGTCCCCCAGATTTGGCGTACCAGGTAGGCACATCAATTCCAACGCGGCTGTTCCAGAGCGAAAGGCCAACGCTATAGACAATTAGCAATAGGCCGACTTCAAGTGGGATGGAATTGCGAAGCCTGATTGCAGCATCAACTACGCCGTCAAATAGTGCGCGATCTTCCGGCAAGACGATACGCCGCTCTACGAAGCGGTGCACAACCGGACGGATTCGTGAATGAACGATCAATTCAGCCGCGACGAGCACGGGAAGCGCGATGAGGAAGCGGACATGTACCTCAATGTCCTCAAAAAAGGAAAGCCTTCCCAGGTTTCCAGTTGAGGGAAAGAAGCTGGCCAGAAGGAGCAGAGGCAGCCACGCGGTGAGCATTATGATGAGCAACCGTCGATACAAGAGTTCTAGGGCATCTCCGGCAAGGTGCGACTTTCGAAAAAGCTGTTAGATCGGGCCGCCCAGTACCAACGAGAAGTCGTGCGTGTCCTGAACGCCACTTGTTTGCATCATAGTCGTACCCCCCTTCGCACGTGTTTCGCTTCGCCTTTCCGAATCAGCGGACGCTACAGCACTCGGTGCTACATACAAAAGATGCAGCAGGGTAAACGAGAACCACTACAAGTTTTGCTAGACGGGGCTGCACATTGGCCGCGTCCAAGGGCAGGGCCACATGAGTTGTGCTGAGCCATCCCACGAAGTCTGCCGCGGGCCGCCTGGCTGGCCGGTTACACAAGATTGACTCAACACTTAGACGCGCCAACTTGCGCCAACCGCATACTCCACGAGATGGGATGCGAATACGCTTTGCCCTAACTGCTAGCATACAGATGGCGCAGCAGGAGAGCCGAGCGGATGTCTTCTTTACGGCTCCTGGTGGTTGACGATTCCTCCGAATTCCTGGAAGCGCTGGTCTGTCGATTAACCTCTCAGTTCGCCGTGGTCGGAGCGCTCTCGAATGGCGAATCAGTCGTAGCTCAGGCTAAGGAGCTGGAACCGGACATCATCGTGTTGGATATCTCTCTTCCTGACATCAACGGATTCGCGGTAACGAAGCTGCTGAAGAAAGCTGGTTGTGCTACCAAAGTGTTGTTCCTGTCGAACTACGAAGATCCTGCGATGGCT
>CAYNPS010000090.1:0-11203 GCA_964399125.1 uncultured Terriglobales bacterium
ACCGAAGACCTTCTCTTCGGCGGGAGCAGCCTCTCACGCCCTCTACTTGGCTGTTCGAAATGAAGATGAGCAGGCGATAGGCGCGATTCTCGGAGCGGGAAAAGAAGTCACCTCTTCGAACGACGATATTGAAGACAAGCTCGAGCGCGAGCGGTTCAGCCAGAAGTATCTGGAAATGCACCGTTTGGTTCGAGAGACTGATGGAAAGGCCATACTGTACATCGGTGCAGAAAACTGGCCGTTCCCAATCCCTCTTGTTTCAAATAACGGTGGATGGCATTTCGATTCCGATGCGGGGAAGCAGGAGGTGTTGTTCCGAAAAGTCGGAGAGAACGAAACTGAGGCAATCGACGTCTGCCGCGCATTTGCTGCGGCAAGAAAACACGAGATGCAGGCAATTGGGGATGACGAGATCAACCAATACGCACAAGGCCTTGTCACTGTTGGCCCTCCGGATCCGAAAAAAGATGCGTCTCCTTTCCATGGCTATTACTTCCGAATCGCTAGCGAGGAAACCCCAGATGTTGTGCTAGTCGCGTTTCCTGCGGAGTACAGACAGTCAGGAGTCATGTCCTTCATCCTCACGCAGGGTGGCGTTGTTTACCAAAAGGATCTCGGGGCTGACACGCCGAGACTCGCGCCGGCGGTTTTGAAAGAACACAATGCCAAGTCCAAATGGGACGTAGTGAAATGAGGATTGCTATCGAACGGCGGCGGTCAAAAAATCTTTCTGGCGCCGCCTATTCACTTAATTGGAAATGGACTCGGAGATGGCATTCGCGAACTGCCTTCATGCGATGCGTCCTCGGCCTCAGCCCCTTCCGATCGTTCGAGCCCAGGACGGGAAATCCCAAGCTTCTTCATCTTGTGAATCAGGGTAGTGCGTTTCAGGCCAAGTTTGGCAGCTGCGCCCTTTGGCCCACCGATTACCCAGCGCACCGCTTCAAGCGTTCGTAGAATCAAAGTGCGCTCCGAATCCTTGAGCGTAGTTCCAGTGGGAGCCGGGTTAACCTCCTCAGGCCCCGTGGCTGGCAATGGAGCCGCTGGCAATGGATTAGGAAGCACTCCATCATTCGCCAGAATCACCGCGCGTTCGATCAGGTTCTGTAGCTCACGGATATTGCCCGGCCATTCGTACGAGCCTAGCGCGGCAAGCGTTTCTTCAGGAACGTGCTCGATTACCTTCCCCATCCTACGGCTAAACTTCTCGACAAAATGCGTCACCAAAGCGGGAATATCTTCACGGCGTTGCCGCAAAGCGGGCAACTGGACTGGAAAAACATTCAGACGGTAATAAAGATCGCTGCGATATTCGCGCCTCTTCACCATGTCGACGAGATCACGATTCGTAGCAGCCACCAGCCGAACATCTACCTGGTGAGTCCGGGTGCTGCCCAAGCGCTCGAATTCCTGCTCCTGGAGCACCCGGAGCAGTTTGGGCTGCAGCGCCGGGGGAATATCGCCTACTTCATCGAGGAAGAGCGTACCTTTGTCGGCCAGTTCAAAGCGTCCAATCTTTTGCGCGATAGCTCCCGTGAACGCGCCTTTCTCGTGGCCGAAGAGCTCACTTTCCAGCAGATCCAGCGGAATGGCAGCACAGTTCAGCTTTACGAAGGAGCGTCCGCAACGCGAGCTGATGTTGTGAATCGCGCGGGCGATCAACTCCTTTCCAGTGCCGGTTTCCCCGTGAATTAAGACCGTGGAGTCGGTAGGCGCCACTCGTTCCACCTGTTCGAGCACCGATTCCAAAACAGGACTATTGCCTATAATCTGCTCGAACCTGCGGTCGTAAGAATCTTGCTGACTTATCTCGGGTCTTGCGAAAGCTCCCACTGAGAACCTCCTGGCGCGTTACTGCTTTGTTGTAAACCTCAGCTCTCGAAAGCCGCTCGAACACTTTCGAGCAGGACTTCATCGTCGAACGGTTTTGCCAGGAACTCTACCGCGCCGGCTCTCAGCGCCTGCATTTTCATTCTTGCGTCTCCGTGTGCCGTAATGAAGATCGTCGGAATCCTGCAGTGTTCAGCATTTAGCTTGGCCTGCAGTTCCAGACCGGACATTCCTGGCATGCGAATATCCGCGATCAGGCACGCGGTCTGGTGCTGATGGCCAGACTTGAGGAATTCCTCGGCCGATGCATACGCATGTGCCGGAAACCCCTGCACTTTCATGAGACCCTGCAGTGCGCTCCGCATCGAGTCGTCATCGTCAACAATCGCAACTAGTTTTGTCTTACCCTGATTGGCCATATCAAGAAGTTAGCAGTGGCACTAACAGCGGCACAATCATTCTTTGGTATGAGTGCCCTAACACCGGGGGATCCACTAGGCATTTTGGGAAGACAGGAAAGCGAGAGGAGGCAAGGTCGCCTTCCGTAGCAATGGGCTACTAACTACTTCTTACCAGACGGAAGCTCTAGTTTCGCCGCCATTCTGACTAATTCCGCTAGGGACTCAGCTTGCATCTTGCGCATCACGTGCCCGCGCTGGATTTTCACCGTGACTTCACTGGTCCCGAGCTCAGCAGCTACTTGTTTGTTAAGCATGCCTGAAACTACCAGGCTGATAACCTCGCGTTCGCGCGCGGTGAGCGACTCGTAGCGCCTTCGCAATTCGGCGAGCTCGCTCTCCGCCCGGCGAGTCACGCGATCACGATCCAAAGCCTGGTGGATCGCATCCAGCAAATCCTGATCCCGAAATGGTTTGGTCAAGAACTCGATAGCACCGGATTTCATAGCCTTTACCGACATCGGAATATCTCCGTGACCGGTAATAAAGATGATGGGAATTCGAATGCCCTTCTCCGCAAGTTCGTGCTGAAACTCGAGACCGTTCATTCCGGGAAGCCTGACATCAAGAACCAGGCAACTCGGAACATTCAGCCTCCGAGCGCGCAGAAACTCAGGCGTTGTGCCGAAGGTTTCGCAACGCAGGCCCTCTGATTTCAGCAGCCCCTGGATCGACACACGCACACCAGTATCGTCATCAATGACGAACACAATGGGATCGTCGGCGCGCATCACGCATAGGCCTCTTCTTTGGCGGGCAGAGTGAAAGAAAAACGTGCTCCCTGTGGAGAGTTGTTCTCCGCCCACAAGCGGCCGCCGTGCGATTCAACGATCGAACGACTGATGGAGAGTCCCATGCCGGTACCGTGATCCTTCGTCGTAAAAAAGGCATCAAATATTTGATTCGCTTGTTGCGTCGGCAGACCTGTTCCCGTATCGCTGACTGATATCAACACGCGATCATTCTCGGCGGCCTCTGATTTGATCGTAAGTTCTCTTCGCGTCTTCACAGCCTTCATCGCATCGATGGCATTCAACATCAGATTCATTAAAACCTGCTGCAACTGAACTCTGTCCGCCATGATTTGCGGAAGAGCGGGGGCGTAATCCGTGCGGATGGAAATCGAGTATCGGTTCGCCTCATTTCGCAGCAGCATGAACATCTCCCGAATGACTTCATTTATGTCGATCAATTCCCGTTCCGAACCGCCTTTTCTAAAAAGCTGCCGGATATGGCTAATGATGTCGGCGGCCCGGTTTGCGTCTTTGACGATTCTCAATGCGGCCTCCCGAGCTTCTTCCACATCGGGATGGTCACGCGCCAGCCAACGCAAGCAGGTATTTGCATTTGTGACGGCGGCAGCAATGGGTTGATTCACCTCGTGCGCTAAAGAGGCGGTCAATTCACCCATAGTGGTCACGCGGCTTATACGCGCGAGGTCCGACTGCGCCTGGCGTAGCTTTTCGGAGTCCAACATATGATTAGTCAGGTCATGGTTAATCACGAGCGCGGCGTCTACATGATTTGACGTCGGACGTAGAGGTGAATAACTCAGGGAGAGATATCGCCTTCGTCCGAGTACATCGGTGAACCAGTCACTATATCGGACGTCTTCTCCCGCAAAGCATCGATCCAGATTCGGCTTGAGCTTCTGTTCGAACACGTCGCTTCCCATCAGCTCGGCTACATGCATTCCGACGATCTTCTCTGCCGGTATTCCCCAGTTCCGCTCATAAACCGGGTTGACCCGGCGATACCTGTAGTCTCTTCCAACGATAACTATCCCGTCCGGAGAGCACTCGAACACTTGACCGACCAAATATTCAGCCTGCTTGCGTTCCGTAATCTCGAGTTTGAGACTCTCATTCGCCTGCGTCAGATCGGCGGTTCGCTCGGCAACTCTCACCTCAAGGTCGTCACGCGCTCGCGTAACCATTGTCATCAAGAGCGCGAAGACGACGAATGCGACATCGTAAAGCGCGAGTGGAATGGCGGCCCTTGTTGGCACTTCGAAGGAGCTCCGGACGATCAACGCCAGCAAGACCGCCACAATGCCCGGCTTGGTGCCGCCATACCAGAACGTAATCGCAATTGCAGACAGGGCAAATACTGCGAAGGGCTGGGGTAACTGGAAATGTAAGAAGATGCGTGCCACAACGAACGCGAATAGGATCGAAACAAAGGAGAGTCCGTAGCGCAAAAAAACAGAACCTGCCGGTGATGCCGTGCGCCTTGCATTATTTGCGGCGGCCACTTCTGTACCTCGGCGTGGAATCATAGCGCAATAGCCACCATGCATTGTTCTTCATCAGAGTGCGCTGGACAAATCTCGATATAGCACTGCGGTACCGGCTTCGCTCAATATAGATAGGTCATGCCGCCTCACACAATGAATCGCGGCGATGACGGTCCCCAACCACCGCCAGGACCTGCAACACAGCGGAGGTGAGATTTGTTAGCGGCAGCGACGTGCTTACGCAGGCATCGATGTCTGACGACAAAGGACTGATCGTTGTGGGGGACAGCAGAATGATTGGAACATCGCGGCAAATCGCGCGCAGGTTTCGGGCTAAGTCAAAGTTGTTCTTTTCGCCCTCGCCGCGATCCAGTAGCACGACAGCCGTGCAATGCATGATGAACAGTAAAGCGACAGCTTGTGTTGAGGTGGTGCTGACGACCCGATAACCAGTTGCCTTGACGGCAGCGAGTACCGAATTACCACTCATCTCCTGTGTGGATATGAAGAGAATTGTTTGGTGTCTCATGGTGTCTCCATCTGAGATCAATGGCGGATCCGGGCACCTAGTAGTGCTGCATAATCCACAACTTTTGAGTTCGTTTGATGGTCATCGATGGAACCTGCTGGCGAATTGTCTAGTAACGGCCGAAGCCTCGCTAGTCTTTCCATGAGCTCAACCACGATTGAGAAGTCTGCGTCCCCTTGCTCGCCAAATTTAACGGAATTGACTTGCAAGGCTGCAGCGGTCGCCGGCATCGGTACTTTCATTTCGGCTGCGGTCTCAAGGATCAACCGAAAATCCTTGTTCATAAGTTGAAGCGGGAATTGAGGGCTGTAGTCATCCTTTGCCACTCTTTCGAGTTTCCCAGCCAAGGCTGGAGCAATCACCGCCGTTTTCGCCAAGACGGCCAGAAGCAGATTGCGATCAAGCCCGGCCTTCTCACCGAGAACAACGGCTTCTGCCACGGCCTGCATTCCCACACCAAGCAGGGTGTTCACGACAAGCTTCATCGTGGTTCCTGAACCGCTTGCGCCGAGGTAGAAGTATTGCCGCGCGATAATTCGCAGAATGGACGAAACAGAATGGAAGGTCTCTTCATCGCCGCCGGCCAGCAACGTGAGCGTCCCTTGTTCGGCCGCCGGCGTGCTTCCCGAAATGGCAATGTCCAATATGTCCAGGCCGCGATCGTTTCCAAGACGCGAGAGTTCGCGGGACGTATTTGGGGAGATAGTGCTCATCTCCAAGACAATCGAGCCAGGGCGCGTATTCGCAAGCACGCCGGCGGGTCCAAGGTAGACGTTGCGTACAGCCTCATCGTTCGAGAGGCACGAGAGGACAACATCGGACCTATAGGTAAGATCGGCGATACTGTTTGCCGGATCTGCTCCGCTCGCTGCCAGTGCCGAGGCTTTTCGGAAATCTCTGTCATAGGCTGTAAGAGCATAACCATGGTCGATCAAGCGCCGTGCTATCCGTGATCCCATGCTGCCAATTCCAATAAAACCAAGTCTTACCGATTTTGTAATGGATGAACTCACTGTTACCTCTCGAAAACTCGCTTATGATTTCTGGGCCTAAACACCACATTGCCGTTCGCTGTATCAGGCATACCGCTTTGCTCGTTCTTTGATTTGTGCTTTGCCCCGAACCGAATTGGACTGGAGGTAAACCGACTGTCGTTTTCGATCTTCTCCGAACGATATCCAGCTCCAGCACCAGACGAAGAACGCTATTGCGCAGAAGAGCAGAGCCACGAGTGAGAAATCGAAGATGAATACGTAGAACATGTCACCACCTATGCCCATGCATGTTTTAAGCTGGCGGCAATCGCATGGGCGTTGCCGCCATTGGCTCACGCGACTGCCACTTCGTGCCGAAGAGCGAGATCGATCTGTGCCGCTTCGAAGATATCGAGACGAAATTCCCCTGCCCCGATGATCCCGTCCACTTGCTCGGGAGTTCGGACACCCACGATCGCAGCGGTTACCGCGAAATTGTGCAGAGTCCATGCGATCGCCACTTCACCCGGAGTTCGGCCATAACGATCCCCGATCTCGCGCAGCAGTTGTACGAGGCGCAGGTTGCGGGAGAGCAACGGCTCCTGGAAATTTGGATTGCCCTTTCTCCAGTCATCTGGCGCCAATTGCGCAATGCGAGCCCTGGTCATTGCGCCGCTCAGCAATCCCGAATACATCGGGGAGTACACGATCACGCCAATGTTGCTTTTCAGAGCATAGGGAAGGATCTCTTCTTCCACTTCCCGCGCCAGAATGGAGTAGGGAGGCTGCAGCGAAGTGATCGGAGCGATTTTTTGCGCACGCTTCATCTGCCGCACATTGAAGTTCGAGACGCCGATGTAGCGGACCTTGCCTTCCTCTTTCAAGCGCGCCATTTCGGTCCATCCTTCTTCTATATCGGCATCGGGATCGGGCCAATGCATCTGATAGAGATCGATGACGTCGATATCGAGCCGCCTAAGACTGTCTTCGACCTCGCGCCGTATGGATCCGGCCTTCAGGGAATGGCCGATTTCGCCCTTCTGGTTCCACACCATTGAGCACTTGCTAAAGACGAACGGCCGATTCGAACGCGCTCTCAGGGCACGTCCGACGACTCTTTCGGAGTGTCCGAGGCCGTACACCGCGGCAGTGTCGATCCAATTGATGCCGCGATCCAGGGCCTCATCAATTGCGGCGAGCGAATCGTGATCCTTTTGCGGTCCCCAGCCAAATTCCCAACCGCCTCCACCCATTGCCCATGCGCCCACACCGATAGGCGTAATGTCCATGTCGCTGTTACCTAGTCTGCGTGTTTCCATGTCAGTTTTCCGTCCTTATTAATCCGTTTTGATCATTGCCAAGTCCGGGCAGAGCCCGGAATCGATTTTGCGGAAGCAGCGCTTCCACTCCCGCGAGAAGTGCGTGCACATAGTCCGACTTTTGCAAGAACATATCGGCGAATGCGAGCTCGCGCTTCGGTACGTCAAGCCATTCAGAAAGAAGAATGATTTTCATCTCAGGATTCACGGCCTTGCAGAACGCCGCTAGCTCTGCGCCATTCATCCCAGGGAGCCGGTAGGAGAGTACTGCCAGGTCTATTTCCTCTCTTCTGGCGATCGCGGCAGCCTCCAACGCGTTGGCGCAAGCCAACACCTCGTAGCCTTCATGACGCAGGATCGTTGCTTCCGCATAAGCTCCAAACTCGTTGTCTTCGACGCACAGAACGCGATACCGAAATCTCGACCTGTTTGACTCGTTTCGTCTCATATCGCTCTCCTTCCAACTCATCTTGCTCTGGGTGAAAGCAACTTGAATTCCAAAACGGTTTGGTTGTTGCAGTGTCCGCGAGCTGATGAGGAATGATCGAATTACGGGAGCGGGGCTCAGCTAACGTGTCGTCGGTGTTTCGAACTATGAGCCAATGAGCCGGCTTGAGTACATAAATATCGCCGCACATGTGAATCCTGCGACATCGCGTCAGTCAACCAGTTGACACATAACCGCTGACCAGAGAATCTCTGTCACCCATGCAGCTTCGCTCTTAATTAAGATTGGCGATTTTGACGGCTTGTGCGTTAAAGACAGAGCCCGCCAGTCACGTCTGGCGGTGGAATGGAACGTGCAACATCTCTATCAGCCGGGACCGAGATCCTGGTTGATACACGGGAGCCGAGCGGCGCTCCTCCCTCAATGTCTCCGCTCGGCCCCGTTGTCAAAGCGGTGTGGACAACGCCAGGCGAGTGGTTTGTTCAGGCTGTTTTGACTCAACAAGAATAGTTAGATTTGGAGGCACTAATATGACACGCAACCTTCTGCTGGATATTTCGTTGATCTTGGCTGTAATCAGTTCTTATTCCACGCCAGGGTTCGCTCAGGCGCCGTCAAAGCAAGTGGCGACGATTCCATTCACGTTCGTCTTTGAAGGTGTGACTTTGCCTCCAGGTACCTATGAGGTTGACATGATGGACTCGGGAATGCTGCTACTTGTCGACTCGAAGCATATGCCTGTCCAGGGAGAAGCGGCGACGCTTCCTTTACCCCTGAAAAACATCCCGAAATCTGCAGAACTTATCTTCGTCGACTCCCCCAAGGGCTACGCGCTCGTGGAAGTTCGCACGCAGCAAGAGCGTCGATTGCTCACCTCTGACTATGGTCACGGGAAGTTTATCGGGCAGCAACTCCGCACCGTGCCGATCACTGCCGCGGTGGAAAGGTCGGCCGCGGTTCCGCAACAAGTTTCGACCCGAGGTCGTTGAGGACTGAAGGACTACACTCAAAGCAGTCCGCTCCCCGGACGACGGCGGCGTAGGCCTTCTCGTGAACTCCAACTTCAAGTAATGGAGATCCATGGGCCATGCGAATTGTTCGAAAGCTTCGGATCGCCATATCGGGATCGTTAGCGGTTCTTTGTGTGATCGCAGCCGTTTCAGGCGAACAGGATCGAACTCTGTCTGAACTACCTGAAGCGACGACCCCCGTGAGGCTGACGGCAGTATCAGATCCCGTCACAGGTAAGTCCGCATTTCGATATGCGGACAACGACATCCCACCGGTGATTCGTGTCCAGCCTGGAAGCACCCTGAACGTCGAATACACGAATCAGCTTGCTGTGCAATCGAAAGAAAAGTGTCTCGACCTTCCGTGCATGAACATGACAAATCTTCACTTCCATGGATTGCACGTTTCGCCCAACAAGCCACAGGACGATGTCCTTGCCATGATGGCCATGCCTGGAGAGACTTTGCACTATGCGGTGCAAGTACCGGCGGAACAAGCTCCGGGACTCTACTGGTACCACACTCACCCCCATGGAGAGAGCTACCAACAGGATCTTGATGGCATGTCCGGCGCCATCGTCGTTGAGGGTGTCGATCGATATGTGCCCGAAGTGGCGAATATGCGCGAGCGAATTCTGGTGCTGCGCGATCTTGTTCTGCCTAACGATGCCGCTGACAAAAACAAAGTGATGGAATCGGTCTCGATGCAGACTACAAAGTGCGGCACGGCTCCTGACGATCCAGAACGAGTGTTTACTGTGAACGGAGCTGTGCGCCCGCAAATCGACATCGCACCAGGGGAGCGTCAATTTTGGAGAATTGTGAACGCCAGCCCCGATCGTTATGTCGATCTGGAACTGGATTCAAAACCGCTGGAAGTAGTTGCACTTGATGGCATGCCTCTCGCCTACCACGATCCCTCCATTCGCACACGATCGATGAAGCACGTGCTGGTTCCGCCGGCCGGCAGGGTGGAGGCAATCGTAACCGGACCGGCAGCCGACTCGCACGCCGCTCTGCGCACAAACTGCTTCGATACCGGTGCGGATGGCGATTCCAATCCCGCAATGGTTCTGGCCGATATCATCCCGGCAAAGGCGTCGAATCCGCCAGCGCATCACTCGTTGCGTGGTGCTCCTGTCCATATGGTCTTCTCGCCCACGGTCCTCAAGCGAGTCGAAGATACTGAACCGAAATTCGTGGTCAACTTCACGGAAGACAAACAGGGCTTCTACATCAACCAACAGAAGTTCCACATGAACGATGTCCCTATGCTGACGGTGCATGTAGGTTCGCTGCAGCACTGGCGGGTAGAGAATCCGACCAAAGAAGTGCATCCATTCCACATCCATCAGGTCCACTTCCTGGTGTATGCCATCGACGGCCGTCGGGTAAAGGATCCCGTATGGCTCGATACGGTGAACGTTTCCTATGGCGGTTCGGTCGATCTGGTGATGGACTTCACAGATCCAATCATTCGCGGCGTCTCTCTCTTCCATTGTCATCTCCTGAATCACGAAGACAAAGGAATGATGGCGAAGATCCTATTCAAGTAAGTTCGAAAACGATCGCAGCATCTGGGGTTTCACACGAATTTCCGTTGGAACCGCTGTCATTCCACGAATCAAGAACTGGTGTCGATGGCCGGTCAGAGGAGAGCGCTTGCTGACACGTCCAGGCCTTTCGGTACCTCGACAGTTCCCACGACCTGCCGACTCTCTCGGCGTAAGTTCCGCACAACAAGTGCCTTACAGGAAATCAAACCCTCGCCGAAGATTGGCACGCGCCTTGCCTTACGGAAGGGTGAAAAGGCGGATGAGTGGCGCACGAATTCAGCCTTCGCTCTTTCAGTTCACAGGTTGAAGGAAGTCGCCACACCGCAGCAAACATCAAGGAGGAAATTATGAAAAAGGTAGCTCTCATGGTTCTTTCGATCTCTGTGGCGGTTCCCACATTTGCCGGCAATGTTGTCGGCCATAGCGTCGCTGTAGCCGGCAAGGATGCCGGTAAGGCCGCAGTTGTGGCTGGCAAGGATTCAGGCAAGGCTGCAAAAGTAGCCGGCAAAGACTCCGGCAAGGCCGTAGTGATCGCCGGTAAGGACACCGGAAAGGCAACGGTAAAAGCAGTGAAGTTTCTCTTCTAACCGCCAACCGCGATTGAAGAGGAGCAGTAGGCCCATATTGGGAAGGAGAAATACAAAATGAGGATTAATAAACTTTACATCGTAATTGGTCTTGTGATTGCCTTTGCTTTGTTTTTCGAACTGGCAGCTCACGCGGACGCGTTCGATCAATTAACCCAAGTCACGTTCAGCGCGCCGTTTCAGATTCCGGGACAGGTACTTCCAGCAGGAACTTACATATTCCAGCAGGCAGATCCTGAGGACCTGAACCTAGTCC
>CAYNPS010000090.1:11303-14387 GCA_964399125.1 uncultured Terriglobales bacterium
CCAGCAGGAACTTACATATTCCAGCAGGCAGATCCTGAGGACCTGAACCTAGTCCGAATCTTCAGCGCCAATCGCAGGGTTTTATACGCTACTCTGCAGACAATGCCAACAGACCGTGTGCAAGCTGCAGACACGACGATCGTGCTGGCAAAACCACAGAGTGGTGACGAGATGCTCGTGAAGTGGTTTTATCCCGGTACATTAACCGGCCACGAGTTCGTTTACTCCAAGCAACAGGAGCAGGAAATCGCTCATGCTGCACAGGAGACCTTTGTCGGCGACCAGCGAGTATCCAGCCCAGAAGCTGGTGACTGAAGCTCCGCGTTGGCTTTCGTTCACGGTGCCGTCCATGGCAAACGTGAACGAACGCCAGCCGAAGCAAAAAGGGAACGTGGGCGATGATGGTTCCCGTTATGAGACTCACAGTACAAGAATTCCCACTTGTCCCCGATATTCCTTACGCAAACGCGCCGATTCTAGTTTTGAGTCTAGTTAAGAGCAGCTCTGGGATCAGCGCAAAATGTGAAACTAATGCATGGAGGTTATGGTGAATAAGAAAGAAGTTTCTGCAAGCTTAGCTGGAAAGGTTTCTCTGGGAGGCGAGCTTTCTGTACATCGCCTTGGGTTCGGAGCGATGCGCCTCACAGGAGAAGGTATCTGGGGTCCTCCCCGGGATCGTAACAAAGCGCTCGCGGTCCTGCGCCGCGCCGTGGAGTTGAACGTAAACTTCATCGATACTGCGGATTCTTACGGTCCTAACGTCAGTGAAGAACTAATTGCAGAAGCCCTGTTTCCCTATCCCAAAGGACTGGTGATCGCAACCAAGGGCGGCTGGAGTCGTCCAGGCCCGAATCAGTGGACCCATAACGCGACTCCTGCTCACCTGCGTGAGGCAGTCGAGGGCAGCCTTAAGAGATTGCGAGTGGATCGCATAGATGTTTACCAGCTTCATACTCCCGATCCGGTCGTCTCCTTCGATGTCTCGGTCGAAACACTGGCCGAGCTGCGCAACCAGGGAAAGATTCACCTGGTCGCATTGTCGAATGTGACCAGAGAGCATATTGAGCGTGCGCGCAAGATTGTTCCTATCGCCTCTGTCCAGAACCGGTACAGCTTCGCCGACCGCGAATGGGACTATGTCGTCGACTATTGTGAAAGCAATGGGATCGCATTCATTCCATGGTTTCCGCTCGGAGCAGGCAAGGTCGCCGGAGATGTGCTCAATGCAGTTGCGCAGGCGCATCAGGCATCTCCCAAGCAGGTCGCATTAGCCTGGCTCCTGCGTCGCTCTCCCATTATGTTGCCCATTCCGGGAACCAGCTCAGTCGAACATCTCGAAGAGAACGTCGCGGCTGCCTCGCTGAGGCTTACGGATGAAGAGTACGAAAGCCTCGCAGATGTTCCGCAGTTGGTCGGATCGCGAGGATGAGCGAGGCTGGACTTCGGCAGGAAGGCATAGGGACAGGAGCGTGGGATACATGACCGATTCCCCGACATTGCACTGTCCTGAGCCTGCAACTTAAGAATCGGTGCGCGAACGCCTGGACCCGCCCGTCTACATTCCGCACTTTTGAATAGCCTAACTCACGGTGCCATTCCGCACTGTTGACCCCTGTCCTACTTCCTCCTAATTCAGATATTTAATACGTTTCACTTCCGGTTTCCCCTTCCCGTTGTGAGACTGTTCAGTGGAAAAACAAATCCGAGTCTGATGAGGCGAGGAATGGTGCTCCGAGAGTTCATCATAGGTTCCATCCAGCGCTGCCAAATAGAGAGAGCGTCCGCCGGAGTCCAGGTGTCGAAGCTTCGACACGTGTCCATGGGAAGTGATGTTTTGCTGCCGTTGTCCGCTAGTCGGTTGCAGATAAACGCTTCTATTTGACTGCTTACGCTTCCTCCTATCGCCCCAAGCTTGGCAACTCAAGTGCTTTCTCCATAGACGAAGCGTTTCGCCCAACTCCTTCGCGCCGGGCGACCTTGGATATTTATTCAGACCTGAAAGTTACGAGGTAATTATGTGGATTGTTAGGCTCGCTCTTAGGCGGCCGTACACGTTCGTAGTACTGGCGATTCTGATCTTGATCATGGGAACGCTCGCCGCACTGCGCACTCCCACGGACATTTTTCCGAATATCAACATTCCCGTGGTGAGCATTATCTGGAATTACACGGGACTCGCGCCGACGGACATGGCGAATCGAATCATCAGTCTTCAGGAACGGAACTTAACAACCACGGTAAATGACATCGAGCATCTCGAGTCACAGTCGCTGAATGGTATTGCCGTCATCAAAGTCTTCTTCCATCCGGGTGCGAATATCAGCACGGCGATTGCGCAGATTGCAGGCCAGTCGCAGACTCAGCTCAAGCAGTTGCCGCTGGGAACGACGCCACCGCTGATCATTACTTACAGCGCATCTAGCGTTCCCATTCTTCAGTTAGCTCTCTCCAGTCCCTCGCTTTCTGAGCAACAGTTGAATGATTACGCATTGAATTTCATCCGGCCGCAGCTTACCTCAGTGCCTGGCGCGGCGGTGCCTTATCCGTATGGAGGCAAGCAGCGTCAGGTTCAAGTGGATTTGAATACCAGCGCTCTGCAAGCAAAAGGGCTGTCTCCACTCGACGTGGTGAATGCCATTAGTGCACAAAATCTCATTCTGCCAACTGGCACGGCGAAGATCGGCGCGTTCGAATACAACGTGGACATGAATGGGAGCCCCACAACGATTCAGGGGCTGAACGATCTTCCCATCAAAACTGTTGGGACTTCGACGATCTACATCCACGACGTCGCCTTCGTCCGGGACGGCTTTCCACCGCAAACGAACATCGTGCGCGTCGATGGCCGGCGCTCGACCCTGATGACGATCCAAAAGATCGGGACTGCTTCCACGCTAAACATCATCGCCGCTATCAAGCAGCTCTTGCCATACGTGAAGAGCACGCTTCCAAAAGATCTGCAGATTCGCCTCCTCGGAGATCAGTCTGTTTTTGTGCGCGGCGCCATCACTGGCGTAGTACGTGAAGCGCTTATCGCCGCTTGTCTTACGGCAGTCATGATTTTGCTGTTTTTGGGAAGCTGGC
>CAYNPS010000091.1:0-14384 GCA_964399125.1 uncultured Terriglobales bacterium
ACAATCAGAAGTTCGATTAGCGAGAAACCTTTCTGCTTTTTCATTGTGCTCCTTTTAAGTGGCTGCCTCTGCCCTTCTATTCAAGGCCTCTGATCAGCCCGACGCCCTGTTACTCGCAGCTTGCTCACCACGGAGCACTCCAGAATCAACAGCGCAATTTTATCTGTGGAAATCTCTTTAAGTTTATAATAAATAAGCCAATTAATCGACTACAACTAAGGTGGTAGCCGCCTCATCACTGCGTGCTCGTTGACTGCAAATGCATCTCTTAGAGGCTTTCGAGTGGCAAAAATTGGCAACCTCACAGACGTAGAATGTTACTGACGGTGGAAACTTGCAGTTCAGTTTCACCTATCGTGGGCTGGGTCTGAGGCAAAGCAACTGTTCGGGGTGAAAGGCCGTGGCTCAGCAGGCGAGTTGTTCCTGGGTGATTTTGAGTCCATCCAGATTGCCCAGCACTGTCACCGCAATCTTCTCCGAATGGAACAACTCCCGAGACATCTCTTGGAGCTGCTCGGCCGTTACGCTCTCTATTCGCTCAATGATTTCGTCGAGCGAGAAGAAGCGGTCGAAGTACATCTCCTGTCGAGCTAGGTTGGACATGCGGGCTGTTGAAGATTCGAGGCTCAGCATCAGGCTACCTTTTAGCTGCGCCTTGGCGCGGCTGACTTCCTCCTGCGCTACCGGCTCTTCCTTTAGATTGCGAAACTCGCTTACGACCGACTGGACCACCTTCGCAGCCCATTCTTGCGAGGTGCCGGCGCACACGGACAAGCAGCCTGTATCGCGGTACGAGTTCAGGTCGCTGTAGATCGCATAGCAAAGGCCCTGATTCTCGCGGATGTTCTGGAACAATCGCGAGCTCATGCCGCCACCGAGAAGCGTGTTCAGCACGTACGCGACATAGCGCCGATCATCGGCGATATGCACAGCCGGGACGCCCATGCAGATCTGCACTTGTTCGAGCGATTTCTTGTTGCGGGTAACAATTTTCGCGAATGTCTGTGGAGCAGGTTGTACGAATCCGTTCTGCTTCGGCTTCAGTCCGGAGAACTTCTGCCGCACCAGATCGGCGAAATGATTGTGATTAATGCTGCCGGCAGCAGCGACGATCATGTTGCCCGGATAGAAGAAGCTGCTGTAGTAATCGATCAACATCTGCTGCTCGAATTTCCGAACGGTCTCTTTGGTACCGAGAATCGGCTTACCCAGCGGGTGATCTTTCCAGAAATTCTGCGTGAAGATTTCATGGACGAGATAATCCGGGCTGTCCTCGTCCATCTTGATTTCTTCAAGGATTACGCCACGCTCACGCACGATGTCTTTCGCAGCGAATACCGGATTCAGCACTAGGTCGGTGAGGATATCCATCGCGATGGGCAGGTGCTCATCGAGGATCTTTACGTTGAAGCAGATGCACTCCTTCGCGGTGAATGCGTCCATGTTGCCGCCGATTGAATCAACCTGGCGGGCGATGTCTTGCGCCGAGCGGCTGGTCGTGCCTTTGAACAACATGTGCTCGACAAAGTGCGAGATGCCATTGCGCTCGGATTCTTCGCTGCGCGAGCCGGTTCTGATCCAGATACCGATCGACGCAGAGCGAATCTGCTGCATCTCCTCAGTCAGGATGGTGAGGCCGTTGGGTAGCACCTCGCGTCGCACATTTCTTAGTTCTTGAACCATCTAAGTCGTAGGATTGCTATTGTAAATCGGCTGTCGGCATTCGCCCCAGTATCCCGTTTGCATCAAGCTGTCAAAAACGCGTGGTGGCGAGTTCGATCGCTGGAGTTAATTCTTAAATACTTGCAGTGCCTAGGTTTCGGCGGACAGCGAAGAGTCGCGGCTGGCCGAACGCCGGAAGCCGACAGCCAATTCCAGAGTATTAGATGCCTGCCACCCCTGAACAGACGGAACTATTAAGCCTGTCAAATCATGAGCTTAGCGACCTCATGCAAAAGTTCGGTGAGCCGCGCTTTCGGGCGCGACAGCTCGCGGACGCCATCTTCCGCCAAAGGCGCGAATCGCTTGCCGATGTCTCAAACTTACCTGCATCTCTGAAATCGCGACTGGCTGAAGACGGTATTCGTATCGGATTCCCGAACATCGAAGCCAAGTTCCAATCGGTCGACGGGACTGTGCGATACCTGATGGCATTCGCCGATGGCCAATCGGTTGAAACAGTCTGGATGCCAGAGGGTGATTCCGGAGAAGCAGGGGATGGAAGCGAAGCGGGAGATGAAGAAGAAAATGGCTTCCGGCTTTCGGCTTCCGGCTTCCGGCTTCACCCAATTGCGGTTTCAAATGTCAATTCACGTACAACAGAGTCGATTAGCAAAAATGAAACAGAGCTTTCAAACACGAAGCAGGAGCCGATAGGCGGCAGCGGACAGCCGACAGCCGCACGACGCAGTCGCGCGACCATTTGCGTTTCCTCCCAAGTCGGCTGCGCGGTTAACTGCCAGTTTTGCCTCACGGCCTTGCTTGGCGTGAAGCGCAATCTCACGGCGGGCGAGATTGTCGGACAGGTCCTCGCTGTATTGCGCGATCACTCGGTAGATCTCGAACGCGAGCGCGTGAACATCGTCTTCATGGGGATGGGCGAACCATTTCTGAACTACGACAACTTCATCAAGGCGGTGCGGCTCTTGGTCGAGGAAGTTGGGTTCCCGGAATCCCGGATGACGGTGTCGACTTCAGGCATTGTTCCGCGGATCTTCGACTTTGGCCGTGAGCCAATTCGTCCGAAGCTTGCGATCTCGTTAAATGCTCCAAACGACGAGATCCGCGAGTGCATCATGCCGATTACGCGCAAGTGGAATGTTGAAACTCTGCTCGATGCAGCACGACAATTTCCGCTGCGCGCGCGTGAGCGCCTTACCTTCGAATACGTATTGCTGAGCGGGATAAACGATGCTCCCGAGCACGCGCGAGAAGTCGCGCTTCGCGTGCGCGACATTCGTTGTAAGGTGAACCTCATTGCCTTCAATCCCGGCCCAGGAGTTCCGTACACGATGCCGCAACAAGAGTGCGTGCTCGAATTCCAGTCCATTCTTATCAATTCCGGAATTCCGGCGTTTATTCGACGCCCCCGCGGACGGGACATATACGCCGCTTGCGGGCAGTTGAAACGAACAATGGCATAGGAGAGCTGCCACCGCAGCTACCAGCATCAAGTCGGTGACAGCGCGTCTGGGGCGCTTTCAGTGACGAGACTCGATTTTCAACTTCATTCCGAATTTAGGCCGCAATGTGATGAGGGGCATTAGTTCGACTCGCGTCTGTGGGACAATCGAGAACTTCCAATTACGTGCGATGCTGGCGAGCAGCAGCACGCCTTCCATCCACGCAAAAGATTCCCCTATGCACTGCCGTGGCCCGGCGCCGAAAGGGAAATAGGAGAATTTGGGACGCGAGGCGCGTGCCTGCGGCGTCCAGCGTTCAGGATCGAATTTCAGCGGGTCGGGGTACCAGCGCGGATCACGGTGCGTGATCCACTGGGACGTGAGGATGATCGCGCCTTTCGGAAACATGACGCCGAATGCCTCATACGATTCGATTACCGTGCGTGCAATGCCCCATGCCGGCGGATAGAGCCGCATCGATTCGCTGAAGACCATCTCCGCATATTTCAAATTGGGATAGTCCTCGGGCTGCGGTGCGCGGCCGCCGAGAACAATATCTAGTTCGTTTTTCAGCCGCTCGGCGATGTCCGGATGCTGCGCAAGCAGAAAGAACGTCCAAGTAAGCGCGTTGGCGGTAGTTTCGTGACCTGCCAAGATGAGCGTTACGCATTCGTCGCGGACCTGATCGTTGTCCATGCGGGCACCACGAGTGCCGGCTTCGGTATCTTCGGCGGCAAGCAGCATGGAGAGAAGATCTCCGCGGTCTTCTCCTGTTCGCCGGCGCTCCTCGATGAAGCGATAGATGATGCGATCGATCTGCGCGCGCGCCTTCTTCAGGCGCAGCACCGGCGGAATCGGCAGTCTCTCCAGATATTCCGAAAAGGGGAGGACCGCGAATTTGAACAAGTGCATGAATGTGTTCAGCGCCTGTCCGATGTCTCGCGAGTCGCGTTCCACGTCGGTATCAAAAAGAGTTTTACCGACAATGGCCAGCGTGAGCCGCATCATCTCCTGATGGACATCGAGCACATCACCATCGCGCCAGTTCTGCTGATGGCGTTCCGCGTAATCGACCATCGCGCGTCCGTAGCCGAAGACGCGTTGGCGATGAAACGCAGGATGAATCAGGCGACGCTGCCGAAGGTGGAACGCGTCTTCGCTGGTGAGCAAACCGTTGCCCAGTACCTTGCGCGAGCGTTGCATCACGCGGCCTTGATGATGATTACGTGAGCGCATCACCAGCATGTCCTGCGTCATGTCAGGATGAAAGAGCATGAAGACTTCGCGCCCGAGCGTGCGGTAATGGATCAGGTCGCCGTACTCGCGGTGGAGTTCTTCCATGTAAAGGAGCGGATTGCGCCGCATTGCCATGAGCGGCGAGAGCGCGAGAATCGATCGCGGCCCGCGCGCCGTGATGCGAGCCGATTGTGCTGCCGAGCTCATGACGCAGTCTCCTGAACGCGCGCCGCCTCAGCCGCGACTTCGGCCTTGGCGAACGAGATCTGATCGGCTCGCAGCAAGGTCGAAGCGCACGCGGAAAGATAGGTCAACGCAATGATTCCATAAGCGGTGGTCAGCCCAATTCGATGCGCAGAAAAAGCCACGGCGTAGGCGAGACCTAACTGTAGCAGCGTACCCATGAAGTAGAAGGTGTTTTGCGTGCGCCCCATAAAGTGTGGAGGGACGAGCTCCATAAGGCTCGTATTCAACGACGTCCCGCCGAGTCCTCGCGCCGACCCCATCAGGAAGAACAGAAACGCTGCAAACACGAGCACGCGGGAGTGCGGCGCGAGGAACATGCATCCGCCGAGCACGAACATTCCCAAACGGATGCTGGCTCGTGTCCGTAGCTGTCCGATCACCCATGGCGTGTACATCGTGCTCAGGAATGCGCCCACTCCCCACGAACCATTCAGCCATCCATAGCCGACTGCTCCCCCGTGGAGAATGCGATCGTCGAGCGGCGCAGTCACAATGCCTTGCGTCAGCATCGCGCCCATGAAGAGAGCCATGCTGATTCCAACCAGCGTTACCGCGGGCCGATGCTTCAGGTATCCAAAGCCTTCGCGCAATTCGTGCAGATACCGCGCCACTGGATGTGCGTTGTGCGGGACTGGTGTATCCATCGGGCGCTCGACAACAATGCGTCCTTTGCGCACGAACAGATAGCAGCTGATCGAAATCACATAAGTGCTGAAGTCGAGCAGCAGGACGCCACCGAGATGCAGGTGGTTATAGACAAACCCGACGATGGCTCCGGCTATGAGCCATCCGCCCTGCACTCCCGCCATCAGGAAGTTGCTCGAAGCTACATACTGCGATTCCGGCGTGAGCTCCTGGATGAGCGCCGTCACCGATGGCCAGAACATCCAGAATCCAGCAGCCACGAGCGTGTTCATCAGATACAGTTCCCAGAGGCGGACCTTGCCTGCGAGAGCCAGGAACGCGACCGTGACAATGATTACGCCGCGCGATGCATCGAGAAACATGACGACGTGGCGGCGATCCTCGCGGTCGATGATCACTCCGGTGAACGGCAGCATCACCAGGGCAGGAATTGTCTGCAGGATGATGACCGTGCCGAGCGCCATCTCCGAGTGCGTCGCCTGCAGGATGTACCAGACGACCGCAGCGGAGTTCATCCCGCTGCCGAGCATGGAGATTAAGTTGGCGATGAAGATCAGCCGCAGCCCGCGCTGGCGGAGGATGTCGCGCATGGAGTTAGCCTAGCAAAGAGCTGCTAACCTCCTGAGCTTCTAGGCTCCTAAGCCGTGGAGGCACCAAGCTTAAGAAGCTCAGCAGCTGAGCAGCTTAGAAGCTCCTCACAGCTATACTCATTCAGACCGTCTTGATTCCCTACATTCATTTTGGGCCCGTGACCATCGGCAGCTTTGGGCTGCTGATGCTTCTGGCTTTTCTTGCAGGCTACTTCGTGCTCCGCGCCGACATTCACCGGCGTGGCATGAACCTGGACGCACAGAACGTGGTCACCGTTTGTGCCTTGCTGGGGATTATCGGAGCGAAGCTCTACCACGTTTTTGAGACGCCGAGCGATCTCATCGCAAATCCGCTTGGCGAGTTGTTCAGCCGTTCGGGCTTTGCCTGGTTTGGCGGATTCATTGGAGTACTGCTCGCTCTCTACCTGCTGGGGCGTAAGTACAAGCTCTCCTATCTCGCGATTCTCGATGTGTGTGCGCCGGCTGCGGCGATCGGTTATGCAGTTGGCCGCATCGGTTGTTTAACTTCGGGTGATGGAGATTACGGCACGCCTACCTCGCTGCCTTGGGGTATGAGCTTTCCCAACGGGCTCGTGCCGACGACCCAGCGGGTTCATCCAACGCCGATCTATGAAGCCATCGCGGCGACGCTTATCTTCTGGTACTTGTGGCGACAAGGAGCGAGGTCGCTGCGCGGACCGCGCCCGGTTGGAGAAGTCGCAGCGCTATATCTCATCTGGATGGGCGTCGAGCGTTTTCTCGTCGAATTCATCCGCATCAATCCGCGATCGTTCTTCGGGCTCAGCAACGCGCAGGCGGCGAGTTTGGGTTCCATCATTGCCGGTGCGGCGATCTTGATTACGGTAAAAAAAAATTTTCGCAGGCAGAAAGGCGAGCACCGGATCCTGCAGCACTTCGCTGAACGTGGAGACGTGCTTCAGCCGGAATATCACCGTCCTACGCCGGAATGCCCTCACCCTGAACGCTGGAGCATGTATGACTCGATGACCGCAGAGGTGGAGGTCCTCGAGTTCCTACGCTGCCTTGTACGCACTCTCAAGCCTCAGCTCGTTGTTGAGACAGGCACGTTCATGGGCATCAGCACGCTATGGATAGCGGAGGGCCTGAAGGCAAACGGTTTTGGCAAGATCGTTACTTGCGAATACGATCCAAAAGTTTTCGCCAGAGCCAAGGAGCGCTTTGCCGACTCGGGCTTGGCTGAATGGATCGAAGCTCGAAACGAATCCAGCCTGGAAACCAAAGTCGCTGGCAGCATCGATCTTCTCTTCAGCGACAGCGATCCCCCGCTGAGGGAACAGGAGGTACGCCGATTTCTGCCTCAGATGAACCCAAATGGCATGATCCTAATGCACGACGCTAGCTCCCACCTGAAAACCGTCCGTGAAGCTGCACTGAAAATGGAGCAGGAGGGGCTGATTTCGGTAGTATTAGTGCCAACACCGCGCGGATTGGTGGTGGCTCAGAAGCGGACGGGACGAAAATAATCCACCGCAGTTACTCTCCAGAGTAGCTGGACGGCATCTAAGCTGGGCAGGTGCAACTGTACCGGTGCAGTTAGGACGCGACGGCCCGCCTTGTCGTCGCCAGGTTGCACGGGAGCAGGTCGTATGGGGCTGAGTGCAGCAGTCGGGGTACGCGAGAGCTCTTCTTCTTCGGTCCGCCGGTATTTCGAGATGGCGGCCGATCGCCTGGGAATCCATCCAGAAATGCGCAGATTGCTGTCAGTCCCAGTTCGGGAAATGACAGTAGAGATTCCTCTACGGCGTGATGACGATCGCCTGCAGCTCTTTCGTGGATACCGCGTTCAGCACAACGGAGTCCGCGGGCCGGTGCTGGGTCCGGTGCGGATTCAGTTTGGCCTTGAACTCGATATGCTGCGCGCCGCCGCGGAGTCGATGACCTGGCGCTGCGCAGCGGTGAACATTCCTTTCGGTGGAGCTGCTGGAGCGATCGTCTGTGATCACACACAGCTCAGCCGTAAAGAATTTGAATCGCTGGTGCGAAAGTACGCGGCGCGAATTCATCATCTACTCGGTATTTATCAGGACCTCTGCGCTCCCGGCGCAAACGCCGATGAGGAAGTAATGATGTGGATGCGCGACGAGTACTGCAGCTTGCAGAAGAACGCAGTCGCAGCTGTTCTGGGTAAGCCCGAGCAGGCTGGGGGCATGCGCGAGCGCGACGCGATTATCGGTAAGAGCATCGCGGCAGTGGCCATTCGGGCGGCGCAAGACATGGAGTTCGCCATTCCTGGGCTGCGAGTCGCCGTTCAATCGACCGATCAGAGCGCTTTCCACACCGCGCAGGCATTATTCGAAGCAGGGTGCACCATCGTCGCTCTTTCGGAAGCTCGCGGCGCATTACGGTGCTCGACCGGTATCGATATGTGCGAACTCGGAGCGCATCTCCGTACCACAGGCACCCTGGTTGACTACGTAGGAGCCGCTAAAGCGGCTGAGGTCCATGACCTCGAATGCGATGTTCTGATCATCGGCGGTCCGGAAGGCTCGCTGAATCCCGCTGCATCATTGCGAGTGCAGGCAAGAGTAGTCCTCGAAACTTCCGAACTGGTGGTGACTCCGGCGGCAGACCGCAGCCTGGCGAACCGAGGTGTAACGGTTATTCCCGATTTGGTAAGTGCCGCAGGTCCAGTGATCGCCCTTTATGCAGAGTGGTCCAACAATGTTCAACAGGCTGCCGCTGAACCAGATCGCGTCGAACGCGAGATGCAGACATCAATGATGCGCGCCTATTCGCAAGTCCTCGATCGCAGTCGGCGGGAAAACGTGAGCATGAGGATGGCGGCGTATTGCGTCGCAATCGAGCGCGTCGCCCGCTGCGAGCGCCTGCGCGTTGCGTAGGCCCCCAAGCCTATTCCCGAAATCCGCAGAATCCATGTGATCCGTGGCGGTTCTAAGCAGCTCGCAGTGAGCCCATCGCTTCAGCCAACCCACGCCGCACTGCTTCCATATGCTCCGAATCGCGATACTTGTGCCGTGGCCAGAAGAAACCTTTCAGACCATCTCCCTTCGTTCTTGGCATAACGTGAACGTGCACGTGAGGAACGCTTTGGCTTACCCGATTGTTGAGAGCCACAAAAGCTCCCTCGGCATTAAGTCCTTTTTCCATTGAGAGGGCAAGCAGGCGTGCATTTACGAACAAGTTTCCAAGCAGCGGCTGTTCGAGATCAACCAACGAATCGAGGTGCCGTTTTGGGATGAGCAAGCAGTGTCCGGGAAAAACAGGCCGGTGATCGAGGAAAGCGAGGCTCTCATCATCTTCGAAAACGATGGCGGCGGGTACGGCCCGAATTGCGATCTGGCAAAAGACGCAGGTTTTCACGCGCTGAAGTGTCGGTGGGATTCGATTGTAGCTGCGCGCCCCTGGTTCACAGAATCTGGCTTAGTGGATCACCAGATCATCCTCGGCGGTCGCAGTCGCGGCAGCTCCAGGACAGGTAGCGATTCCCAAAACAGTGCAGATGGTCTTTAAAGTGTTCTCGTGCCGGTAGGTTACCGAGGATTGGATCCCGGCGTGCGCGCGTGGGCCGATGGCAACGAATGGAATGCGTCCGCCGCCATTGCGAATATCAGCGATGTTCGATTCATCAAAGGTGATCAGCAAAACGCCACTTTTTTGAAAGGCCGGATTCATCAGCAAGGGTGCGATATTCGCTTTCAGCCAGTTATCGGCGTTTGCAAGCATCGTATTGTCGTCACAAGTCGTGGTGTCTTTACAAGAGTGCGCGTCGTCCGGAAGGTCAGGGATGATCAGGCTGAACGACGGCAATTGTCCAGCATTGAGGTCGGCAGCAAATTGTGAGAATGGCACGATATTAGCCGCCTGCTGCGGACTGTTGATCACGTCGCTAAAGTATGCGAACGGATTGTGGTGTTTGACATAATTGCCCGTTGAGCCGCCCAGGTATCCGACAGAAGGCAGATCCTCGGCATAGACCTTCCAGGTTTTACCAGCGGTAATTAATTCCCGCGCAAGATTGTCTGCAGACACTGGTCCCGGAAAGCCATTGTCACTTGTCAGAGGTGCTCCGGTTGTAAGTACAAAATAGTTCGAAATCGAAGGATGCTCTGTGGCGTAGTACTGCGTCGCCAAGGCTCCCTGTTGCGCCAAGCCGTTCAGATACGGCATCGCTGGATTCCCAATCACTTGCTCATAAGAATGGTTCTCCTCGACGATCATTGCAACCATCGCCTGCGGCGCGGGAGGAGCAGGACTCGGTGTTCCTGGGGAATTTGTTGGCGTGCTTGGCGACGAGGCCATGCCGCCTCCGCCGCAAGCGACAAGCAATGCGGCAAGCGATAACGCGCCATTCAGAGCTGCACATTTGCACAACCCACCGATTCGCATTATTTCTGTCCCTAAGCAAAATAGAATCAAACGCGCGGGGGATGGGTTGGTAACATCGCTGCCGATTCCCGTGTTTTTGCTGGTTTGTATAGCAACATGAAATCCCGGTGAGTAGCCGAACCAGCAGCACACGATGACTCCTCGGGAGAGTTCCTGTATAACTTGCGTTTCACTTTCCCTCAGGAGCTGCTGGTGAACTGCAAGTCACTCCGCTGTCTTTCATTTTTCTTCCTTGTCGTCTGCATAAGTTTTCTCGCCTACGCGCAAGATCTGCCTTCTGCACCCGCAACTACACCGAACTCCGAGCAGGAAGCGACGGCGGCGCAGGAGAAGTCTTCCACGACGGCTAAACCTGGGCAGAAAAAGGAAGGCGACGAAGAAGTGCCGGCTTCACGCAAGCCGAAGCGCGGACAGACGAGTACTCCGACGAGTGCTGCTCCCGCTGCAACTCCTAGTGAAAAGAAACCCGCCGATCCGCTCACTTCGGCGGACACATATCGCGGCCTTCATCTGCGCAGCATTGGTCCGGCGTTTATCTCTGGCCGCGTGACCTCACTCGCGGTGAATCCATTTAATCGGGCGCAGTACTACGTTGGCGTTGCTTCAGGCGGTGTATGGAAGACGAACAACGACGGCCTCACCTGGGATCCGGTCTTCCAGAATGAAGGATCGTTTTCCATCGGTGATGTGAAACTCGATCCTCACGATCCGTCGATCGTGTGGGTAGGAACAGGTGAGAACAACTCGCAGCGCAGTGTCGATTATGGCGACGGCGTTTACAAATCCGAAGACGGCGGCAAGAGCTGGACCAATCTGGGACTCAAGCATTCCGAACATATTGGACGGATTGCAATCAGTCCGAAAGACAGCAATACAGTATTCATCGCTGCCGAAGGACCACTCTGGTCGCCCGGTGGCGATCGGGGCCTCTATCGCACCACTGATGGCGGCAAGAGCTGGAAGAAAGTTCTGGATGTAAGCGAGAACACCGGCTTTGCTGATGTGGCCATCGATTCGGACGATCCGGACACGATCTATGCCACAGCCTATCAGCGCCGACGTCATGTCTGGACGCTCATCGATGGCGGTCCGGAGACTGCGATCTATCGTTCCGACGATGGCGGCAATACGTGGAAGAAGTTGAAATCAGGTCTGCCGACGGTCGATATGGGACGCATCGGCCTTGCCGTCTCGCCCGTCGATCACAACGTTGTATACGCGACCATCGAAGCCGCGGAAGGCAAGGGCGGCATCTTCCGCTCCGCCGATCGCGGAGCTACATGGGAGCGCCGCAATCCCTACGACGAGACCGCGATGTATTACGCGCAGATCTTCGCCGATCCCAAGAACGTCGATCGCATTTACGTGATGAACGTCCTCATTCGCGTCTCCGACGACGGTGGCAAGACCCTCCGCGTTCTCGGCGAGAAGTACAAGCATGTCGATAATCACGTGATCTGGATTGATCCGACAGACACGAACTATTACCTCGTTGGATGCGACGGTGGGTTGTACGAAAGCTTCGACCGTGGAGCGAATTGGATCTACAAGAGCAATCTTCCCGTAGCGCAGTTTTACGATGTAGCTCTCGATAACTCGAAGCCGTTCTATTACGTGTACGGCGGTACGCAAGACAACAGCAGTGTCGGCGGGCCTTCACGCACGCTGAAGATCAATGGCATCACCAATGAAGACTGGTTCTTCACGCAAGGCGGCGACGGCTTCCGCTCAGTTATCGATCCCGACGATCCGAATACCGTATATGCCGAGTATCAATATGGGAATCTAACGCGCTTCGACCGCCGCAGTGGGCAGCAGATCGGCATCCAGCCGCAGCCTGGACCGGACAACGTTCCTTACCGGTGGAACTGGGATTCGCCGATCATCATCAGCCCGCATTCGCACACACGCCTGTACTTCGCTGCAAACAGGCTTTTTCGCAGCGACGATCGTGGCGATACATGGAAAGCAATAAGCCCCGACCTCACGCGCCAGATCGACCGCGACAAGCTTCCGGTTATGGGACGCATCTGGGGACCCGATGCAGTCGCAAAGAATGCCTCAACGTCGTTCTACGGCAACATCGTCGCACTCTCTGAATCGCCGCAGAAAGATGGCCTGATTTATGTCGGTACCGACGATGGATTAATTCAGGTCACCAGCGACGCCGGCCAGAACTGGACAAAATACGAGACATTTCCCGGCGTGCCTAAGTTCACGTATGTCAGCCGCCTGCTCGCGTCGCAACACAATGCAAGCGTCGTCTATGCGAGCTTCGACAATCACAAGATGGGCGATTTCAAGCCGTATCTGCTCAAGAGCAGCGACAACGGCCATACCTGGAATTCGATCGCCAACAATCTGCCGGGGAACGGGCCCGTTCTGGCGATCGCTGAAGATCCAGTGAATGCGCAACTCCTGTTCGTTGGCACGGAATTCGGCCTCTTCTTCTCTGTCGATGGCGGCGGCCATTGGACGCAGCTCAAAGGTGGAATGCCGACCATCGCCGTCCGCGATCTCGCGATTCAGAAACAGGCAAATGATTTGGTGGCTGCCACCTTCGGACGTGGCTTCTACGTTCTCGATGATCTAACTCCACTGCGCCATGTCAGCGCACAAGCATTCCAGCAGCAGGGAGCACTGTTCCCGGTTCGGGACGCGCTCATGTATATCGAGCAGCGCCCGGTCGGCGGCAAACATGGACACCTCGGCGCCACTTACTTCGAGGCCGAGAATCCTCCGTACGGTGCGGTCTTTAGCTACTACTTGAAAGAGAAGTTCAAGACGAAGAAGGAGATTCGCCAGGAGAAAGAAAAAGCCGCAGCGAAAGAAAACGCGAGCCAGAATTCAGGCAAGAGCGACCAATCCCAGAAGGGAACTACGGCTCCCGTGAACTATCCCACCATGGACGAGATTCGCGAAGAAGCCGAAGAGCAGCCTCCAGCGGTGTATCTGGTCGTCTCCGACGCGAGCGGCGCGCCGATCCGCCGGGTTTCAGCAACCAACGAAGGTGGCCTCAATCGCGCGTCGTGGGACCTGCGCTACCCACCTTCGGAGGTGCATACACCTTCTCCTGAGGAAGCGGATTTTGGCGAGTTCTTCCAGCCTCCAACAGGACCGCTCGCGATGCCTGGCGAATACTCCGTCACGCTCGAAGCACGGGTGAACGGAAAGACGCAGCGCTTAGCTGGTCCTGAAAGGTTCCGAGTGAATGCTCTCGGAACGGAAGGAATGAACGAGCAGGATCGCGTCGCGCTCGAGGAATTCCAGCAGAAGGTCGCCCATCTCGATCGCGCGCTCACCGGCGCGATTCAGACCGGAAATGACGTCGAGAAGCGGCTGACATCTATACATCAGTCGCTGCGGGATACGCCAGGCGACGTAAGCGGACTCGTAGAGCGGGCCGACGAGATCGAGGCTCGCTTACGCGACATCATGCGTGCGCTCCGTGGCGATGTGATCCTGCGCCGTCGCCAGGAGAATACCCCGGCGGCAATCAACGATCGCATTAATCAGATCGAAGACGAAGAGCGCTTCTCGACCTCACGGCCGACGCAGACACACATCGATTCCTATAACATCGCCGCCCAGCAGTTCGGGGATCAGCTCAGCAAGCTGCGGCAATTGGTGGATGTGGATCTGAAAAAGCTCGAAGACGACATGGAGAAAGCCGGCGCCCCGTGGACTCCGGGCCACGTGCCGGAGTGGACGCCTAAATAACCAGCTCTCTTTCACAAGAGATTACGGGAGAAAGGCAAAATTGAACACGGAGGACACGGAGGACACGGAGGGACACTGAGGAAAGTGAGAACGCGGCGAGTATCAAGTACTCTCTCGAATTCGCGTAGTGACGATCCCGTGGAGAATCCGGAATGCGTAAGGCAAAGATTGCAGACAGCAACTGACAAACCGCACCTTCGTTTCCTCCGTGTCCTTCGTGTTCAATTTCCTTTTGCCTTTCTCCGTGCCTCCGTGGTGAGCAGGTTTCCCCGTTCAGCGCGGCACGATAAAACGCTATACTGAGCCTGATGTCCACCGCGCAGAAAACGTTTTACCTGGAGACCTTTGGCTGCCAGATGAACGTGCACGACTCCGAGAAGGTGATCGGCACGCTGGTGCAGCAGGGGTACACGCAGGTGGATACCGTCGAATCCGC
>CAYNPS010000092.1:0-14371 GCA_964399125.1 uncultured Terriglobales bacterium
TTGTTCATGAGCATGCGCAGAGCTGCTTCCTGCTGCCAGCCTTTGCAGGAGAGCTGTGTGCCTCGCGGAGCTTTAATGTGAGACTTTGTAGCTGGGGGAACTTCGGTTTCGACCGGCATGGACGCTCTCTACCTCGTCAGAGCAAACGTTCTAGCCTACGTCCTCAGCATAGCCGTAAGCAAGGCAGAGCGGTCGGTACAATGTCTCGGCTGAATGACAACAATCGAATGCGGAAGCTGACGCTCAAGAGCGCTGGAACTTGAGCTACAGAATCACGGGAATGCTTGGCCCGTGCTAAGCCTGCCGATCACCAAGTGTTGTACGGAGTTCCGTCGCTACCAGTCGCGCTGGAGCCGCTGTGGACATCTGTGATGCCCGGTTCGGTTTGATCGAGGCTTTGCAGCGTATCTGAGCTTTCGGTCTGCCATGTATCTGCAGAATTGGTGAATGGGTCTTTGGGAATCATTCGCAGATACCCAGCATCAACCAGGTCCTGTAACGACTGCGGTGCCTTTTCCTTATCCATCGTGTAGTTATCGATCTGATCGCGCATGGTCTTAAGGTCCTGCCGCAGGACTGCTTCTTTGGCGCGGATCACAGACTGCTGGTAGGCGGGCACTGCGATTCCTATCAGGATCAGGATGATTGAGATCACGATCATCAGTTCGATGAGCGTGAAACCGCGACCAGAGCAAACTTTTCGCGTTCCGAATTGGGAGCGTTTCACCATGTGTTGTATTTCGTACCGTCGAGTGCTGTTCCGTCGCTCTTGGTATAGACGTCAAAGACGTTCCGGCCGCCCCAGGAAGTGGAATCAGGATCATCTTGATTTGAGCGCAGTCCCCACTCGGTGTCGCCTGTCATAGGATCAACTGGAATTCGGCGTAGAAAGCGCAGCTTTTTGCCTTGGACGTCTACTCCATCGACGAGGGTCTGCAAGTCCGGCGGATAACCAAGGCTATCGACCTTCGTCTGAAAGGCTCCGCGCTCGGCGGCATCTTTGTAGCGATCGATAGCATCTCGCATCTCCCATAGATCGCGCCTGAGCTCGATCTCCTTTTCTCGCTTGATGCGGACGCGGACAATCGGAACCGCTGCCGCAGCCATGATGCCGATGATGGTGAAAGCTACGATCAGCTCGACCAATGTCAGCCCACGGCAGTTCCGTGCGTTCTTGGAGCGTACTACTGATTGCATATAGATATATTTTCGCTCCGGAACTACTGAACATTCACCGTCATTTGCGAGCCAAGCACCTGGATCGGCTGCTGCTGGCTATTGCGAGCACCCGGACGCGTAATACTTAGAACGGTCGGTCCCTTGTCTTTTGCAGTGAATGTAATGGTGAAGACCGTTCCCTGTCCGCTCACGCCAGCAGCTCCCGGGGGACGAGAAGCTGAAGCGACAAGCAGACCGCCAGTCGGATCGTCTCGTTGCACCAGGGCAACTGGCTGACTGTCTTTGGTAAGGAAGTCACCGTTGTCGATCTTTACTACTGAGAGATGCTTTGGATCATAGGCGATCTGGATAGGGACAGCGGCTACATCAGCTCCGCCGGTCATATTCACGTTTACCGTGAAGGTGGCTCCATTCGTAGTAGTGATGGAAGCCGGCTCGAAGCGCAATGCTGCCGAACCGCCAGGCGATTGCTGCTGAGGCTGAGCCTCTGGAGGCGCCGGAACTGCTCCCGAATTGGGCAGCGACTGGGTTTGCGGTTGTTGGGGCGCGGTCGCTGGCCTTGGAGATGGGGCGGGAGACTCGCCTTGAGCTCCACGTCCGGGATGATTTGCGAATCTGAGTTCAACGTTGTTCGCGGTACCGACATCGATCGGCCGTAAATTCAGATCGCTGACATCCTGGTTGCGCACCAAATGGGGAATAAGCACAAAAACAATCTCGTTCTGTAGGTGGTCGATCTTTTCGCTGCCGAACAGATATTTGAGAATTGGAATCTGTCCTAAACCAGGAACGCCGCCGTAGCTCCTTTGATCCTGATCCTCGAAGATGCCACCGACCAAATTCACTTCTCCTTCCCTCAGCCGGATCTGGTGATCGATTTTGCGTTGGCTGAGGACTGGCTGTTGAATGCCACCGATGTCAACGGTGTTGGTTTGCGAGGTGATTTCCATCGTCACCTTGAGGGTGACATCGCCGTTGAGGTGCACGGTCGGCTGCATGTCGATGTTGACACCGACTTCCAGGTATTGAAATTGAGTGTTAACCAGAGGATTGATTCCTACTCCGCCGATGCCAGGCTGAAACGATCCAGTGGCGATTGGAATTCGCGAGCCGATTCGAAGAGATGCCTTCTGACCATCTGACGCCCGAATTTCTGGATTCTGCAGGAGCTTAGTATTGGAATCGCTTAAGAGTGCGTTTAATTGAGCCTGCGGAACACTCACTGAGAAATTTGTGGCATTGAGGTTCTTAAAAGAATTAAGCGTCAGGTTGTTGGTTGGAGTAGTGTTTGTACCGTTTGTGTTCGTTCCGGTATTGGTGCTGGAGGTCGTGGTTTGTCCCGGGGTTGTTAATTGAACGCCGATGGGCCCGTTTGCCAAAGGTGAATTGAATCCTAAATTGCGGATTCTTTCGCGTGAGACCTGCATCACGCCAACGTCCACAACCACCTCTGCGCGGCTTTTATCGAGATCGCTGACTAACTTCTCGGCCAGCGCCACCTGATCAGGCGTACCGCGAACAATCAGGGCGTTCTCTGCCGCGATCGGCTGCACGCGCGTGATGTCCAAAATGGTACGCAGAGTGTTTGCGATGTCCTGGAATTCAGTCTGGCTCGCTGCGTTGGTGAGATAGAACGTCTTCACCACGCTTTGGTCGAGGTCCTTGCGTTTGGTCGGAGTGTTGGGAGCGACGAAGATTGTATTGGGAGTCACCGGCCGCCAAAATGTGTTGGACTGAATCGCCACCAGACTAAGGGCGTCCTGCAAGGTGACGTTATTCAGTTCCAGCATCGGAAGCTGACGGGACACATAGTCGGGATCGAACAGCACATTGATTCCCGCCAGCTTGCCAATCGTCTGATAAACCGTCTTGCTGTCATTGGCGATGCGTAGTGTGATGGCCTGGTCGTTGATCGGCGCCAGCGTAACTGGTCCTTGCGCTTGTTCAATTCGCTGCCGGAGGATATCAGCGCGATCGGGCGGCTTTGGTTGACTGCTGCCGGGATTCGCCGCGTTCATCATCTCCTTAGTGCGCGCAATCTCCTGCTGCGCGATGAAGCTGGAAGGATCGATTTGGAACGCCGTCTGGAATTCCTGCAGAGCTTTCTCAAGATTGCCGTTATCGCGAAGCTGCTGACCTTGCTTCACATGGACTGCCGCAGCCTGGAAGCGCAGGCGCTCGTATGACGAGCGATAGCGCAGGTCCGTCGGCTTCTTTTCGTAAGCGGCTTTGAAATCCTCATAGGCTTCGAGATAGCTCTGGCGGGCTTCGGCGTTCTGACCTTTTTTGAAAAGCGTTTTCGCGGAATCGTCGGCGAATGCGGGGACAAATAAGGCGAGTGACAACAGCACCGCTGTACTTCGGGTGGGAATTCTCAAACCAGCTCCTTCGAGCCCTGTCTGCCGGAGATTCGCCGGCGACAGGTTTGTCTTAGGTGGCAAAGCAGCGCGAACTTCGTTCAGATCAGACTGCTTCCAGCAAACGGATCGGGGTGCCGCTGCCGGAATCTCCGCAAGTCGCTGTTACACAAAGCATTTCTCGGCTTACGGAATTGCCGATTATAGCATCTGAACGCGCGCTGCCCTTTCGCTTGCACCAATTCTTGCATGGTACGATTTGAATTTGTCTGCAATGGGGATTTACTGCTATGGCTCGGCCCACCGTCCAAACCAAACCCGACAAGCCGAAGAACGTGAAACGCGATCCGGTCGCGTCGGGAGAGCGGGACGCAGCGGTCAATCGGTCAGCGTCGCACAACTATTTTTTGCTTGAGAAATACGAAGCTGGAGTCCAGCTTCGAGGCACAGAGGTGAAATCGGTCCGAGCTGGACAAGTGGAGCTCAAGGACGCCTATGGACTCGTTAAAGATGGCGAAGCCTGGCTGCTGAACGCCCATATCGGACCATATGAGCACGGCAACATCTTCAATCACGAGCCAACGAGAACGCGCAAGCTGCTGTTGCATCGCGAAGAAATCAGGAAGTTGATTGGCAAGACGCAGCAAAAGGGATTAACGCTCATTCCAACTCGTGTGTATTTTCGCAATGGGAGAGCGAAGTGCGAACTGGCCCTCGCACGCGGTAAGCAGGATTGGGACAAGCGTGAAACCGAACGCCGTCGGACGGCGGACAAAGAAGCGCGAGAAGCAATTGCGCGCAGTCGCCGTGCCTAGCATTTTCGTAGTACCGAGAGCCTGAGAAATAAGAATGAACACGGAGGAAACGGAGGAAGCTACAATTCGATCGAAGTTGCAGTCGATATTTCTGCAGTAAACGAATCGCAAGCAAGAACATTGAACATCGCAAGTAACCGAGGCCACCTTCGTTTCCTCCGTGTCCTCCGTATTCAATTTGTTTTTGGCCTCTGGGTGACTCCGTCGTAAAAACGCATTTATAAATTTATAAAAAGGAAGAAATGAAGATCGATCTGATTATCAAGAATGCTGCTGATGTTGAAACTGAATGCCTGGTAATTGCGGTCGTCGATAAAGGAGAGAAGGACAAGTCACTAGCTTCGCTGCTCACAACTGAAAAGCCGCTGCAGGATGCTGCACAGGAGCTAGTCGCCTCGGGCGAGATTGGAGGCAAGCCCCTCGAAATGGCCATGCTTTACCGCCCTGCCGGCGTGAAGGCAAAGCGTGTGTTGCTCGTAGGCGCAGGCAAGGAGGCGAAGTTCAATCCCAACGACCTGCGCAAGATCTCCGGGGCTGCGGCTCGCTATCTGAAGCCAAGAAGCATTCGCCATCTCGCCATTGCTCTCCCCTCGGGAGTTCATTTCCATGCGGATAATTCTGTGCGCGCTGCAGTCATCGGCGCATGCATCGGCGACTTCGATCCAGACGTATACAAGAGCGATCGTAAAGATCAGCGGCTCGAATCATTAACGATCGTCGCGCCCTCGGGAAGCGATGAGAAGCTGTTGCGCTCCGCGCTGGACGAAGGACGCATCATCGGCGAATCGCAGAACTTCGCACGCGAACTGGTAAACGAACCTGGCAATCGTCTGACACCGACCATCCTCGCTGAACGCGCAAAGAAGATGTGCGCGGACAACGGGCTGGAATGCGAGATCCTCGGCCCGGATGAGATTAAAGCTCTCAAGATGGGTGCCTTCTGGAGCGTAGCGCAAGGGTCCGACGAACCTCCGGCGATGATCATCGTGAAGTACTCTCCCCCAGGAGCGCCGGCGCAACCCGTTTTGGGACTTGTCGGCAAGGCAATCACGTTCGATACCGGCGGCATCTCCATCAAACCTGCTGACGGCATGGAGAAGATGAAATATGACATGGCAGGCGGCGCGGCCATGCTCGGTGCTATGCGCGCCATCGCGCAGCTCAAGCCGAAGGTGAAAGTAAATGCTGTTATCTGCGCATCGGAAAACATGCCTTCCGGCAAAGCACAGAAGCCTGGCGACGTGCAGATCGCGATGTCGGGCAAGTCAATCGAGATCATCAATACAGATGCCGAAGGTCGCCTTGTCCTTGCCGACGGCCTCACTTACGCTCGTACCAAATTGGGATGCACGCATCTCATCGATGCCGCAACCTTGACCGGCGCATGCGTGGTTGCACTCGGAATGGTCAACGCTGGCGTGTTCGCCAACGACGATGCACTCTATGAGCGCTTTCACAAAGCTCTGCATCAAGCCGGCGAGAAGATGTGGCGCATGCCGATCGACGACGAATATCGCGACATGATCAAGTCCAGCATCGCCGATATCATGAACAGCGGCGGACGCTACGGCGGAGCCGTAACAGCGGCGATGTTTCTGAAGGAATTCGTCGAGGACAAACCCTGGATTCACCTCGACATCGCCGGCACCGCCTGGGTGGACGAAGCGAAGCCGTTCATCGCCAAAGGTCCGTCAGGTATTGCAGTGCGCAGCCTGATCGAGTTCGTGCGCAGCTTCGAAACGCATCCTTGAACTGCGCGATCGCATGGAAGCTGTGTGATTGACCTCAAGAACGCCTGAACTAGGCAGATCAAAGCTCTTACTGCGGGTCCAGATACTCTTTCACAGGCGACACTTTTCCCTCGTCAACGTGCACCATTCGCTGAAGGGGCTTGTATCCGGGAAGACGAAGCTCGATCGAGTAGTCGCCTGGTGGGAAGGAGCTGTGAGCAGGCGTAACTACATTATTGACTCGATGCCCCTCGACAAAAATGCTTGCTCCCGGCGGAACGGTTACAAAATCGACTAGTCCCCTTCCCGCCGGAATCGCCGGCTGCGGAGGAGTGTTCGCTCCAAGCAACGGCTGCATAGCCACGAGTCGTTGGGGAAGAATCGCAATCTGTCCCTTCGCAACTTGCGTTTTGGCCTGTGCCTGGCGATAGCCTGCGAGCCGCAAAACTACAGTGTGCTGCCCTTCACTGACAGGAATCTGCGCAGGAGTGAGTTTACCGGTATCTGCTCCATCGAGTTCGATGCTCGCACCCGCAGGATCACTTGAAACAGAGATTGCTGTGGTCTCGGGAACTAAATCCACGTTATAAGAGGGGTTGTTCGGACCAATTTCAAGCTCCCTCGTTTCCGCCAAGTATCCATCTTTCGTGAAAACAAACTCGTGAGTCCCCGGAACTACATCAGCCAGTGTGAATGGCGTGATCCATGACGGATTGTTATGCCCATCAAATCGAATGGAGGCGCCTTCGGGATTCGTGGTGAATCGAATCGAAGCCTTCTTAGGAGTCGGCGACTTCTGTACCTTCTCGGGAATCGGCGTGCTCGAAACTTCTGCGGGAGTTGAGTTCGCGGCGGCTTGAATCGTCGCCGGTTGAGTCGGACGAGTCTCGGCGGCTTCCTTCGATTTCTGCGATCGTGTTTCTACGATCCCTTTGCGAGCAAGCTCGCGCGCTTCGATGGCACTGCGGTTTCTTTCAGCCTCTTTCTGCTGTTTCGCTTTATTCAGCGTCCCAAGAAGGAGGACGACGAAAAGAGCAACGGCGGTCCACGCCAGCTTCTTGACGCGACTGCCTGGTTTTGAGACCGCAGGCCTGCTCGCTGCAACTTCGATCGGCTTTCGTGCCATTTTTGTAGCCGTCGCTTGCATGGGCATCGTTTTCAGCGCAGTGGCCGATGCAACCGTAGCAGTTGCGTTTTCGAGCGTTGATTTAGTGGAAGCCGAGCGGGCCGGCAACACGACAGTCGCTTGATTGTCCGCCGGTTGGAGTGAACGGAAATTCTCTAAGGCGGCGGCCAGCTGCGCGCCATTTTGGTATCGATCTTCGGGTTTCTTTGCGAGGCAGCGCGTGATCACTGAACTCAAACCGGGATGCACGCTGATTTGCAGCTCCGAGGGAGGAATCGGAGCTTCGTTCACGATCTTGTAAATAATCGTCGTGACGTTCTCGCCTGTGAATGGACGCTCGCCGGTTGCCATCTCATACAGCACGACGCCGAAGCTAAACAGATCGGCGCGGCCATCGAGTTCGCGTCCCATTACCTGCTCGGGTGACATGTAGTAAGGCGTACCGAGCACTTGCCCGGTACGGGTCATCGTTCCGACCGATTTGGAAATACCAAAATCCATGATCTTCGCGATTGTTTGGTGCGTGATCATGATGTTGGCCGGCTTGATATCGCGGTGGACTACTTTCATCGCGTGTGCGTAATCCAGCCCGGCGGCTACTTGTTTAGCAAGGGCAATGATTTCTTCTGCAGAAAAAACGTGCCTTTTCATCATCAGCGACTGGAGGGTCTCACCCTCGAGGTACTCCATCGCGATATAGAAGAGGCCGCCGCATTCATCGGCGTCATGAACGGTGACGATATTCGGATGGCTCATCAGGCCCGCCGCACGTGCTTCATTGCGAAAACGCTGCAGCATCTCGTCGTGCTGAATGCCTTCGACATCGAGCCGCATAGTCTTGAGTGCAACGGTCCGTCCTATATTGGGATCGACCGCACGATAGACGACACCCATCGCGCCACGTCCGAGCTCGTCGACGACCTGATAACGTCCGATCTTTTCAATCTGTTGCAGCACTTGGAAGAAGAAAGCTGATGAAGCCTCTGAGCGCGAAAGTTAGCGCAACTGGGCTACAAATGCGAACAAAAATGCGTACTGATGGGGTTACTAAGGGAGTATCAGGATCAACTAAGGCGTTCTACTGCCTGGAGAGTGGAATGCAATGGGCCGAGTAGAAACCAGCGATGGTCGCAGATTCCATCGCTGGTTCCAAATTATGAACGCGAACCCGCCGCCGCTTGCGGAGGCTTAGCGCTTCCCGTATCGGGTCCGTCCTGCACAAAAGAATTTAAGATCGCGGCGAGCTGAGCGTCGGACAGGCGACCGGGCTTTGCATTTGCCGACGTGCTGGCAGCTACATCGGCTTTTGCTACTGCCGCGGTAGCCGGAGCACTCGGTGTCGCATTGGTATTTGCAGAAGCGGTGGCAACAGAGTCATTGCTAGAGGATGTGGCATCAGCGGATGCAGTCGTGCTTGCGTTTGCTCCCGAATTCGCCGCGTTGCTCGAAGCTGTGTCACTCGACGAATTCTGGCTGGTTGACGAATCCTGCGAGTCGCTGGAATCGCTGCTGGAAGGAGCATCGACACTTGGTATATCGGGAGCACTGGCGCCCGAACTCCCGGCCGAGGAATTCGCGTTCGCGTTCTGTTGCTGTTTCTTCTTCAACAGCAGAGCCTGGAGGTCATCCTTTTGCTCCGGAGTCAGCATTCCAACAAATTTCTGTGCCATTCCCAATTTGATCGCCTGTTCTGCCTGCTGCTGCTGCTCGGGGCTCATGCTGGTGTTCGAGTTAATAGAAGCAAGTTGCTGGCGCGTGTCCCTTATCAAAGAAACAATGCTGCCCTTCTGCCTGCTGTTCAAATTTAACGCGACCGCAACCTGCTGAAATCTTGCTGCTTGGGCACTCTTGCGCAAAGCAGGCGATCGGCGCGCGAGGGTAGCCTCATTTGCAACCTCAGCACGTGAGGAGGTCGTGGGCGCCGCCGGTTTCGTCTCAGTCCGCATGGTGCGCTGCGCGAATCCCGCAGTCCCGGTAAGACCAAGCACCGTGATGAGAGCCGCAAATCGAAGTTTCATTGCTTTGTTCCTCGCTATCCGAAGTCTCTAACTGCCAACGTGAACCCCGGCTGCAGGCGAGATTACTCGAATGTTCCGGTATGACGTAATGACTTTGGTCATCTTCTTTGGGTGTTTGAACCTCCGCAATAAACACGCAATTACCTTGGTAATGGCGGCGTTTGGACGGACCTCGGATAAGCTGCGGAATCGCGCAGAACCTCTCGATCGTTGTTCTGTTCTGAAAACAAATCCCCATGCGTTACACCGTATTATTATTCGTACTCGCCACCTTCTTCTTTGCCGCTGTTTCGCAGGCGCAGTCAGATCCACCGCAATCCTCCGCAAGTAATGCAGCTCCCCAATCGAATGAAGACCCCTTGATCTCACTGTTGACTGTCCTCTCTCAACCGGCCGAGGAACACAGCAATGACAATCAAATGAACGTTGGTTTTCAATTTAATGAGATGTACGACTCGAATCCGCTAGATCTTCCAGTTCGCGCGCGTTCTGACGAAATCAGCAGTTTGAACGGAAACTTCGGGCTGAACAAAAAATGGAAGCACACGTCGATCGCCGGGAACTACACAGGCGGCGCCGACTACTACTACCGCATGCAGCGGCAGGACCAGATGTATCACGAAGCGAGCGCAGCCCAGAATTTCTCATTTGGTCCGGTCACGTTTCTCGTCGGTGCCGATTACGAGTTCCTGCCGTCTTCTTCGTTCGGCTTTGACGCCACGCACCAGATCGCAAGTGGATCCCTGGATTTGATCAATTCCGATCTGCTCCCTAGCCAGAATATTCAGACGCCTCCCTTGCGCCGTAGCAGCTATACCGGAGTGAGCCAGCTTGGACTCGAGCTTGGTCGTTCGCAGTTCACGTTTTCAGGTTCATATGGGCTATTGCAATATGAGAGAAACGGACTTCCTGAAACGGATCAGGCCAGTGCTGCGGCGGGATACAGCTTCGCACTGTCTTCGCGGGATACCATCGGAATGTCGTATCAGTATGAGCTCTTCAGAACGACGGCGAATCCATTGCAGATCATCGATGAGGTAGCAACGGCGTCATACGCACACCGTTTTGGGAAAGACCTCACGCTCAAAATCGGCGCCGGTCCTGACCTTCGCTCGTACAACAACACGCAAGCAAAATTGCTGCAGGGCATCGATCCTGCAGTGGCTGCGAATGCATCGCTCGACTATTCCCATCACACCACCCACTTGAACGTAACCTATACACGTTCAACAACAAGCGGACAGGGCGTTCTCCAAGGCAGCGAAAGCGATCAGATTCAGCTTTCAACATCCCAGGGCGTAGGTCGCGGTTGGGTCGTAAGTGGAACTGCCGGATACGCGCGCAGCGCAGGCCTGACCCGTATTGCCGAGAGCACAGGAACCCAGATCGTTGATCAGCTCTTCAATTCGGGTTTCTACTCCAGCGCTCTAACAAAGAAGCTTGGGATGTTCAGTTTGATCTTTGGCTACACGCTTGAGACTCAGGATTCCACGGCTCCCGTTTGTGTTAATGGGCTTTGCCAGAGTTATCCTTTGCACCACGTTGCAAGCGTCGGCTTTTCCTTCACTCCGCCGACTGTCAAATTTCGCTGAGTAGGTGATCCAGTTGGACCAAGAACCTCCGTGGGCTTTGCTTGAGAAGTCCAGTATTCGCCGACAGAAGGTTTGAATTCCGGTCAGCTTCCAGTTAAAAACCCTGCTGAGGCGCGCGTTGCGTCCTGCTATACTGTGAGTGGCCTCGCCACCAGTGTGCGGAAGTGGTGAAATTGGCAGACACACCATCTTGAGGGGGTGGCGCCGAAAGGCATGGGGGTTCAAGTCCCCCCTTCCGCACCATAGATTTTGTCCCGCCTTGGCAGCATCCAGTCTCTCCAGCTGTTTGAAGCTGATGGACTTACGCCTGCCGGCGTCCGAAAGGTAACGCGCTCGCAATGATGTATCTGGTTCTGGCTATTCACATTATCGTTTGCTTCTTCATCGTGATCGTCGTCCTGCTTCAGAGTGGACAAAGCGGCGACGTTGCCGCAGCATTCGGCGGCATGGGATCGCAGACCGCTTTCGGCCCGCGTTCGTCGGCCAACGTTCTGACCAAAGCAACGACATGGTCGGCGGTGATCTTTATGGTCACTTCGATCGTTCTGTCGGTCATGATGAGCCATCGCCGATCGGGCTCAGTGCTGGAGAATACGAAGCCCACGAAGCAGACAACCGCTCCCGCGCAACCAGGCGCTCAGTCCAAGGGATCGAATAGCGAGCCTCAGCCAGTCACGCGATAGGATCAGTAGCATCAGGACTCAGTACCGTCCGCAGTAGCGGGTGGGTGATCCACATCGCGATTCGCTGGTGTTCCAAATGGTACTGACGCGCTGAGGTTTAATCTTGATCCACGAGATCTTTCCCGTTGGCCTTCTCGGCTGTAACTGCTCCGTCATAGGCGACGAGAGCACACGCGAAGCGCTGGTCATCGATCCCGGCGACGAAATCGATCGAATCCTCGCAATCCTCAGCAAGCACCAACTGAAGCTTAAGCAGATCATCGTCACCCATGCTCACATCGACCACGTTGGCGGCGCGATGAGGCTGAAGCAGGCGACCGGCGCTCCGATCCTGCTAAACAAAAACGATTACGCTCTGCTGAAGATGTTAGACGTGCAGGCGGCCTGGATTGGAACTGCGCCTCCTGGAGCGGTTGAGATCGACCAAAGTCTGGGAGATCACGACACGATTCAATGTGGGAACTTTCACGCGATCGCAATGCACACGCCAGGGCATACTGAAGGAAGCATTTGCATTTACTTCCCTACCGAGCAGAAGCTAATCGCGGGCGACACGCTGTTTGCCGGCAGCATTGGAAGAACCGACCTGCCCGGCGGCTCGTTCAACAAGATCATTACCTCGCTGCACGATCGCGTGCTCGCGCTGCCGGACGAGACTGTCGTCGTTCCCGGCCACGGCCCGCTCACGACCATTGGTGAAGAGCGGCAGAGCAATCCATTTCTCGTGAAGCGCTAGATGGAATCGGTGTTGATTCTGCTGAGAATTGCCCGGACGCCTTCTTCGAACAAACTATTGGGTGTAATTAAGCTGAGTACCAAATATCCGTCACTCTGAAATTCATAGAAGTGACCGGGGTGCACAACAACTCTGGCATGCTCGATGAGTTCGATTGCCAGTTCCTCATCTGACTTGCGCGCAGGTACGCGAAGCACGACGTACCATCCGCCCTCAACTCGCAATCGTCGCACTTGCGGCACAGTCCGCAGCTGCACGTCGATAAATTCCAAATTGGAACGAATTCGTTGGGTAAGCTGTGGTTGTATCGTTTTTCTCTGCTCCAACAACACGGGGAGTGCGTGCTGCAACGGCGCATTTTGGGAAAGATAAGTGTCGGCAATTATTTCGAGGCGCCCGTGTGCATCTTGGCGAAGCCGGTCAGGACCGCTGATAACCATCCATGCGACTTTCATCTGCGGTAAACACGAGATCTTCGAGAGTCCGCTCAGTGCAAACGAGAGACACTCACGCGAGAAGGCCGCACTTCCCTCCGCAGCACCTTCATTTTCGTAGTCGAGAAAGACTTCATCTGAAATGAGCGCCAGATCTCGCTCTGCACAGAACGCTTCCAATTGACGAAGCTCAGTCGCGTGTACAAATGAGCCCGTGGGATTGTTTGGATTTACGACCAACAAGCCGCGCGTGCGATCGGTTGCGACAGCAGCAAGTCCCCCGAGATCGATGTGCCAGCCGTGATCGTAGAACAAGTCATATCGACGCAGCTTCACGTCTTGGATGTCGGCGAGGAAGTCGAAAAGCGGATAGCTCGGACGCGGAACCAGCACTTCATCGCTTGGATCGCAGAGCAAGCGAAACAGGTAGGAGTATGCCTCGCTCGTGCTGGTCGTTAAAAATACCTGATCAGCAGAAACCTGATCCTCATGCCGAACTGCTTTCGCTTTGTAGTATTCAGCGATTGCCCGACGCGCCGATAAAAGCCCCTGCGGCTGAGGATCATAAGTGAGCGACTCTGCACGAGAGAGCGACTTGAGTATTGACGCGGAATCGAATTCAAATCCGCACTCGGTAGGATTGGAAGCAGTCAGATCGAGCAGCTCAATTCCGCGTGCGCGCGCTGCGGTCATAGCCTGAGAGAAGCGATTCTGAACCAGTTTCCATTGCGTTCTTCGCGCGAACATGCGTGTTCACTCTAAGCATTCGATCCAGAAAGGAAAAGCGAGTCAGACGGCGCCTGACTCGCTTTCCGTGGGATAGAAGACCTAATGAAACTTACTTGCTTAGCTGCACTGGCTTAGTCAACTTGAAGCTCAGCGCGTATTCGGCTGGAATTTCGATTTCCTTGTTGCCAGTGAAAGCGGTACCCGCGGTGCCCGCTCCGGCTCCGGCAAGGGCTCCGATCGCGGCACCCTTACCGCCACCGGCAAGTCCGCCGATCAACGCTCCCAGGCCAGCTCCACCGCCGATCAGCGTGGCCGATCGTTTACCTTTTCCCTTTTCGGTACGCGCAACCGCAGCAGTATCTACTGGGACATTCTGCCCATTGATCTCGATCGAAGTAAGTCGCAGTCCGAGCATTGCTCCGCCTTTAAAACGTCCTAGCGGATGAGCTGTTGTCACTGTGCCGGTTGCTTTGGCTCCGTCGGGAATGGCGACTGATCCGCCGACATCCACTGGACGAGCGACCGTGGCCGTGAACGTTTCGCCTACCTCGCTGGTTTTGGAACTAAGCGCTTGGCCGGTGCGAACAGTGATCACGGTGCCCGCCGGAATGGTAACTGGCGCAGGTTGGGTAGCGGCACGTGTCTTCAACGTCGGAGAGGGTGCTGCTGCATTGTTAGCGGTCTGCGATGCGCTGGAAGTCTCGCCTCCAGTACCAGGCGTCGAAGTCGCGGACGGTTGACTCGCCGGAGCCGGCTCGTTGTTGGCGTTATTTTTATTTCCGCAGGCGCTGGCGAACATCATCAACGCCACGATCAGAGGCAGTGTGAGTTTCTTTAGGTGGGGGATCACGTGCTCCTCCTCAGATAACGAGAATCACGCAAACAAAATTGCGTGGTGAAATGCTTCGCGAATGAAGCTATCACAGAATCGAGCGACGCAGAGGCGCGGGAGCGTCAGCGAAGTTAACCGGC
>CAYNPS010000093.1:0-14369 GCA_964399125.1 uncultured Terriglobales bacterium
TGGTTTCGGATCTCCGTCCCGCATTGCAGAAATTGCTGCCGAATGTGCAACGAGTCGATCGCCAGCCATGGCTGTACTACATCGATGAGCTAAAAGGCGACTCGGCCGTTCGCGATATCCAGAAAATGCCTGACAGCGGGCATCTTTACGCGGCGCATGTAATCCACGATCTCTGGCGCGAGACGAACGGCAGTTCCATTGTGGTAACCGATGTAGGCCAGCACCAGATGTGGGAGGCGCAGTATTACAAGCACGAGCAGCCTCGATCGCTGATCACTTCCGGCGGACTCGGCACTATGGGCTTTGCGTTGCCGGCGGCGATCGGCGCGAAATTTGCGCGTCCTGAAGCCGACGTTTGGGTCGTCGCAGGTGACGGCGGCTTCCAAATGACGATGCCCGAGTTGGCCACAGCTGCGCAGGAAGAACTTGATGTCAATATCGCGGTCATCAACAACGGATATCTGGGCATGGTTCGGCAATGGCAGGAGTTCTTCTACGATCGCCGCTATTCTGAAACACCATTGCTCAGCCCGGATTTTGCCAAGCTGGCCGAGGCTTTTGGTCTGCACGGTTTAACCGTGCAACAGCGCGATCAAGTGGTCCCGGCAATTCGCGAGGCGCGCAATCATCGCGGCGCGACTTTGATCAATTTCCTGGTCGAGCAAGAAGATTCTGTCTTCCCAATGGTGCCAAGCGGCGCAGCACTGAACGAAATGATTCGACGTCCAAGCCCGCTGGTGGAAACGGCGGCTTCGGAGGCATGAGCATGGTACGCACATTTATCGTCTATGTCGCCGATCATCCCGGCGTCTTGAACCGCGTGTCATCGCTCTTCCGCCGCCGCGGTTACAACATTGAATCGCTAACGGTCGGGCACACGCACAAACCGGGGATCTCGCGCATGACAGTGGTCGTCGCCATCGATGAGATCGGTGCGCCTTTGGTCATGGCAAATCTCTACAAGCTCGCAGAAGTCATTCGCGTAGATGACATTACCAACGTCGCTGCAGTACATCGCGAACTGATGATCGTAAAAGTGGCAACCGACGCTGCCAACCAATCCGAAGTCTTGCGCGTGCTTACCTCCGGCGGCGCGCGTGTTCTGGAGACCGGCAAGGACTCCATCGTCGCTGAGACTACGGGGCCAGAGGATCAGATCAATAGCCTTATCGAGTCGCTCCGGCCATTTGACATTCTTGAACTCACTCGCACGGGACGGGTGGCCATGACCAGCGGCCAGGCTTCTGTGCTTCATGCTGCTGTTGCCGCTGGCGAAGAGCAGCGAGGACCATTTTGGAACTTAACCCATTCCGCGGACCTTCCGCGCAATTGTTCTTAGAGAGGAACTTACATGGCGAAAATCTACTACGAGAATTCGGCAGACATATCCCTGGTCCGCGGGAAGAAAGTAGCCGTCTTTGGCTATGGATCGCAGGGACACGCTCACGCTCTTAACCTGCGCGACAGCGGCGTCGAGGTGCGCATCGCGCTTGAGCCGACCAGCCGCTCACGCAATAAAGCTCGCGAGGCGGGCTTCGAAGTGCTCACTCCGGGAGACGCCGCGAAATGGGCTGATGTGCTGGTCATTCTCACGCCCGATACGGTGCAGGCCAAGCTCTACAACGAGGCGATTGCGCCGGCTCTTTCCAGCGGCCACAAGACTCTGCTGTTTGCTCACGGGTTCAACATCCACTTCAAAACCATCAACCCTCCTGCGAATGTGGACGTCGTGATGATCGCGCCCAAGTCCCCTGGACATCGTGTGCGCGAGGTGTTCGTTGAGGGCGGTGGCACACCGGGACTTCTTGCCGTTCATCAGGACGCCAGCGGACAGGCAAAGTCATTCGCCCTTTCTTATGCAAAGGGAATTGGTTGCACCCGCGCCGGAGTTATTGAGACGACGTTCGCCGAGGAGACCGAAACCGATCTCTTTGGTGAACAGGCGGTTCTCTGTGGTGGAGTGAGCGCGCTGATCAAAGCCGGATTTGAAACGCTCGTCGAAGCTGGATATCAGCCTGAAATCGCTTACTTCGAGTGTCTCCACGAGCTGAAATTAATCGTCGATCTCATGTACCGCGGTGGGCTGAACTTCATGCGCTATTCGGTCAGCGACACTGCCGAATACGGCGATTACACCGCCGGTCCGAAAGTGGTCACAAAAGAAACGTATGCAGCTCTGCGCAAGCTGCTTGCCGATGTCCGTAGCGGTGAGTTCGCGCGCCAGTGGATTGCCGAGAACGAGAAAGGCCGTCCATGGTTCAACGAAGCGCGCAAGAAGGATCACAACCATCAGATCGAGCAGGTTGGTGAGCGCCTCCGCGCGATGATGCCGTTCGTAAATCCAGTCACCGTTGGCGTGGACCAAACGGAAACTCAGGCGAAAGCGCCGGCATCGGAGCAGCAGAAGGCGAAAGTGGCGGTTTAAGCCGTTTGAGCCGGCATAACTTCACGTCGTGCTATTCGGGAATGTGAGAGAGTTGAGCGCCGGAACGCGCGCAGCAAAAACATGCCGCCTCTCCGGCGCTCAATGTTTATGCCGAATCGGTAGGACTGAACTTGTGCCTTCCAAAGCAGCGCTCAGATGTTGTACTTCTTTGCTAAGTGGCGAAAAGAGCGGTACGAAATTTTGAGGAGTTCGGCGGCTCGAGTCTGCACTCCGCCACACTGTTGCAGTGCTGAAACGAGAATCGCTCGTTCCATGTCCGCCACATAAGCTTCCATATCCAGACCTCCAGTCGGGACCGAAATGGAATCTGTTGACGGAGGCCCTCCGTTTTCAGCGGATGCGCGAGCTTTCGATTTTTCTCCGGGAACGCTGACTATAAGAACGTCCGTGGTTTCCATCGCCACGGCCCGCTCGATGGCGTTCTCGAGCTGGCGTACGTTGCCTGGCCAATCGTATTCTGACAATCTTTCGAGTGAGTCAGCGGAAATGCGCACGATATTCTTCCCTGCTGCGGGTGCGTAGCGTTTAAGAAAAGTGTTAGCGAGAAGCGGAATGTCTTCCTGTCGTGCGCGAAGCGGAGGAACTTCGATGGGAATGACGCTGATGCGATAGTAGAGATCTTCGCGGAACGTCTTCTCCTCTACCATCTTGTGCAGGTCCCGATTGGTTGCAGCGATCACCCGCACATCCACCGGAATCTCGGAAGTGCCACCGACAGGACGAATCGTGCGCTCCTGCAGAACACGCAGCAGCTTCACCTGCATGGTGAGGCTCATCTCGCCGATCTCGTCGAGGAAGATGGTGCCGCCGTCGGCAACCTCAAACAATCCTTCCTTGTTCTGATTTGCGCCGGTGAAAGCGCCTTTTACATATCCAAAGAGTTCGCTCTCGAGAAGCGTTTCGGGAAAAGCGCCGCAGTTTACGGAAACAAACGGTTGGCCATCGCGCTGTGAACAGGTATGGACGGCGCGCGCAACCAGTTCCTTTCCGGTACCGCTCTCACCGTGGATCAAAATGGTACTGCCTGTGGACGCTACAGTTCTGATTGTTTCCTTGAGCTGATTGATCGCGGCGCTGCATCCGATGATGTTGTCGAGCGAATTTCGGCTGGCAGCGTCGCGGCGGAATGCCTGATTCTGGCGTTTGAGTTCTAAGACCTCGGCCGCACGTCCAATGGAAACGCGGATTTCATCGACCAATCCATTTGGCGTCTTCTGGATGTAGTCGAACGCGCCCGACTTCACCGCTTGGACCGCCGAGTCAAAGTCACCAACAGCCGTGATCAGCACGACGGCAGACTGAGGCGACACGCGATGCGCGTGTTTCAGCACATCGATGCCGTTCATGCCCGGCATCTTGATGTCCGTGACGATCACGTCATAGCGAGCCGACTCGATCTTCTTGACGGCCGACTCGCCGGAATTGACGGTCTCTACTTTGTGTCCTTCTTTGCGCAGAGCGATATCGAGAAGCTCGCGAATGGAGCGCTCGTCATCGCACACTAAGACGTTAGCCATGCACTCTCTCCGCCGCAGCTACTGCGGCGAGTACTCTCTTTTCAGCGACGCTCACCGCTCGAGGAGCTGCGTGCGCCTGTGGAATTTCAATTACAATCTCCGCGCCTTCTTTCGTTCCCGGCACCGCGTACACGCGTCCTTTGTGAGCCTGGACGATCTGGTAAACCAGCGCCAGTCCCAATCCGGTACCGCCTTCGAAATTCGATTGAAATGGCTCGAAGATTTTTTCAGCCTGCTCAGGACGAATGCCGATGCCGCTATCCTTGAACGAGAGAACCCAATTGCTGCCTCGCGCACGCAGCGTGACTTTGAGCGTTCCGCCTTCGGGCATGGCGCGAAAAGCGTTGTCGCAAAGGTTCCAGAAGACCTGCTTCAAGCGGTCGGAATCGATCATCGCCAGAGCCTCCCTGGTTTCGAAGCTGCGGACGATTCGATACACAGCGGTGCCGGGCGTTGGGCGATTCTCAATAAGTCGCAGCGTTTCCTCCATGAGGAGTAGCAGGTCGTGCTGTACGAACTTGTAACTCTTCTCGCGCGAGTACATCAGAAAATCGGAGATGATGCTGTTCAGGCGCTCCGACTCACGGCGCACGATATCGACAAGCATTTGTTGCTCTTCATTCAGAGTGGCCATCTTTGACAGCATCTGGACGGAGCCAGCGATCGAAGACAACGGATTACGTATTTCGTGGGCGATGCCCGAAGCAAGTCTTCCAATCGCAGCAAGCCGATCTCGTTGACGAATTTCGTTTTCGAGTCTGCGGACTTCCGTCAGGTCCGCAAAGGTGTACACAAAGCCGAGGACCGCGCCATCGTGCATCGTGAGTGGCGTGATGGTTAGGCCGAAAATCTTTTCCCCGTCCGGCGTGCTGGCACGTAATTCGTCCTGAACCGGGTAATAGTCTGCTTCGGGAAGCGGGTCGAGGAACAATGATGAGACGTGCGTTCCCAGCACGTCAGCATACTTCCGTTTCAAAAAGTTCAACCCGGGCTGATTGATGAGCGTGATCTGCCCCTCGAGATCGGTAGTGATGAGTCCGCCGCGCATTGAGTGCAGGATGTTCTCCTGCATTGCCTGCAAATCTTGAAGCTCATCATTCTTGACATGCAGCTCAACTCCCGCCTGCCGCAGCTTGGCGCTGAGACTACTCGCCAAGTAAGCGATTGCCATATACGCGAAGAAGTTGATGCCGACTACAAACTGCACCGATTTCAAATCGGGAGTCGATATCGAGAAAGAAGGAATGAATTGGTAATACGTGAGGTCGAGAATCGCGCCGAACGCAATGAATGACAGAGCCGCAGTGAGATACGCCCACCATCGCGGCAGCAGAATGCTGGCGACAATGATGACCAGCGGAAAAAGAAAGTTGAACGAGGTGTCGATCCCACCCGTGATGTAAATGAAGACCGCAGTGAGTCCCAGATCGCTGAGGACCTGGACTCTCCCAAGCACTCCGAAGTTCCTGGCGAACGAATCAAGCGCAAGGAAGAAGATAGCTACGCAATACCAAAGAGCGATTGCAGCGATAAAGGATCGTTCCGGGATGTTCGTGTGCGTGAGGCGGATGACGCCGATACCAATCACTAGAAGGAAGGTGATGATGATGATCCTCACCTTCACTAGCCAGCTCAGCCACGATCGTTCATCGAAAGGACGCGACATCTCACCCGCAATTCGCCCCCATCGCAGACGGGGATCACTCGTTGAAAATCACTCAATTAACAATGAAGGAGCAGCAATGCTGCTCCTTCGTTGCACAGCCAGGGAGCACATCAGCTTCGGCTATCCCGCAAGCTTTGCGATCATGGCGAACAGCGGCATGTAAAGCGAGATCACGATGCCACCGACGCAGATACCAAGGAAGGCAATCATGATCGGCTCGAGCAGTGTGAGCAGGTCTTTGGTGGCTGCATCGACTTCGTCTTCATAGAAATCGGCGATCTTTTGCAGCATGTTGTCCATAGCGCCCGTCGCTTCTCCGACGCCGATCATCTGCGTAACCATGTTCGGGAAAACGCCGCATTCCTTCAGCGGGTCGACGATCGTGCGACCTTCTTCGATAGCCTTGCGCACTTTCATCAAAGCTTCTTCCAAAACCGCGTTGCCCGAGGTTCGGGCGGTGATCGAAAGCCCTTCGAGAATCGGAACACCCGAAGTGATAAGAGTTCCCAGTGTCCGGGTAAAACGTGCAACAGCAATCTTGCGCAGCAGCACGCCCACAACGGGCATCTTCAGGAGAATGCTGTCGGTCATGTACTTGCCTTTTGCGTCTTTGCGGATCTGCTTGATTGCGAAGACGGCAGCGACAAGGCCGACGATGGCTACCCACCAGAAGTTCTGCACAAACTGGCTGAGACCAATGACCATGCGCGTCGGAAGCGGAAGATCCACTCCAAGACCGGCAAATAACTTTTCAAAAATGGGAACGACGAACTTCAGGAGAGCGCCGACGACGAGAACCGCGATGCTGATGACTGAAATGGGGTAAATCAGCGCAGACTTGACCGCAGATTTCAGCTTTACAGCCTTTTCGACGTACTGCGCGAGACGCTGAAGGATGAGATCGAGAATACCGCCGGTTTCACCAGCCTCGACCATGTTGGTAGTGAGGTCGTCGAATATTTTTGGATACTGGCGCATCGCATTCGCGAGCGTCGCGCCGCCTTCCACGGTTACGCGCACGCCCGTGAGGCACTTTTGGAATGCCGGATTCTCCTGATTGGCGGCCAGAATCTCGAGACACTGGACCAACGGCAGACCGGCGTCAATCATGACCGAGAATTGGCGGAAGAAGATGGCGATGTCCTTGGTCGGAACCTTGCCGGAGCCAAGTGTCGGCAGAGTGAACTCTTTGCCCTTCTCCTTAATGACAATGTTGGAGACGCGTTCCTTGCGCAGCGCCGCTTGCAGCAACTGCTTATTGACCGCTTCGCGCTCTCCCGCAACTCTGCTGCCGGAGGAATCGACTCCCGAAAATTTGTAGATAGGCATCGTTCTCTCTCCCCTGCGGCACAAGCCGCAACCTACTTCGCAAGTCTTACTTCTTTGCGCCTGCGGGCATTGCTTTAGCTGCGGCGGCCTGGCCGCGGTTGATCATTTCCTGCAACTCGTCAGGCATCGATGAGCGCAAAAGTGCAGTTTCCAGCGAGATTTGCTTGCTGAAATACAGGCTCGCCAGTGACTGATTAAATGTCTGCATTCCGTACTTGTCCTGTCCAGACTGCATTGCCGAGTAAATCTGATGGATCTTGTCTTCGCGGATCAGGTTGCGCACAGCAGCGTTCGGCACCAGGATCTCCATCGCACAGGCGCGTCCCTGGCCGCCAATTTTCGGCAGCAGGGATTGACAGAGCACCCCTTCGAGCACCAGCGACAACTGGGCGCGAATCTGCGATTGCTGGTGCGACGGGAAGACGTCGATCACACGGTTAATCGTGGATGCAGCCGAGTTGGTGTGCAAGGTGCCGAAAGTGAGGTGGCCTGTTTCGGCGATGCGCAGCGCAGATTCAATAGTCTCCAGATCGCGCATTTCGCCGATCAGCACCACGTCCGGATCTTCGCGGAGGGCAGCGCGTAGAGCGTCGCTAAATGACTTCGTATCCGAGTGCACTTCGCGCTGATTCACCAGGCAGTTTTTGTTCTGGTGGACAAACTCGATCGGATCTTCGATGGTAATGATGTGATCGTGGCGTTCGGTGTTGATCTTGTCGATCATCGCCGCCAGGGTTGTCGATTTTCCCGAACCGGTCGGACCTGTGACCAGGATCAGTCCGCGGGGTTTATCGCAGAGCTTTGACACAACCGGCGGCAGATTCAGCTGCTGGAATGATCGAATCTCGAATGGGATTACGCGAAATACCGCTCCGGTAGCGCCGCGTTGATTGAACAGGTTGCCGCGGAAACGAGCGAGCCCTTTGAGCCCGAAAGAGAAGTCAAGTTCGAGGTGTTCCTCAAAGCGATGCTTCTGCGCGTCCGTCAGCACGCTATAGGCAAGCTGCTTGGTCTCTGATGGAGTCAGCATCGGAAGGTCCAACGGTTGGAGATGCCCATGCACGCGCACCTGGGGAGGTGAGTTGGTGGAGATGTGCAAGTCACTGCCGCCCAGCTCCAGCATTTTCTTCAACAAATCACTTAGAGTTACGTTCATTGTTCCTCGATTCCGTTCCCATCATTGGTTCTTGCCCGCTACCACAATGGGAATTGCAATCTAGTGCACTGTCTCGCGCGCTACTTCTTCCAGAGTGCTCACACCGTCCATCACTTTCCTTAATCCGCTGCGACGCAGTGTGATCATTCCGCGCTCAATTGCCTTCTTCTTAAGCTCGACGGCAGACGCGCCGACGAGAATCAACTCGCGGATTTCGTCATCGATTTCCATAACTTCGTACAAGCCGGCACGGCCTTTGTAGCCTGTGTTGTTGCAGGTGGCGCAGCCTTTACCTTTGGAAACTTTTACTGTCTTAGCTTCTTCCGGAGTAAAGCCGGCGTCGAGCAGCGCCTGCGGATTCATCTCGACGTGCTCGATGCAGTTCGAGCAGATTCGGCGAATCAAGCGCTGAGCGACGATCAGGTGAACAGCGGTTGCGACCAGGAACGGCTCGATACCCATGTTCATCAATCGGCTGATGGTTTCCGGCGCGCCATTCGTATGTAGGGTTGAGAGCACCAGGTGTCCGGTAAGCGCGGCTTTAATGGCAATTTCGGCGGTTTCGAAGTCACGAATCTCGCCGACGAGAATTGTGTTCGGATCCTGACGCAGGAAGGCGCGCAGTGCCGCAGCGAAGTTCAGGCCGATGGCTTCCTTCATCTGTACCTGATTGACGCCGGCAAGCTGGAATTCCACCGGATCCTCGGCGGTCATGATGTTAGTGTCAGGTTTATTCAGTAGCGAGATCGCGGAGTAAAGCGTGTTCGTCTTACCTGAACCAGTGGGACCCGTGACCAGCACCATGCCGTAGGGTTTCAACACGGCGCGTTGGAATTTCTCCAGCGACTCCGGCTCGAATCCCAATTTGGTCATGTCGAGACGGAGGTTTTCTTTGTCCAGAAGTCGCAGAACGATCTTCTCGCCCCAGAGCGTCGGTAGGCAGTTCACGCGGTAATCGAGCTGCTTTTTGCGGCCGTTGAGCTGCATCTTCAGCATGATGCGTCCGTCCTGCGGCAGACGCTTTTCGCTGATGTCCAGCTTCGACATGATCTTGATACGCGACGTGATGGCGTCCTTCAGCTTCAGCGGAGGCTGCATGATGTTTTGCAGCACGCCGTCAATGCGGAAGCGAACGCGATATTCCTTTTCATACGGCTCGATGTGGATGTCGCTGGCGCCGCGCTTTACCGCGTCGGTGAGGATCAGGTTCACGAGTTTGACGATGGGCGCTTCTTCCGCGCTCTTTTCTAGATCGGAGGCGTTCAGCTCCTCCGCATCCGCCTGAAGTTCGAGCTCCGCCTCTTCGCCCATCGACGCCATGATCTCGTCGAGGTTTTCCGCTGGATCCGCCTCGGCGTATGCGCGCTCGATGCGATCCATGATCGCGCTCTCTGACGCGACTACCGGCTCGATGTTGAAACCAGTCATGAACTTGATATCGTCCATGGCGAAGACGTTGGTCGGATCGACCATGGCGATCGTCAGCGAGGCGCCTACACGGCTGAGCGGAAGAATCTGATGCTTGCGCGCAGTCTCCTGCGGAATGAGTTTTACGACGTTAGGATCGATTTCGAAGAACTGAAGGTTGATTGCCGGGACGCCGTACTGACGGCTAAGAAAGTTCGTGACCTCTTCGTCGGTAAGGAAGCCTAGTGAGACCAAAACGGAACCCAGCCGCCCGCCCGTCTGCTTCTGCTTCTTCAGAGCCTGGGCCAGTTGGTCCTGAGTGATAATCTTTTCGCGAACTAAAAGATCCCCGAGCCTTTGCGACATACCTGAGTGTTCCAATCGCCGGAATCATCCGGCCGTAACTCTTGCTGATTCACTTGAACCCCAAAACGCTGGGTAGATTCGGCAGATCACAGAATTCCGCCGCGCGGCAGACTACTTCGCTGCAAAGACACGTTCAGCAAATGCAGAATGTTCGACGTGACATTTATTGTCAATCCAGAAACACAGGAGAGGATAGGGGGAAAAGTACTTAGTTACCAAGGACATGCACGTTCGTGTACATTACTTACATTGGTAACTAAGTTCCGAAACGGGAATAGTTTGCGGGCGGAAACGGCGAACACTGAAACCGCCGCCGGCAGGCGCCGGTCGGAGGTGCCGCTGTAGCCACCTCCCAGAAATCGAGACTGTTTGGTCTTTTTGCGGGGTGCAGCCCTTAAATAAGCAGGCTGTCCGCCGCGTCCGTTACCGCAGCAGATTCGAGAATCCCGGCAGCTTGGTGATGTCATTGAAGATCACCATGGCTGCGAACAGGACTAGGAAGACAAACGCGGCTTGGTAGATGCGCTCCTTGATATGAACGCTGATGTCACGGCGAATAAGCCCCTCGATGAAGAGAAGCAAAATCACGCCGCCATCCAGAATGGGGATGGGGAACAGGTTGAAGATTCCCAAATTGAGACTAATGCCGGCCATCAGTAGGAGCAGAGGAGTCCATCCCGGCTCGCGTGCAGCTTCGCCCGAGACACGAGCGATATCGATTGGTCCACTCATCATCTTGACTGAGACCTTCTTCTGCACCATCTTCTCGACGAGCTCGATGAGCAGCATCGCGTATTTCTTGTTCTGCTCGACGGAACGGCTCAGCGCCTTGGGGAAGGGAAGTTTATCAACCGCCTGGCGCACGCCGGGCGCGAATCCGATTCGATATTTCTCGTGACCGGTGCCGTCAGGTGCGAGAACCGGCGTCATGTCGTACTTGGAAACCTTGCCGTCGCGCATCGCGGTGACTTCGACGGGCTTGCCTTTGTTTTCCTGCAGGAAGTGGGTCAGCTCGCCGATCGAGTGCAGACCAATCCCATTGATAGCAAGGATCTCATCGTCCGTGCGAATGCCGGCTTTGTACGCTGGCATGTCTTTCTCAACGGAATCGACCACCACGCCCGCTGCGGGCTCAAGGCCAGCTTCGCCAACGCGGCTCGGACCATAAGTGTCGGGAGTAACGGTAGTATTCAGAGTCTGATCGCCGCGCTTCACAATCAGTGGAATTGGCTGCCCTGGGCTGATCGCGATCTTCGCTCGCGTGTCTTCCCAAAGTGGATTGCTCTCGCCATCGATCTGCGTGATCAGATCGCCAGGCTTCAACCCGGCCTTCGCCGCAGGAGAATTTTCATCCACCCAGCCCACGCGCGAGGGTTGATCGAGATACCAGTCGTGCTCGTAGTGAATCATGTACACGCCGGTCACGATACCCAGCGCGAGAATCACGTTCATCGCCGGCCCGGCAATCGCGATGAGAAACCGCTGCCAGCGCGGATGCGACATGAATTCGCCCGGATCCCCGGTGCGAGCCTCCATCGGATTCTCACCCGACATCTTCACGTATCCGCCCAGCGGCAGTGCCGAGATGCGATAGTCGGTATCGCCGCGCCGGAATCCAAGCAGGCGTTTGCCAAAACCGAGGGAGAAAACTTCCACGCGCACGCCGCACATCTTCGCGACGGCATAGTGACCAAATTCGTGCACAAGGATCATGACTCCCAACACGAAAGCCATGGCCACTAACGCGATAAAAACGTTAATCAGAGATTGCATTTAATCAATTATTCCGGGTTGCCGAGCTTGAGTGTACACCGCTACCGGCAGCCAATAGAGGTCTTTCAGTCCCAACCAGATCGGCAGCCAGCCCACGCGCCTCAGCATCCATTTGCAACACTTCCTTAATAGATTCAGGATGGCGGGCGCTAGTTTCGTCCAACACCTTCTTTATTGTTCGGGGGATATCCTCAAATCCTATCAGGCCATCGAGAAAGGCTGCTACTGTCACTTCATCTGCGGCGTTTAAGGCAACCGTCTTAGCTCCTCCTGCTTCTGCGGCTTCATACGCCAGCCGCAGGCAAGGGAACTTCTCTGTATCGGGCGCGCAGAAGTCGAGCTTTTTCAGGCTGTTGAGGTCGAACTTCAACTCTGAATCCAGCCGTTCGGGATAGGTAAGCGCATACAGGATCGGCAGCCGCATATCCGTGACCGACAGTTGAGCAAGAATGCTGCCGTCGCGGAATTCCACCAAAGAGTGAATGGTGGATTGCGGATGGACAATCACCTTCACCCGCTCCGGCGGCAAGTTGAACAAACGACAGGCCTCGATCACCTCGAGTCCTTTATTCATCAGCGTGGCGGAATCGATGGTAATCCGCTTGCCCATTTTCCAGGTCGGATGATTCAGCGCCTGCTGCACCGTTATGCTGCTGAACTGTGACTTTGGTGTATTTAGAAAGGGCCCACCCGATGCCGTAAGCCACACCGCAGTGACTTCATCGAGACGGCCTCCGCGCATGCACTGATGCACCGCATTGTGTTCACTATCGATCGGCAGCAGTGGTTTATTCTGCCGGCGCGCTTCAGCGGTGATCAGCTCGCCTGCGGCGACGAGACACTCTTTATTCGCCAGCCCGACGGTCTTACCCGCTTTCACAGCTTCGTAAGTAGCTTCGAGGCCGGCGACTCCGACGATGGCACTGACGACAAAGTTCGCATCCGGATGAGTGGAGACCTTCACCACTCCCGCAGGTCCCGAGAGAACCTCGGTCGAGAGCCCGGCCGATTGCAGTCGCGCGCGCAGCTTCGACGCCGACTCCTCGTCGGCCATCGATACCATTTTGGGATTCCACCGACGGCACTGGTCAAACGCCGCATCGACGTTCCGTCCCGCCGCAAGGGAAACAACGCTGAACCGTTGCGGATAAGCCTCGACGATCTTCAGCGTGCTAACCCCGATCGAGCCGGTAGAGCCAAGAATAGCGATCCGTCGTGCTGAATCGGGAGAAATGCCCAGCGGGGACGCTGGTTTCGGAGAATTACTCACAATGCTAGAAGTGGATGAGGCCGAATGAGCAATAGTACCACAGCACCGGAGAGGCTAGAAGCAGCGCGTCCACGCGATCGAGCGCGCCTCCGTGGCCGGGCAGCAGCGCTCCCGAGTCCTTCACGCCGGCGCCGCGCTTCATCATCGACTCGACCAGATCGCCGATCTGCGCAGCAATGTTGATACACGCCGAAGCCAGCACGGCGATCCAAACGGCATTGGGTTTGGGCTGCGCCATTCCCGAAAGGGCACTGGCATGACCCAACAGCTTCCAATGCGTGAGCGCCTGAGCAACCGGCGTGTTGTAAACCAGCAGCAGCGTGCCGACAATCATGCTGCCGATGATCGACGCCCCAGCGCCCTCCCATGACTTTCCCGGACTGATCCGCGGCGCCAGCTTGTGCTTCCCAATCGCGCGTCCAACGTAATACGCGAAGATGTCGCCGGTCCAAACCACTAGCATTAAGAAGAAGACCGCGAACGCACCGTCCGCAATCAGCCCACGTGCAAACAGCAGAAATCCCAAAGTGATCCCGATGTAAGGCACGGCCATGTAAGAAGCCGCAGCCGAAGGCAGCGCCTGCCGCAAATCTTCGAGGTGCATCGCACAAGCAAGTAGAATCAGCGGCGCCAGACTCACGACCACCAGCAGTACGGTGTATTGGAAGAAAGGATCGCGCGTCATCTGCCATCCCGTTGCGCCGGAAGGATGCTGCCCGCGCAGGGCAATCGACAGGTAGTAATCACCGAGCACTGCAAGCACAGCCAGATAAGTCAAAATGCGCAGGGGCCGAAGCTGATGCGCTTCGACGATCTTCAAATACTCCTGCGTGCAAAGCATCGCCAAAGCAGCAAGCACCAGCGCATAAAGCCAAAACGGCGCCTTAAACACCACCAGTACCACAATGGGAATCAGGACAAGAGCTGTAATTACTCGCTGCATAGTGTTTTCGGGTGGAAGCCCCCGACTTTAGTCGGGGGTGACGCTTTAGCGTCATCAAAAAGCACGTAATAATCTTCCTGCGCTTTAGCGCTGGCCTTTAGGCCAGCGCTAAAGCGCACTCCATTATCTAGCCGCGAAAATGCACGCTTGAAAGCCGTGCACCCCCGACTAAAGTCGGGGGCTTCCACCACACCAAATTGAAATGTGATTACATCATCCGCGCGGGCGGGAACGATAGTGCCGTCAAAGGCTACTTGCGCGCGCCGACCAGCTCGCCGGAATGAGCATGACGCCCATTCCCATTCGACCCCAACCCGCCGTACCGCCGCTCGCGCCGCTGATAATCCGCGATCGCATGCAGCAAATCGGCGCCCTCGAAGTCGGGCCAGAGTTTGGAAGTGACGTAGATCTCCGCGTAAGCAATCTGCCACAGCAGAAAATTGCTAACGCGCAGCTCGCCGCTGGTGCGGATCACCAGATCAGGATCCGGCAAGCT
>CAYNPS010000094.1:0-3289 GCA_964399125.1 uncultured Terriglobales bacterium
ACGTCCTCGACCATGCGCTGGGCGAGCCACGCCGTTGGGGTAGCGGGTTTTACAAAGACGGCAACTCCTGATAGTAAAGCGGGAGCTGATTTCTCCCAGAGTCCCCAAGCGGGAAAATTGAAGGCGTTGATCAGGACGGCGACGCCTTCGAGCGGCGTTAGAAAATGCTGCCCTTGAAAGACTCCTGTCTTCGACAGTGGCACGAGCGCGCCATCCTTAAGCGTCTGGCCATCCAGGCTCTGGCCAGCTTTTGCGTAGTACTTCAGCGTGTAGATTGCGCCGTCAACATCGAACGCCGCATCGGCCTTTGTGGCTCCCATATTCCTAAGACATATCTCGTAATACTCGTCGCGGTGGGTGGTAAGTACCTCCGCGATTTTGCTCAGCATTTCGGCACGCTGCTTGTAGGTGAGCGTTTGCAGGGATCGCGTTCCGCGTTCGCGAGAAAATTCGAGGGCCTGTGCAAGGTCAAGACCGTCTGAACTGGCATAAGCAAGGTGCTCTCCGTTAACAGGATCGATCAGCGGAATGCCTTCCGCTTTGCCCTGCTTCCATTCGCCGGAAACGTAGTTGAATAAGATCAAGTTTGCTCCTGGTCAGATTTTATCGAGGCGTCGGCTTCCGATTTAAGGGAGTGTTACTGCGAAAAACCTAGAAAACCCGATTGTGCCCAAGCTCTGAAAGAAACCAGAGATGCTGGCGCGGATTGGCAGAGCTGATTGAAGAAATTCAAAATTTATTCGCAAACAGACGACCGGAGTTGAAGTACACTCTGAGGCAGTTGGTGTTCAGAAGTCCTGGGTTTTTCCACAGAACAACTTCCAGAGACTCTGGATGCATCTACTTTGAATTGTGAGTCCGTTGTAAGCAGGCGGACTACAGACAATAACCCCCCAAACGTCTGAAAGTAGAGGGCTCCATGGTTTCCAAGTGTGCGAATCCTGCCTGCTCCACACCCTTTCACTATCTGCGTGAAGGCAAAATCTTCAAAATTGAAGTTGAGATTACGCCACCCATAACCTCGGAAGACACAGTTGAACTTTCCGACGGGAGCAAAGTGCCGTTCCTCGTCGCAACCCGCAAGCCTGGGCGCAAGCTGGAACACTTCTGGCTCTGCGGACCGTGCTCACAAACGATGAATCTCATCTTCGACCGCGACAATGGCGTAACCGTTATGCCCAAGCGCTTTGTGCGCGCGGCCGCAGCCGCAGCTTCATAACGTAGAAAAAAGAACAGAAAGCCAAAGCCCGCCTCGCTGGCGGGTTTTTTGCTGAAGGAACCACCTCGTGGGCGTTATCGTTACTTCACAAACCTGACTTGAAAAGGAAAAAGGCCGCCAATCAGGCGGCCTTCAACTTAGATTCGCGCTCGTTACAGAGTCGATTCGATCTCAAAACCCCAAGCTTCGAGCAACGGTTCCGGAATGTACTTGGAGTTCTTGTTCTTGCGTGCCCACTCGCGCAGACGGGTGGAACGCAGGTATTGGTCGGGAAGAAGCTTAAACTCCTTCACGGCCTGTTCAAAGGATGTAACTACGGGAACTACCGGTCCGATCGGCTCCGGCTTTCCCCAGTTCGGATTTCCACGACGCTTAGCCATTAGTTCTACCTGCCTTTATATGATTAGTCTTTCGATGCTTACTAACCCGTTTGGATTCAGATAAGCACGCCGGATTGGCCGAACAAGGCGTTGCTCCCTGTGAGCTCCAGAGGGGCCTGTAAAACCTCCGATTTTATGAAGAATTACCCCAAAATGCAATGAAAAATTGTATATTGCACACTCTTTTGGGCAAATCACCTAGATCGTGAGACGCTGAAGTGAATCGTTTTACTAGATAAACCGAACGGCGACTCGCCCATCCGCCAGCATCCTACTTCCCTTTATAAAAACGCAGCCCGAACAGGATCTTGCGGGTTAGCTCAAAGCGGAAAATTTCGTTCCGCTGATGTAGCTAGTCGCAGAGTTTAAGAACAGCGAAGATCCCAAACCAAACGACGGTGATTGTATGCCAGTACCAAGCGGTGATATCCAAAGTGATGCGCCGGGATTCGAGACTGCTTCCGACGAGCACGGCAATCATCGCCCAAATCAGCACCGCCATACCGCCCAGCAGATGCAGTCCGTGAAGTCCGGTGAGGAAGTAGTAGAACTGGCTGCTGGGACCGCTGCCGAGATAGATTCCCTCAGCGCGCAGTTGTGCCCAGGCATAGAGCTGTCCGATGACGAATCCAGAAGCGAGCAAGAAGCTTAATAGTTCCCACGGGAGGGCTCTGCGCAGCGTAGGACGCGAAATGCCCAGCCACTCGTCCATGAGGAGGTCTTCCCGGAAGTACGCCTGCCGCGCTATTTCGAGCGTAACGCTGCTAAGCACCAGCAGCAGCGTGTTCCACCACAATAACTGCGGAACCACGATCGGCTTCCAGACCGAAACATAGGCGTGAATGACTGGATCGAATGTCACTTGCTGGCGCCGCCACAGATAACCAATGACGAGGGTGGCAAAGAGTCCGAGCGAGGTGGACATCATGATGGCGAGAGCCACTCGCGCACGGTAGAGGCGTTCGCGCGGGCCGCGAGATGGAGAATCTCCCCATCCGCCTTCCCCGCCGCCTCCAGTAGGAAGTTTGTGGTCGGTACCGCGGCCGCCGGAATCAGGCGCGCTCGTTCTCGGGGGAGCGGTGGTTTTTACTGCTGGCATAAGAGCCGCCTGCACTGCTGATTGAATCACGAATCGAGGAGCGAAAGCCAGTGGGGAAGATCGGGTGATCTGGTGGTCGGGTCATCGGGTGAAGTGAATCAGTACCGTCCGCGGTAGCGGATGCTGTCTGTATAGACCGATCCGCTACACGGGACGCTATTGACGTACAGCATCCAAGAACATTTCGTGCACTCGCGTATCGTTTGAAAGCTCGGGGTGGAAAGTGGCGGCCATGATTTGTCCTTGCCGTACCAAAACGGGATGGCCTTCGCGTTCGGCTAAGACCTCAACTCCGCGCCCGACCTCTTCGATGCGTGGAGCGCGAATGAAGACCATTTCCAGTGGCTCGCCGCCGAGCTTAGTTGGCGCGATGATTATCGTGCTATCAATCTGTCGCCCATATGCATTGCGCTGCACGGTGATGTCGAGCGCACCGAGGCTCTCCTGAGCGGGGTTTGTGACCCGCTTGGCAAGCAAGATCGCACCCGCGCAAGTGCCGAACGTTGGTTTTTCCGAAACAAAAGCCCGCAGCTTGCTCAGAAATCCTTCCCGTTCCAGGAATTTAAGAAAGGTCGATGACTCGCCTCCAGG
>CAYNPS010000094.1:3389-8385 GCA_964399125.1 uncultured Terriglobales bacterium
AGGCCTTTCATTGCGCCGGTGCAGTCTTCGCTGGTTTCGAGCAGAACCTTCGGATCATCGAAGTGCGTGGTAGCGCGCACGATCGCGCGGGCGCGAATCTCAGCTTCTTTTGCCGGAGCAAAATTGATCGAGTCAGCCATGAAAATGCCTGAGCCGACAAACACAGCTTCGGCTCCAAGCTGCCGAACGAGTGCAGCGTCAGCGGGAGTCGCGATTCCGCCTGCCGAGAAGTTGGGAACGGGGAGCTTTCCCGCTTTGGCGACCATGCGCACCAACTCATACGGCGCGCGTAATTCCTTTGCTGCAGCGTAGAGTTCTTCATCTCCCAAAACGGTAAGAGCGCGCATGTCTTTCACGATCTGCCGCATGTGCTTGACAGCATGGACCACGTCGCCGGTTCCGGCCTCACCTTTGGTACGGATCATGGCTGCGCCTTCGGCAATGCGTCGGAGGGCTTCGCCGAGATCACGGGCGCCACAGACGAAAGGAACTTTGAAAGCATGCTTATCCACGTGGTGGGCCTCGTCGGCCGGAGTGAGAACTTCGGACTCGTCGATGTAATCGACGCCGAGCTCTTGCAGAACTTGAGCCTCGGTGAAGTGTCCGATACGGCACTTTGCCATAACGGGAATGTCCACGGCTTTCATGATCTCGCGGATCACGGCGATCTTCGCCATGCGAGCGACGCCGCCTTCAGCGCGAATCTGCGCCGGCACGCGTTCCAGCGCCATTACCGCAGCAGCTCCAGCGCGCTGCGCGATTTCTGCCTGCTGCGCGGTGGTGACATCCATAATCACGCCGCCCTTCAGCATCTCCGCTAAACCGGTCTTTAGCCGCAAACCATTTCCGTTCAACTCAGACATAGGAAACTCTCCCAAACGCACCTCTCCCTCCGGTCGTGAAGGACTGGATGGGAGGGAATGTTTATTTTAGCAGTTTGGGACAAGGAGTTTGGCATTGGCGGTTAGCGACGCAGTCCGGGATAAGCAATAGGCAATAGGGGATAGGCACAGGCCAGGGTGAGACAGAGTGTTTCGGGGAGACAGATCCGTGGTTGATAATCAGTTCCGGCACCGGCACGTCGTTCAATTTGGGGGATCAATTTCGGGAAAACCTCATTCTCTCCTTGACAGCTTAGGAGAAGCTGTACTAATCTCCTAATCCACTTAGGAGACGCAATGGGCGACCAGGCTCAGATTCTTCCCGGAACCCTCGATCTGTTGATCCTCAAGGCAGTTTCGCTGGGTCCGCTACACGGATACGGCATTCTCTTGCGCATCGGCCAAATCTCTGGACAAGCACTGTTGATCGAACAAGGCGCGCTGTATCCGGCACTCTTCCGTCTCGTTCGGCAAGGCGTGCTCAAAGCAAGCTGGGGAACATCAGAGAACAATCGCCGAGCCAAGTTTTACGAGCTCACGGCGGCCGGCCGCAAACGGCTGCGCGAAGAAACTGAAGGATGGCAGCGCCTGGCGACGGCAATGGGATCGGCCCTCGCAGCGCAGCCGGAGGAAGTATGAATCTGTTCACTTATTTCCGTTCTGTTGCCGACAAACTCTTGCATCGCTCTGAGTTCGATGAAGATGTCGCCGAGGAAATCCGCTCTCACATTCAGCATCGCGCCGACGATTTGCAACGCTCTGGTCTGAGCCGCGCAGAAGCTCAGCGGCGCGCACGCCTCGAGTTTGGCGCGCCGGAGCGGTTCAAAGAAGAATGCGAAGAGGCGGTTGGCGGAAATTTTCTCGATACGTTTGTTCAGGATGTACGCGTGAGTCTACGAGTACTGCGGAAATCTCCAGGATTTGCTTTGATCGCGATCCTGACTCTCGCATTAGCGATCGGCGCCAACGCTGTGGTGTTCAGCGTGATCAATGCGTTCCTGCTGCACCCGCTGCATGTGCCTCAAGCAGACAGCCTTTACCAACTCGAACGCGGCAAGGATAAAGCGGGAAATTTCTCTTATCCCGATTACCTTGATTTGCGAGATCGCAATCACAGCTTCGATGGCATTGCCGGGTATGACGTCGGTGCTGCGGGGCTGGACACGGGCAAAGAACCGTCGCGTGTTTGGGTTGAACTAGCGACGGCAAACTACTTCGATGTCTTGCGGGTTCAGCCGTATCTCGGCCGGGTCTTCCACCTTGCTGACGAGCATGGGCCAAACAGTGCTCCATACATCGTTCTTTGTTATTCGTTCTGGCACACAAATTTTCATGACGACCGCCAGGTCATCGGACGCGTCGTACAGGTGAACAAGCATCCGTTTACGATCATCGGTGTTTCGCCACCGGACTTCAACGGCACATTGATGTTCTTCCATCCTGCCTTCTTTGTGCCGATTGTGAATCGCCAGCAAGTCGAAGGTGGCGATTACGATTTGGATGTACGCGGTAAACGCGGAGCGCTCTTCGCGATTATGGGGCACCTCAAGCCAGGAGTCACCCGCGCACAAGCAATCGCTGATCTGAATTCGGTGGGCAGCTATCTTGGAAAGACTTACCCGAAAGATGATGAGCAGATGTTCTTTGCTCTCGCGCGTCCGAGCCTGTACGGAGATTATCTTGGACCGGTCGTCCAGGCTTTCCTGGGCGGGCTCATGCTGCTGGCCGGATTGATCCTTCTGGCGGCATGTGCCAATTTGGGAAGCCTGTTTGCTGCCCGCGCTGCTGATCGCTCCCGTGAGGTCGCGCTGCGGCTGGCATTAGGGTCAAGTCGTACTCGTATTCTTCGGCAGGTATTTACCGAGGCGGTGCTGATTTCGATCGCCGGTGGCGCTGCGGGACTTTGGTTCAGCGTTATTCTTCTGCGCGAACTGAGTGCGTGGCAGCCTTTGCCCAGATGGCCTGTCTATGTGCCGGTAAATCCTGATGCAAACGTTTTTCTATTCGCGTTGCTGCTGGCTTTGGCGAGCGGATTCCTCTTCGGGGCAGTCCCTGTGCGGCAGATTCTACGCACGAATCCCTATGAAGTAGTGAAACTTGGGACTGGCAGCAGGTTAGGACAAAAAATTACCGTCCGCGACATGTTGCTGGTAGGGCAGATTGCCATCTGCGCGGTGCTGGTTACTTCATCGATGGTCGCTGTGCGCGGATTGATCCGGTCACTTCACGGCGAATTCGGTTTCCAGCCGGAGAATGCCATGCTGATCGACACCGATCTAAGCATGGCCGATTACCACGGCGACAAAGCTCGTGAAATGCAAAAGCGCATGATCGATGCTCTTGGAGCGATCCCCGGGGTCCAGACTGTGGGATTGGCTGACTCAGTTCCTCTGGGCGATGGCTCTAATACGTCCATGGTCTTTAGGGATCAGACTACGGACCTACGACCTGCAAATGATGTCGCCGACGCCGACATCTTCCGCGTCTCTCCCGACTATTTCCGCGCCGACGGCATTTCCCTGCTTTCGGGTCGAGCGTTCACGTGGCATGACGATATCAACACTCCGCACGTCGCGGTGGTAAACGCCGAATTTGCCCGCAGAGTCTTCGGCTCGGCCTCAAAGGCGCTCGGCGGATATTTCAAGATGCGCGATCCTAACCGCGTGCAGGACATCCTGCGCGTGCAGGTCGTCGGCGTTGCTGAAAACGGAAAATACAACAGTGTCACAGAAGAACCTACGCCCGCCTTCTTCGTGCCGATACGGCAGGAGCCTACCAGCGCGACTTGGCTGGTTGTGCGTTCGAATCGTGATCCTCTCGATCTAGGACCGGCGATCAGGAGCACGTTGCGCGATCTCGACCCAGCTTTACCGGTTTACATTCAGACGCGCTTCAAGGAACTTGATGGAGTTCTCTTCGGCGCCCGTATTGCGACGATCGCCCTAGGAGTATTGGGAATTATGGGCGCCATGCTCTCGATCACTGGCATCTTCGGCATGGCTGCATATTCCGTGAGCAAGCGACTGCGCGAGTTGGGAATTCGTATAGCTCTCGGCGCACGCCGCAACGAAGTCCTGCAAAGCGCTCTAGGACGCGCATTCAAACTGCTTGGATTCGGCTCCGCCGCCGGATTGATTCTTGGCCTTCTTGCAAGCCGAGTGTTGTCGTATATCGTCTATTCAGCAACTCCACGTGACCCACTCGTATTGTCCGGAGTCGTCCTGGCGATGTCATTGCTGGGATTGATTGCCACGTGGATTCCAGCGCAGCGTGCCCTCTCTGTCGATCCCTTGATCCTGCTGCGCGAAGAATGATTGAATCATCTTCGATCCCAGATCGCCGTACGGCGAATCGAAGATTCAATCACCGGGAAGATCGAGAGAGATGGGCAAGTCCTATAGTGAGCGCCTCGCTGGCATCGTGTTACCCGATGTCGATGGCCGGAAGTTCGAACTCGGTTCTTTGTGGAGAGAGCGCCCAGCCGTAGTGGTATTCCTTCGCCATTACGGTTGAATCTTCTGCCGCGAGCACATCGCGCAGTTGCGCGAGCATGAGGATGAATTCGCCGGCAAAGGGGCAACTTTGGCTGCGATCGGACTCGGAGACACCCACTATGCGCGAGCGTTCCGGGATGAAACCGGTATCAAATTTCCGCTGCTGATCGATGAAGAGCGGCAGGCGTACAGAGCTCTGGAGCTGAAAAAGGGGAACCTGTTCCATCTGTTCTGGAAAGTGAATAGCCTGGGACGCAAGCGAGCGAAGGCTTCTGGACATCGCCAGCACAAAATGGGAAAGGATCCATTCCAGCTCGGAGGCAGTTTCGTCTTTGGTCCTGGAAAGGTGGATCACTTTGTTCACATTAGCGAGACGTTCTCTGATAACGCTCCGCCCGACGTACTCTTGAGCTCGATTCCTTGAAACCTTTTTTCACCACGGAGACACGGAGGACACGGAGATCTAAGAATTGGTAATTGAGCAATTGGGAAGTTGAGTAATTGGGAAATTGAGAAATGGACGAATGCAGAGTTGTGGGACGACGCAGTGAGTAATCAGTTGATGGAGTCGGAATTCCCACGCTGCTCAATTCCTCAATTTCTCAATTGCTCAATTCCCGG
>CAYNPS010000094.1:8485-10768 GCA_964399125.1 uncultured Terriglobales bacterium
GGAGCTCCAAAGTAGAGACAAGTATCGTCATGGCTGCGGATGCGGAGAGGATCAGGTGCTGATGGCCGATTCTCGTATTCGTATGCCGTATTCAGCATCAGGTCTGCTCCTCCAAGCCGGAGCCACACCCAGTTGTGATTCGGTGCAACAGTGTTACTGTCGGCCATCACGATCTCGAAACCAAGGACATCGCAGTAGAACTTGAGAGAGCTCGCCATATCGAATACCTGGAGCAATGGCGTCATGCCCCTAAGATCAAGTGCCATTTTGAACCTCGACTTGCTGAAGGATTCCAGCGGTTTCTCCCGGCGCAACCTGGAAGGTGAAATCAGGTTAGCCAGCGATGACTCTCTCGAAGCAGCGGCTCAATTAGAGACCAGAATCGCGCTCACTTAATTGAGCAAAAAGAAAGAGTGTCGATATGGCGACACCCTTTTGTACGAATCAGGTCGATCTACTGTTGTCCACAGTTCAGCGGTTGCGGGTCTGAGAGGTGAGGCAGCACCGTCTCATCCGGATAGCTGTACGCATTGTCGATGGCGCTTGAGTTCTGCTCGAACATGAACCAAGGCAACAGCGCCTCGTTCTGGGGATGATAGGTGAATCCATTGATGGTGACGGGATACGTAGGACGTGGCAGATCTTCGATGACGTCTCCAACTTCCATCACATCTTGACACTGACCGGCAGGATTCTGCCAAAACGGTGTCACGTTGTGCAGATTGTCAAAGGCGACGAAGGGATCGTTGAAGAGTTCGGCAATTTCGTGACTGTGTGCCGTTACGTCCTGGAATCCTCCGCCAAACAATCCGGGGCTGATCCAGCTTGAATAGTTCAGCACATAGAATCTTGGTAGATTCCCGTTGGCAGGCAGCCCAGGAGCGTTACCAGGTTCCACATCAAAAGTGTGGTAACCGAGAATGCAGCAGCCCCCATTCACGCCACTGAATAGATACGCGTTGGGGAATAGGAAGGTAGAGATGTCCTTTGTGGTGACATTGCCCGCCAATTCAGCAGCACCAACGATCGAACTGTTGTCGGGGCCAGCTGGGTTTTGCGGGAACAGTTTCGTGGCGAAAAGACCTTCTCTAATCAGCACAAATCGGCAGCAGGTACCATCGGCATTCAATGCGAATCGATATGCAGGGAATCCTTTCGCGTTCACATTTTGAACGATGGTCATTACTTGAGTGCTCTTCAGGCTAGGATTCAACAGCGTGTGCCAATCGGCACGGGCATGATTGCCAAACTCCGCCCGCTGAATCGCGTCGGTAATCTGTGTGGGCACCGGGCTGCTGCTGTACATCGCATTGCTGAAAACGGGACCGTTGAGAAACGGCTGCACAAACGGACTCACATCGGAGAACAGGCGCTTGCACGCCGGATCGGATGGCGCGGATCCGTTCGGTCCATCGGTGCAGGTAACAACTGAACGGTTTACAACCTTCACATACCGCGGTGTGCCATCAGCATTGCGAAGATCGAGTGAAACCGGAACTACAGGAGCGTTGAAAACCGTCGTTCCCCCTTGTGCCGGATCAGTGCCCACCATGCTGTATTCCCAAATGTGATGCGCGCTGCCGTCGAAGTACACTCCCTGGGATTCGAAGTGGCCGGTGAAATTTGTGAGGGTATCCACGCCCAACGGAAAACCGTGCGGCGTGGGAATGTTGCCCTTGCCGTTTAGTCCGCCGGCATTGTTCGCATGCATTACGTGCATGCCCATCAAATAGTTGTCAGGTACGACATCATCGTCAGCAGCAAATGCTGAAAAGCTAAGCAGCGCAACCGACATCAAACACAAAGCAACTTTCTTACTAGCCGATAGAAAGTGGCCAGAGCGACTAGCTGTTCGTTTCAAGTACACCTTAGAGACTCCTTAGCGGATTTGTGAGTAGACAAGCCCGCTAACAATACTGCTACTCAGGGCGGGATGTAAATGCATTTGCTACGGATGATCAGGGATCAAATAGCCGATTCCCGTCCCGTGCGGGCCGCTCTGCGGAAACATTGCAAAAGTTTGCGTTTTCCTGGACCACGATATGCAGTTAAGTGCATCTGTTAAAGCTCCGTTCCGGCTTAGGGCTTTCTTTACTAGACCGGCTCCATCGCGGCAGGAGCAACTGCGCTATCGGCCAGAGCACCTTCATTTGTGTAATGAATTACTTTCTCGTAGTCAGCGGCGAGGAGTGCGTGCAGCTTTGAGAGATCGAGCGTATAGCTGCCAATCAGATATGGAAATGAATCGGGCGGGATCGAGGTGACCCCCATGTTCCACATCGT
>CAYNPS010000094.1:10868-14007 GCA_964399125.1 uncultured Terriglobales bacterium
CGCCACATGCGATCGCGATCGAGGATGCCTGTGCGCAGCGGATCGAGAACGAAGGCAAGATGTACAACGCCGACTGCATGCATCTCCCGCAGGATCGTCGCCATGCGCCCGCAGGAAGACTCCTGGCCGAGATCGACCTTTTCGAACTCTATTGGCGCAGACGTTTCCTGCGGGAAGGAGAGATCAAGCCCAATAACATGGAAGTCACTAAGCAGCGGCAGCAGGCGTCGTCCGAGACTCCCGGAGACGCCTGTCACCAGCAATGCGGGCTTCTTTGAAGCCATAACTATTTGGGCGTGGCGGTCTGAGTCGTAGTCGAAGGATTGCTTTGGCTCGATCCAGCACCGGGCGCTGCGGGCGGCCTGGTCATCGCAGGACGAGCCGGTCCAGCTTCAGGACCAAAGTAGGCGTCGTTGTACTCGGCCTTACTGGCGCCCGTGAGCTTTTGCCGCGAATCTTCGAGATGCTGCTGCGTAAGTCGGCGCTTGATATCGTCTTTCACCTGATCGAAGGGCAATTGCTTTTTGGAATCGACCTTGTAGATCGTGTACCCGATCGAATCAGAGAAAACCTCGGAGACATCTCCGGGATTCATCGCGAATATTTTCGATTCCTGCGCCGGTGCCAGGCTCCCCCGACGCCGAGACCCGAACTTCGTGCTCGGCGGTGTGGTCGTGTTCTTGAGCTGCTCGTAAGCAGTCTTTTCAACCTTCTCCGGATCCTCACCGGCAACAAGCTGCTTGTGGGCTTCGTCGGCTATGGCTTGCGGATCAGGCGCTGGCGACGGCTGCTGCGCCGTCGCGTTCGCGGCGTTCGGTGTGCCCGGATTCCGAGGAATGAAGATGCGAGTCAGAGTCACTTCCTCAAAGGCTGAAGGATTCTGATCGTAATAAGACTTTTCGTCCGTCTCGCTCACGTTCGCGGCTTCCGTCTGAATCTTGCGCTCGGCAGTCTGGGCCAGCACCTGCAAGCGCGCGATCGCAAGCTGCTCCTCAAATTCAGGGTCCTTGGTGACGTCCATCTTCACGCCCTGGTTCGCGGCAGTAAGAAGCTGAACGTATCGCGTGGCGATCTGCCGGTTCACGGTAGCAGGCGCGTTGGGAGCCACAGCCTTCAGCAGCTTTTCGAACTCTGCTCTCGTGATCTCAGTTTTGCAACCGGCTGTGGACCGCGCTGCTGATGTCCTTGCGGCTGCGCTCTTCGCACCTGCAGAGCGGGACGGCGATGCCTTTGCGGCCGTGATCGAAGAGCCTGCAGCATGAGTCGAAGGCGCAGCTTTCGCAGTTCCATTTAAGGAAACGTCACATACGCCATCGATCGTGATGACTGGGGAATTTTCCGGCACCACTGCAGTAGATGGCGGTGCAGGCGGAGCAGGTGCTGGAGCTGGCTGCGTTGAAGGTGCCGAGTTCTGTGCGGGAGCGGCCGGAGCCGCGCCCGGAGCGCTCTGGGCAGCAACAAACGACATACTTGCAATAACGAGAGAACAGAAAAAGACAGAATGGCGCGGAATCAAGGAGCCTCCAATGTTAAGGAAAACCGATGCTAGCACATGCAAAACGAATGCTGGGCGCATGGTCGATGCACCCGTATAACATTAAGGTACCAGCCCGATGGCGACGTCCTATATCTCCGGCGCGGATAACGTGCGCAGTGAAAAGCGCTCCGTAGCCCGTAATTCGGTCATCGCCGCCATCTGCATCACCGGTCTCAAGATCTTCGTGGGATTTGCTACCGGAAGTCTCGGACTTATTTCGGAAGCTGCTCACTCCGGCCTCGATCTGATCGCGGCCGTCATCACCTTCTTCTCGGTAGGAGTCTCCGACAAGCCGGCGGACGCCGACCATCAGTACGGCCACGGGAAAGTCGAAAACTTCTCAGCTTTCATCGAAACCGGGTTGCTGCTCGTCACCTGTGTGTGGATCGTCAGCGAGGCAGTGCGCAGGCTCTTCTTTCATCATGTCTCGATCGAGCCTTCGATCGCCGCGTTTGCCGTACTCTTCCTGTCGATGGGCGTGGATTTTTGGCGTTCTCGCGCGCTGGGCAAGACAGCCCTGCGCTATGACAGCCAGGCCCTTGAAGCCGATGCACTGCATTTCACCACTGACATCTGGTCGAGTGGGGTAGTCGTCGTTGGCCTCGCGCTCGTGTGGGTGGGACATCGACTGGGCATCTCGCCCCTTCGCATAGCTGATCCACTCGCCGCGCTAGCCGTAGCGGGAGTGATTATTTATGTGAGTTCGCGGCTGGCGCGGCAAACCATTGACGCTCTGCTCGATGCGGCGCCCACCGGCGTGCGCGGACAGATCGTCCGCGCAGTTGGGGAAATTCATGGTGTGCTTGACGTCGATCGCGTGCGTGTGCGTCGCGCCGGGAATCGTTATTTTGCCGAGGTCCAGGTTGCTCTGAACCGCAATGCAACTCTGCAGCACTCGGAAAGCATGGCATCGTCGGTGACCGATGCCGTCCATCGCGTTCTGCCCGATGCTGATGTCATCATTCGTACTTTTCCTCGAGCTACTGGCGCGGAGAGCATCTTTGATCGGATTCACGCCGTAGCTGCGCGGCATAATCTTGGCGTTCACGACGTGAACGTCCAGGACTTGAACGGGAAGTTGCATGTCGAGCAGCATCTGGAGTTGGACGAGCGCATGTCACTGAAAGACGCGCATGATTTCGTCACTGTGCTCGAATCGGAGATGCGCAGCGAGGTTCCGGAGATCGACTCCATCCTTACTCATATCGAAAGTGACTCGGCAACCATTGAAACGGGCGATGCCACTTTCCACGACGGCTCGCTGGAAAAGAAGCTGAGAAACATCGTTGAAAAGGAATTCCCTGACATCATTGATCTACACGAGATCGTGCTGAAAAGAGTTCGCAATCGCGTTTATCTCTCCTGCCACACTACTCTTCCTGACGATCTCTCACTGGCGCGCGTACATGACATTTCGACAGCGCTGGAAATACGCTTCAAGCAGGCGGCTCCTGAACTGTTCAAGGTACTAATCCACACTGAGCCGCAGACGGATAATCGCAGATGATCAAGACAAACTTCACCCTTCCGAAGGAAACTAAGAACTCATATGCAAAAGCATAAAGTGGTCGTATTCAGCCAGCCTGGCTGACCGCCGTGCCG
>CAYNPS010000095.1:0-13972 GCA_964399125.1 uncultured Terriglobales bacterium
CTATGACCCAGAATGTTTGCGCAAGCTGACAAGTGCGAGTTGATACTGTAAAGCTAAGCGGCTCGGGTTACACCCTAACATTCGTTCGTTATGGGCAGAGAGAAGCTATATTCGACTAAACAGCAGGTTATAGTTATCCCACATTAAAACAATACTGAGATACCCACCAAGACGACTGATCTTATATCTCCTAATTCCCTACGCGAATTGATTGTTTCTGCGCCACGAGCACTTAAGCACTTTACGCGCCCGCCCTCAAGATGCTACTCCATTCATTAGCCTTCCCAAGCTCTGGTGTCAGAGCCAGGAAGCAATGCCGAAATCACTCGCATCGCAGTGCACTCATTGGATTGGTTTGAAGGACTTTAGTTATTGGCAGCATCATCGCCAACAAGCCACCAGAGGAAAGGATAATCAAGACAGCAATAAGTACTGGAGCGCTTATCGGGCGGACCCCGAATAAAAGACTTGAGAGCATCGGAGTCAGTCCAAACGAGAATGTGAGTCCAGCGATGCCACCGGCTAATATCGGGATGAACCCCTTGCTGAAGGCGAGTTTGATAATCTGACCGCGAGTCGCACCGAAGGCCATTCGAATTCCAATTTCTCTCGTTTGCCGCACCACGGAATTGGCTGTGACCCCGTAAATTCCTATGTTTGCCAGCAACAGTGCAATTCCTGCGAGGGATGCAAAGAGAACAGCCACAAAGCGGCTCTGTATCCTGGCCTCCACCAGATAGTCAGTCATCGGTCTAATGGCGGCCACCGGAAGTTCCGGATCAAGAGCGGCCACTTCTTTCTTAACAAGTGGAATCAACTGTTGAGGTAAGGATCTCGTGCGCACAACGAAATAGATGTTTGTCCTGGCAGCCATTCGATAGGGAAGGTAAGCCTCGCCTCGTTCCGGTCGCGTCAGAGAATGAAAATCGATGTGCTTCACAATACCTACAACCTCGGCTACATCTCGGCTGGAATTGCCATCACGCTGAGTCTCAACGTTGATAAGCTTTCCGACTGCGATCTGCCCTGGCCATAACTGGTTTGCTAATACGTCGTCGATGATGGCGACCTTGCGGCGCGATACCTCATCTGAAATGTCAAAATTCCTGCCGGAAACGAACTTTGCTCCAAGGGTCTCAAAAAACTCCGGCGAAGCGGCTCTGTGATCCGCCATCAGGGTGTTCTGTTCGTTTTTGGGCGCACCATCGCGCCACGCATAGTCGTACCAATTTGGCAAAGCATCATCGAAAGGCAGGTGAGAAACAAATCCGACCTGGACGACGCCTGTCAGGGTGGCCAGCCGCCGCTGCAACTCGATCAGAAAAAGGCGATCAGCTTCAGCGGTCGGGTATCGGTTGCCGAGTAATGAAATGCGAAACGTGAGGACACTGGCGGAGTCGAAACCAGGATTCACGTGCAATATGTCAACGAATGTCGTCAGCAGCAAAATCGAAGACGTCAGAAGCACAAAAGTAACGGTGACCTCAGCGGTGATCAGAAGCTGCCTTAGAGTATGCCTCCTGTCCGTTGACGATCTGGTGTTCTGGCAAAGGAGAGCCGCCAAGTTTGGCTTGCGTACGATCAATGCGGGCGACAGTCCAAAAAGTACGCCACATCCCAAAGAGATCAACACAGCAAAACAAAGGGCGGGGAAGCTGATCGTGATCGAGGGGTTACGTGCAATGCCAGAGGGTTGCAGAAGGGAAAGCGCTCGCAGCAAAGCAAATGAAAGCAGGACTCCCGTACAACCGCCGAGGCATGCAAGAAGAATGCTCTCGGTGAGCAGTTGCCGCAGGATTCTGGCGGGCTTGGCTCCAAGGGCCGAGCGCAGCGAGATCTCGCTAATACGCTCGCTCGCCTGACTCAGAAGGATGGTCGCAAGGTTAGCACACACGATCAGCAGCAGCAGGCCTGAGCCCGCGAACAACAGCAAAACTGGAAGACGAATGGCTCCAGTTGCATCCATCTGCAGCGGAAAGATCTGCAGATGGAGCTCTTGCTCTGAATATTCGTGGAATTCGGAACGCATCTGGGTAGCGATGCTGTCCAACTCGGACTGTGCTCTTAGGACGGCGATTCCCCGCCTTAGCGTCGCAATTACACGGATATATTCCTGATCACGTGGCTGGCCTGCCAGATCCTGCTGAAACGGCGAGTACACATCGATCTGGGGGGGCACTGCGGTGCCCTCGGGGAAGAACAATCTGAATCCGGGTGGCAGAATTCCAACGACCGTGAATAGCTGCCCATTCAGTCGGACTGCGCGCCCGACCATAGTCGGATCAGATCCATAGCGGGTCTTCCATAGCTCGTTGCTGAGTATTACGACAGGCCTTCTTCCATTTCCCTGCTCGCTCGGAAGAAAGAAACGTCCGAGTTGAACTCGGGGCGCCAGCAGTGAAAGGAAGTTTGATGTCACCCACCCGAGTTTGACCTGAATAGGTTCATCCTTGCCTGTCAGGGCGCCGGTCTGAACCCAGATGCCTGCAACATCCTCAAACAGAGCGCTCCTTTCGCGGAGCGACAGCAGTTCGGGACCCGAGGCGGGAGCACGTCCTTCGTTTCCCAAGATGGTCCACAATACGCAAAGCCGATCTGCATTCGGGTACGGTAATGATCTCAGCAAAGTTGCATAAAGCACGCTGAATATAGCCGTGATTGCGCCGATGCCAATCGCGAGTGTCGCAACCGCGGTGAGTGAAATGATCCGTTTTTTCGCAAATAGGCGAAGGGCATGATGCACATCCTGAAGAATCGTCTCCATGTCCACGTGGCTCCTTTTTAGGACAAACGTTTTTCGTTATCACTTCGGCTTGAGGGTAGCCTTGATCTCCGTGTTGGAACATGATCCTTGCGACCTGTTGTTGCCCATTGCTCCAGTCTGAGCAGATGAGCCTTGGCTTTCAGGCCACCTGCGAATCCGGTAAGCTTGCCCGTCGAGCTGACGACACGATGACAAGGCACGATGATGGAGATTGGATTCCTTCCGCTAGCTGCGCCGACCGCCCTCGTCGCCTCAGGATTCCCGAGTCGTCTGGCCACGTCCCTGTAGCTTCTTGTCTCGCCGAATGGTATAGCCAGCAATGCTTCCCACACATTCTTTTGAAACAGCGTGCCTCTCATGTCGAGAGGAACCGAGAAGGTCCTGCGTTTTCCCGAGAAGTACTCAAAAAGTTGGCGCTCTGCTTTGAGTAGAACGGGGTCCGTTTCACTCTTTATCAGTTCAGGCAAGGGAACGCGCTTCGGATCATCGTTCGCCCAGAGGATAGCGACGAGCCCTTTCTCGCTTGCGACCAGCTTGAGCTTCCCACATTGGGAATCGATTGTCTTATACGTGAGGCTCATAAGATTCGTTCTTGTCAAACAGTCGCGCACGAGCCGTGCGCTAAATCATTTCCAGCAACTGCCCAAAGATGCTGGGCTGCATAAGCTCGCCACGGCCGCCACGCCTCGGCGCGATGCAACAGATTCGCCGGAGTGACCTCCATCACTTCAATGGCCGCCGCACCTCGCAGAAGTCCTACATCGGTTGCAGGAAACGCATCCGACTCGCGAGTGGCCCGAAGAGCAATGTAATGCGCTGTCCACTCTCCAATACCGCGGATCGCTTTGAGCTGTGCCAGGGTTTCTTCGAGTCCTCCGAGCGGGCGAAACAGGTTAGGGTTGGCGACTGTCGCATCAGCGACCGCCTTCAATCCAAGCAGTCGTCCTGCAGGCATTCCCAGACCTAGCGAGGCGACAGAACTCAATCGTCTCGCCTCAGGAAACGCCCGTGAAAGCAAGGGATGAACGCGAAGCCTTTCAGGAACACAACGACCATGCAGTTCAACGAGACGGCTCGCAAGTTGGCGTGCGGCGGCCACGCTGATTTGTTGCCCAAGCACCGCACGGACGGCGACCTCGAAGCCATCCCAGCCGCCCGGAGCGCGAAGGCCCGGGCGCTGTTTCACTAACTTGGCAAGTGCCGGATCTGTGGAGAGATGGTGGTCAATCATCTCGATGTCGGCCCCGAGATCAAACAGCCGGCGCAATCGAGTAACGATCGCGGCAAGGGCCTTCACTTGTGGGAATAGGATCGTTACTTCAAGGGAATGTTCTTTGAGCAGGTGAGCCACTGCAATACTTCCCAAATCGCCATCGATCTCGATCGTGCGCAAATAATGCCTCTGCTCTACGAGCTCCATTCCCGGAATGGCGCGTGCTTTGAGGAACGCCAACATGTTGTCCCAGTCATACGGAGGACGGTAGCGAAGCCGAAGCACAACATGCTTTCCCGATATATCGGCGACGTTGCCGGTGCGCAGCGTTCGTGGAGACCGTTGAAAGAGGTTGAGAAAGCATTCGTTGAAACGCCTAAGGCTGCTGAAACCGGCCGCCGCAGCGATCTCCGCCATTGACATGCGGGTCTCGTGAATGAGCTGCTTTGCGAACAATATGCGCCGCGTTTGTGCGACGGCGATCGGGGATGCGCCAAGATGCTGGATGAAAAGGCGGCGCAGCTGACGTTCGCCCATGCCTAGTCGGGTCGCGAGCTTCTCGACCGTGTTCTCGGGACCATCGAGGGCGCCGTCGGCAATCAGAGCCAATGCACGAGACACCGTGTTGGAGGTGCCTCGCCAGGAAGCCAAATCGGGAGCTGTCTCGGGGCGGCAACGCAGGCATGGGCGGAAGCCTGCTTCCTGAGCCGCCGCGGCCGAACGATAAAAAGTGCAGTGCTCGAACTTCGGGGTGCGAGCCGGACATACCGGGCGGCAGTACACCCCGGTTGAAGAGACTCCTATAAAGATGATGCCGTCAAAACGCGCATCCCGGCCCTGCAAAGCGCGGTAATAGGCTTCACGCCCCGGCAATTCCATAGGCGCATTCTGCCACGAAGCTCAGCAAGAAATGGCGGTTTTCGGACGTGATCTCCCGGGTGTCGGCATCAGACTTTTCGCTTCAGCGATGCCTTGTGCGCTGCTCTTCGATCCAACAGTTGGGCGGAGCAGTAGAAATGACGCGGCCCCAGAGCCTCTGAGCATTTCTCAAAATTTTTCCGAATTGCGCGACAAAAGACGCATTCTGCGGGAGGCGCTCAGCGAGCCACGTCTTCAGAGTATCGCCGAAGCCAATCCAGAACCTGAGGCCATCCCTTGTGGCTGAGCCTTGCACTCTCGGTGCTTAAGCCCGAGTGTGTCAATCGCACGGTCGTCAGTCCGCGATTTTCGCTCAGCTCGAAGCGGACCACGGTCTCAAACGCGTCCTCTTGCCAATCGGGCAGCCACGTGAAAATGAGCAAACGAGGAGGTTCGATGTGCCGGTACTCTCCTGTAATGGTGAATGGCCTGCCTCCGACACCGTTACCACGCATCGTCCACTTTCCTCCTGGGCGTAGGTCAGACTTCATATGCGTAGCCTGAAATCGTCCTTCGGCTCCCCACCACTTAATACGCTCGTCGGGATTAGTCAGTGCCTCAAAGATGCGCTTGGCTGGCGCCTTAATAATAACTTCCTGAACTATAGTGTCGTTTACATTGGGATTCATCGGTCCCCTCTCTTTTGATTTGCGGCGCCTTCGATGTATTTCTTAAGGCCGCGCAGATTTTCACCCCAGAACATCTCGTAATCGCGAACCCACAAGCTAACGGCGCGCAATGGTTTGGCATTCAAGCGACAGATGTGGGTTGCACCCCGTTTTTGTGTGGTGATCAGACCTGTGGAACGCAACAGACGAAGGTGCTTCGATACTGCAGGTCGGCTCATTTGAAAATTTCTGGCGAGCTCCCCTACATTTTTTGGACCAATGCGCAGCATGCTCAAGATATCTCTGCGCGTGGGATCGGCTATCGCCCGAAAGGGGGCATTCCTCGTCTTCTGTTTTAATGTAACCATACGGTTACTAACATAGTAACCATATGGTTACATTTCGTCAACACATCAGCGCCCGCGCGCTTTGCTGAATCGGTCGTTTCGCGTACGACTGAGAAGCCCGCAGGCTTGCGGAAGGTCGTTTGACCGCTATTGGTTTCAGAACGTGATACCGCAGGAGAGGCGTGGGAAATCGACTACGAGCAAGCCGCGGTCGTCACTATGGATGGCATCATGAGATTTCGGGGTGCGAGCCAGACATGCCTAGGCGGCAGTACACAGCGATCGAAGAGGCTCCGACACATATGAAGCCATCAAAAACGCGCATCCCGGCCCTGCAAAGCGCCGTAGCAGGACTCCACAGCGAGGCAGCTACCTAAGGGAATTCTCCCGCGCGGGCCGCTACGGAAGATGGAAGCTATGGGACGTCGCGGGCCTTACAGCTCTTATTTTGGCTTTCATTAATACGCCACAAAGATAAATCGAGCAAAAAATGAAAACTCAGCAGCGAGTCACCACAGATAATGTGACGCGATTCGAACTATCCCTTGATGGCATAGCCCTCACGCAAAATGGCCAGTACCATTTCAGTACGAGAGTGGTTAGCCGGCCTTTCTTGACTGCAGCGAACAAGAGTGAATCCATCGTGCCCTCCAGACATCCGATACCGAGTTTGGCTTTATCCGCTCTGATGACGAGAGGAGGAACTCAATTCAATGTCTCAAAGACAGAGCACTGCAATCTATACGCATGGCATGGCTGAAGTCGAGCCCGGGCTGAGGCTTCACTATGTGACTGCGGGCGCCGGAGAACGGACGATCTTGCTGCTGCACGGTTTTCCGCAAACCTGGTGGGAATGGAACCGGATAATTCCACTGCTCGTGAATTCCGGGTTCCGGGTGATCGCCCCCGACTATCGCGGAGCGGGTCAATCCTCGCGTCCGGTCGATGGTTACGATAAGCGAACGATGGCCGGCGATCTCCGCCGACTCGTGCGCGATCATCTAGAGGTTCGAGGGCTGGTCGACGTCGTCGGCCATGACATCGGGTTGATGGTCGGCTACTCCTATGCCCAAACTTTCCCGGGAGAGGTCGGGCATCTGGTAGTTATGGACGCTCCCATTCCAGGAACAGCGGTATTCGAGCGCGTCACAGCGAATCCGCGTGTGTGGCACTTCGGATTCCACAGTGCGCGCGACGTAGCGGAAATGCTGGTTGCAGGCCGGGAGCGGGAGTACCTGCAGGCGTTCTTTTTCGCGCGGTGCTTCGACCCTTCTGTGATCGACCTGGACACGTATGTCTCGGCTTATTCCGCCCCGGGAGCGATGCGCGCTGGCTTCGAGCTTTACCGCGCATTCGAGCGCGATGCCGAGGATAATCGTGAAGCTCTGAAACGGAATGGAAAGCTAAAAATTCCCGTGCTGGCGATTTGGGGATCCATCAGCAACTCCGGACCGATGCTGGAAGAGATGATGCGCGAGCTCGCAGATGATGTGAGTGGCCTCAACATCCCGAATACTGCGCATTGGATTGCGGAAGAAAACCCGTCGGGCTTGGTGGAATCCCTGATTAACTTTCTTACTCGGGATAGGATCCCGCTAAGGGCCAATTCCGGCTGAACAGCTATTTCGAATTCGAACCTTCAAGGAAGCATTCAGGTCAAACGTTAAAACGCGAGCACCACCCGAGTAGACCCACGATACACGCCAGAGCTGTAGCAACGGTTGGCGGGATAGGATGCTCTTGGACCTGTGCCAGTAGCGATCCAGCCAATTCGAACTGTGGCGCGGAATCAATCCAGTTGGTCACGAGCAGATGCCATGCGGTCGCTATCTCGTGATCAGATCGTCAAAGTCTTGTTTTCAAATCTGGAAGATCAAAGTGTCTCGGCAGCTCCTGCTCGCCCCTGAGAGTGAGTCGGACCGCCCGCGAGCCGCGAATTTGCCCAATCCATTTGAGGATCCTGCATTTGTCAAGAATTGCGGCTCCAAGCGCACCCGAAATGTGAGGTCTCCGTTCCGTCCAATCAACGCAAAGTCGCCCGAATGCCCTGCGCCGCGCCAGCAGTGAGCCAATCTCAATTCCCCAACTGTCGAAAAACTCCGTGCCTGCTGAGGTGATGACAGAGTCCCGTTCGCTTTGCCGAATCAGGCCTCGTTTTATCAGCGAGGCAGTAATTTCGACCGCAACTTTGCCAGCCAAGTGGTCATAACAGGTCCGGCAAAACGGATTTGATTGAAATGAGGCGACTCGTCTTGTCGGAACATTCGCTTAGTGCTCACGGCAGCCAAGGATTCCAAGACGTGAGCCACTTCCTGCGTTGACAAGCGATAGTAGCGATGGCGTCCTTGAACCTCGACATCGACGAGTCGGGCGCGCAAGAGCTTTCTAGATGTCCACTGGCGTTCTGTTCAGATACTCTTGCCAGCATTGACAACTCACCGGCTGTGAGCGGCTGACCGGCAAGCAAAGCCAACAGCATCTCAGATCTTCCCGCATCCCCGATGAGCCCCGCGATCTCTCTTAGAGAGACTCCCACATCCACATTTCACTCTTCACTTAAACATCAATGTGCGCTGTGATTCTAAGATTGTACACGTGAGCGCCGCAAAACGCGTTTCAAACTAATTCAAGGAGGTTATGGTTCCGAGATGAGAGGATTTGTAGCGGCCATTTTTGCAGCTGCCATGTTGACATGCAGCATTTTTCCTTTATCAGCACGCGCTGATGGCGACGATCAAAGTCATGCATACACATCATCCAACTGGCGAGAACGATGGTAGGCCTGGCACCATCATTGGGTAGTTCGGGATGTCGCTTGTTTGCTGCGCAATGAGAAAGCGGGTGCGGCGACCACGCCAATGACGCGGGGCTGTTTGACGAAGTGCATCCGCGGAGGCTCGCCCATCGGAATCCTCGCTGAGGACGGTCTACTTTACATTCCGATTTCGAACGTCATTCCTGATAAGAGCGTCCGTTCGCAGCTATTGCCGTATGTTGGGAAGTACGTCACAGCAAGCGGTGAAGTACGAGCGCGGAGGAGTACATTCCATATCAATTGAAAAAATACAAATTATGAACAGACCTGCCAACTCCAAGATTCCGGTTTTATAGTGAGGGCGGACAATGCCGCCCTCGTTTTCTTTTCTCCTGGATTCACTTTGAGTGCTACTGTTCTTGGGTGGGCATTTGATTTCCCCATTTGCCTCTTACCATCAGCTACTAATCACCGAACTGGAAATAAGGTGTCCTCGGGTGGGTAGACCCGCATCGGCACACGAGGACTGGGCACTGGATTACCCTAGCCAAGCAGATGTCCGTGTTTACGGTGAACTCAGGCGGACAACTCATGCACGTGGGAAGTCGTGTAAACACGGTCGCTGTGCTCCCGCCTCGCATTTTCCAGAATGGAAACTATCTATTCGCCACCCGCGACGCGGGAATGGGGACCTTCCAGTTCAACACCAGCACAGCCGCGATATCGCCGCTGACTGGAGGGAAACAGCTGCCGGCACCGCCCGCGCCGTCGCGGCGCAGTAATCTTCGCGCACATATCCAACATGTTCTTCCGCAGAGGTGCTTGCATCAAAAACGGTTCACGATTGAGAAGATAAATTCATAGAAGGAATTGAGGTTATACAATCAATCGATTTGGGGAATGACGCCAGGTGCGCTAGTTTAGGGCGCGCGGCATATATGACGGCGGTGGATGATTTGCCGGATAGGACACTCCGTTCACATCACAAATGCAATCGCATGCCTTGTTTCAGTGATCAGTCTCTGTTCTTTAGTGGCTCACAGACAGCCTTGGGATGAGCACGCCATTCGCCAGATCGATGCGGCTTGGTCTCAAGCCTTACAACATAAGGACTTGGATAAGGTCATATCCAACTATGCCGAAGACGCCAAATTCCTGCCGCCTGACGAACCCATCCTCCGCGGCCAAGCAAGAATTCGAGGTTGGTTTGCAAAACGTATTGCGAAGCCTGGATATTCGGCGACGTTTGCTCCAACCACGATTGTCGTCGTCAAGTCAGGCGACATCGGATATGAACTCGGCACGTTTCGCGTGACGCTCGATGATGAGTCGGGAAAGCCTGTCGAGTACACCGGGAAACATCTAGTGATATGGGAAAAACGCGGAGGATACTGGAAAGTCACTGCTGAGAGTATTAATCGCGCCTCACCGCGTGTTCGGCAATGATCTCGACTCACGACACGGAGTGGACGGTAAGACGTCCTCGGAAAGATAGCGAGTTTCGCAGATCGCCAATCCGGAAGCTGAGATTCCCCAATCAGCATTCATCGCATCGCGTCGCCGATACGGAGCTCTGCTGCCAGGGCTCGCCTTGTGTTCATTGTTGCCGCGCGTTCCGTTAGCGTAAGCGTTGATTGGAAGTCGATCGTGATCAAAACCTGTGCAGCGAGAGCTTTTTGTTTCCATCAGGACTAAAGTCATGTTAGCTGACTGCCAAGTGAGTGAGTTGATGTGATGCCGCCCGATTCGAGAGGCTTTTTGTTTCTCACATGTTTCGATCTTCAACCAATAAAGGATTTGACCATTGTGCGCTTCCGCGTGCCGCAATAGCTGCCCGTTGACTCGGGAAGCGAAGCTTCGAGCTGTACTTTACGGAAAGTCTGAGCTACGCGTATGTTCGCCTTTGTGTGGTAAATCAGTTGTGAAGTATTTAAATACGAAACTTGCTTACGTATTCAATTGGTGAACGTTATTCTTCGCATTCCTTCATCTCTACGGATTCAGCGTCTTTGCTACCGGCGAACACGTCGTCGTAGTCGATAGGCTCGATTGTCTTCTAGTTCTAATCGCAATCATTTGCGCTTCAGGCTGGTCTTGGCGTCCGCGAATTCAGATTTTCGTATCTGTGCAGTGCACTGGAAGTAACATTGAAGCCTTGCTGAATACCGCCCGTATCTTTAACCTGCTAGAATCTTGGCTTTTGATTGCAAGGAGACAACGACTTGGACACACAACAAATAATTCAGCAACTGAAAACTGAACGCGCCCGCCTGGATTCTGCTATAGCCGTCCTTCAGGGTGGATCTACGGCTAGTGTTCGCGCTGGGCGGCGCGGTCCCCGCCACATGTCGCCAGAGGCAAGAAAGCGGATTGCTGCGGCCCAGCGCAAACGATGGGCGAAGGTGAAGGGCCAAAGCGCGGGCTCTGCACAAACGACCTCGGCTGCTTCGGTTCCGCAAAAAAAGGCTCGGGGCTTGAGTCAGGAAGCTAGAGCTCGGATAGCTGCGGCCCAGAGGGCCCGATGGGCGAAAGTAAGAGCGCAGAAGAAAAAATGAGAAGTTGCTCAACAACTGCATAGCAGGTATTGAGCGGTTGGCAACTGCTCACAAATCATTCAGTCCAGCCGCTCAATACCGGGCAGTAAAGGCCAGTGCCATTTTCATCGCTATCTCTTTCATCAATGAGTCAATGCTGTGGGTGAGCCACTGCAAATGACTGATCAGAAAAGCTTTTGAGAGTATGAGTCTGCTTGTCCACAAATGCTGATTCCGATAAAAAGACGCCACACCTAACGCTCAAACGGGGTTCTGATGTGCGGATTGCATGGCCAGTAGCAAAGCCCTTAGCATGCCCTCGCTGAGTATCAGCAATCTTGCAGAGGTTATCGAGTAGCTGATTGGAGCGAACGGATCATGATAAATGGCGGCCTTTCCTTGCGCTATTCAGTCTGCATCGAAGTACTACGATTCCGACCTGTTCACCCCGCATCTCACGTAAGAGTGCTCGTTTTGCCGATTGATCGCCCTGACCAGACGAGTAGCTACGTTAGTGAGCGTAGCATTCGCCGGACTGCAATTTGCTCCTGACCAAACCATGAACGTGTGGGTCGAGCCCCGATTCAACATCCAACACAGTAACGACAAGAAATCAAGCTGAGCCTATTTCTTGGCAACAACCGCCACGGCCTCAATCTCGACCAAGAATTCCGGTCGAAATAACCTTGAAACTTGAACAGCGGTGCTGGTGGGAGGATTTTTCAAACTGATGTATCTGTCGCGCACCTCCCGGAATGTCGGCAGGTGCGAGAGATCGACGAAATAGCTGTTTAGTTTCACGATGTCATTCAGGGTTCCTCCAGAAAACTCCACGGCCGCCTTGAGGTTTTCAAACACTTGGTGTAGCTGTGCCTGGCAGTCCGCCTCTCCTACTAAATTGCCAAACTTGTCGAGTGCAACCTGGCCAGAGATGAACACCAGCGATCCTCCGTTTATTTTGGCTAGCTGAGAATAGCCCATCACTTTCGGCATGGTATTTGGGGCAAGTAATTGGACAGGATCTTCATTCGACATAAATTCGCTTTGCTCCTTCTTTATTTTGTTCTGTAACCTCAACATCGTTGACCAGACTCATTAGTTTGGAGCAAATCAATTGATTCATCCAATTGATTGATGGTATCGTCGCAATTCACGCCATGAATTTATCTGCGATCGATCTTAATCTGTTGATTGCTCTTGACTCACTGATTTCCGAAGCTCATGTTGGTCGGGCTGCGCGTAAGATAGGGCTGTCGCAGCCGGCGACCAGCCATGCCTTGAACCGGCTCAGAGACCTGCTCGGCGATCCTTTACTGGTCCGAGTCGGCGCTCGGATGGAGCTTACGCCGCGGGCGGTCACGTTACGAGACCCATTGGCCGAAACCCTGCAACGAATTCGAAGTCTTCTGGTTGGGGATTCTTTTGATCCAGCGACGAGTAAGCGTCGGTTCTCCATTATGATGCAGGACCATACGGCTCACTTATTAGTTCCACCACTGACTAAAGTCGTTCAATCGAATGCTCCGGGTGTAACTTTGGATTTTGTGCCTTGGCAGAATCCCTTCTCGATGAAGGTGGAGCGTCTTCGTTCGCTCGATCTGCTTGTCTCCTGCTCTGCAGAGGAAATTCCTGGCTTTCAGCGGAGCACTTTGTTCAGGGATACGGAAGTGACGGTCGTTCGCAAAGGGCATCCAGAAGCCTCGGGGTTAAAGAAGGTGCAGGCGTTCCTCGGGTTGAATCACGTTGCGGTTGTCGGTCGGGGACTCATAGAAGATCCCGTCGACAGCTGGCTGGGGCAGGAGGGGCTCAGAAGGAAGATTGTGCTGCGGGTGCCCAGTTACTTGCAGGCGCTTCAAACAGTAGCACAGTCGGACCTTATAGCTTTTGTGCCCAAGCGCCTTGCGGAATCTCTTGCCAAGCCATTGTCGTTAAGCTTGCTTGCTCCTCCTCTGGATCCAGGCGAGTACGATGAATATCTGTTCCATCCACTCGCCGCAACCCAAGATCCGGCATCGCTTTGGCTGCGGAGGCTTGCTCGTGGAATTGTTCCAGAAATCGAGCGAGGCAATCGGCAATCTCTCAGTGCATGATTTACCACCGCGGAACCAGCCATAACGTGGTTGAGTGCGCCGTCTTCAACCCAGCCGATTCTTTACCAACATCTGAGCCTTGCTCTCAAATACTTGGGAGCAATCGAGTTCAGCCTCTTCACTCTGGCCTTTTATTCTTCCATGTCAGATGACCGCAGATCTCGTGACCCGATTTCCAAGGCTTTGTGATCGTCTGATCTGGAGATCGTGGCACGCAGAACCGAATCTCTCCATAAACTCAGGACCTAAAAATCATTCCTAGCCAGCCGTCGTATCTTTACCGTAATCCCCAAACGACGAATTGAATCTGATAGCCTGTTTACTCCTTTTCTCGTGTGAGATCCCAGACAAAATTAGTTTCCCAAGTTTTGCCGCCGTCTGCTGAGAACGCCTGCTCCCAATGACAGGCATCCGGTGAGCTGACGGTCCAAAGAAACCGGACGAAGATGGCACGCCCATTGTAAGTTTCTGTATCATAGAATTCTCCGCGGCCATCCTTGAATTCGCCGACCATGGGCGGAAAATCAATAGTTCCGTTTCTCTGTGCGGACCAATAAATGGTCCACTGATGGGACGCGGTGCTGTACGTCCGAATAGTCATGCCCTCAATGTGCCCGGAAGGGGTCTCGGCTTCGAATTCGTCCAGATTTGCACGCCCATTCCAGATTTTGTGAACGATATTCATTCCATCGAAATCAATCCATTCCTTCGAGCCGGTAAGCGGGTGCAGTAAACGCCGGCAA
>CAYNPS010000096.1:0-13962 GCA_964399125.1 uncultured Terriglobales bacterium
TCGAAAGAAGCAAAGATCACCTCCGCGCGGAGTTTCACTCCGACAGGCTCCTGATCTGCCCGGTTTTGGGAATTATTCGACGCGGCTTCCGGCTGCCAGCTACCAGACTTCGAGCTCCGATCGGAGATCACAGCGAGGGCTTTGGGCGTACGCCGCGCGCGAAATGTCCGCCGGTTCCAAGTTCCCACTGCACGAAGACGCGCAGACTCGCAGAGCTTCCATACTCCAGGAGCTCCTTATAGATATTGAATGGGGCATAGCTCCTGCCGGAAGGATCAACAATCCAAGGCTCCCAGGTCTTCTCTGAGTCTGAAGCTCGACGCATCTCCCAGCGGCCTTTCGTGGCATCACGGATCACCTCTCCTACGTAAGCCGTTAATGCGGCGAAAACATCGGGGTCTAGCATTCGTTCGGGGCGCATTCGCCGCAGGGTCTTATCCACTGCGTCCAAGCTGGCCTCAGTGCCGTCCAGCTGCGCAGGATCGAGTTTCAGTTGTGCGGGAAGACCGCGGACCAGATCGGGAACCTGCTCGGCGAACGATTGCCCCTGGGGCAGGTCGCGACAGGGACTATGGGGACCTTTGCGAGCCAGTTGCTCGATTTCGTCGAGCATTGCCTGAAGCTCAATTTTCGATTGGTACAGCCTGCCTCTACCATTTTCGAATCGAAGCAGAGCACCTCCATCGGCCAGATCAAAGACGTCACAGAGAGTGATCGATGAAAGCTCCGCGTTCAATGAGTGCTGCGTGCTCTCGAGAATGAGCTTCGCTTCTTTAACGGTAACGGCTCTGCTTTTTGGCCGCTTCAAGGCTGCACCTGTTCAGGATCGGAATTGGTGAACAGCGTAGCACCCTCGCTGCCCGCTGACAGTCCGGCTTCCAGCTTCTGGCTTACAGCTACCGGCAAGCAGATAGCCCCGTGTTTCCGCGCGCGCGATCGGCATGCTGAGGTACAGATCCAGCGATACCAACGCTATCCTGCATGTCACCTGTTGACGAGAACAAATCGCAGAGATGCTTCGGCGCACAATTCAATCCTTCCGATCTTTCGCTTCTCAAAAATCGAGGCGCAGCCCGAGCTGGATCGCCCGCGGATCATTCCCCTGGGTTGTAATCACGCCGAAGGTCTGCGGACTCTGCAAGCTCACCGCCGGATCGGCGAAATTCACGTGATTGAACAGGTTGAAAAATTCAGCGGTGAAGGTGAAGGAAGTCTGCTCGGTGACCGTAGTCTTTTTGGCGACGCTGAGGGCTGCATCCCAGGGCTTAAAGCCGCGCAAAGTGCCGCCGCGGGAGGTCTTATCGACGCTCGGTTGAACGGGTCGGAACATGGCGCAAACCGCTACCGGGTTGGAGAAGATGTTAAGGCCGCTGCCGCTGCCGCCGGCACTGGAGCCGCAAGAGCCGCTGGGCGGAGTCACGCGATTGCGGCTGGCGGATGTATCGCCTGAACTGATGCGAATCGCTTCGGAAGACGCTCCCGAGCTTGTTGTTCCAAATTCCTGTCCTGAACCATCGAGGACCCGCAGTGGCAGCCCGCTTGCGAGGGTGACGATGGGCGAAACACGCCAGCCGCCAATGACATGCTCGAGTACCGCGCCGGAGGCATGAAACGGGAGCTCATAGCTACCGAGCACCGTCATCACGAACTTACGATCGAACAGCGAAGTGCCGTAGTCATAATGGGGATCGAAGCTGTTGCTGAATGCATTGTCCGAATCCTGGTTGACGCCGGTATTGTCCAGACTGTGGGCGTAGGTTACGTTGGCATCTAAAGTAAGGCCTTTAGCGGCTCGGATGCGATAGGAGGCGAAGCCCGCGTTGTAATTGGAACGCGCCAGGCTGGACCAATACAGGAATGTGCCACTGACCTGCGTCGCTGCTGCGGTAACCGGCCCCAGCGCAAATGCCGATTGGATTCCCTGGAAAACATCGCGCACGCGTTGAGTCGAAATGTTCGAGCCCTGTTTGCTGACAACGCCCGCCGTGCAACTAGCGAACGCCGGCGCGCAGAAGCTTGTGCTTCCAGCCAGCGCCGCTTCGAAGAACGGCTGCGGCGCAATGGTGGCACTCGTTGCTCCGTTCCTGAGCGCAGCGGCGACCGCATCGAACGCCTGCGCGAATGTCTGACCTCCCGCCGTGAAGAAGAAAGGCACCTGATTCAGATCGATGCCTTGATAAATGTTGCGAGCGGTATGCCCGACATAGCCAACTTCAATCCGACTCCCGCCCGGCAATTCGCGTTGAATGGTGAGGTCCCATTGATTGTGTGAACCGGGCGTCCACTGCGGGTCTTGCTGAAATGAGTTCGGCACCAAAGCGATGGTAGCGTTCGGCACCCGTGAGTTGCCTGGCACGATGGGCGGGGTCAAGGTCTGGGCGATGCTGGGCAGCACAATTGTGCTGCCATTGGAGCCCACACGAAACGCGGTGCTGGGATCGGTACCGCCGTTGCCGCGGCAATCGGCGACGCTGCCTGCGTTTACACCGGGTCCGAGACACAGCAACGGCTGGCCAATGCCGACTGACTGGAGCGTATCAATGACTGCCTGTACCCCATTGAGTCGATCATAAAAATGCCAGAACCCGCCACGAATGACGGTATTCCCATTTCCGAACAGCGTACTCAGCAATCCTGAAGTAAATCTGGGCTGCCATGCGAGCGCAACGCGGGGCTCGAAGTTGTGCGCCACCCAGGGCCACGGATAATTCCGGCCAGTCTTGCTAAACGGCGTGAATCCGACGACAGGATTGTAAATTTGCCCATTCATGGCGGTCTGCTCACGCTGCGCCAAAAATGCGCGCGGCTGGAGTATGTTGCCGTCGCTTGCGTTGACCGTCATCATCAGCTTGCCGTTGTCAGCAGGAAGCGATGGAATGCTTGTCGCCCAGGCGAGACCATACGTCGCGGTCAGTGTCGGCCGCAGCCGCCAACTGTCTTGCAGATAAAGAGTGGCTTGCTTGTAAGTGACAGTGTTTCCCAGATCGGTACCTTGCGGCAGGAGGTTGAGGTTCGCGTCGCGTGCGCGCAGGATGGTCGCCGCGTCTACTATGCCAAGCAGTTGGGCGTAGAGATTGTTGTAATTCGATACCTGGCTTGCGGGAAGGTTCGGCGGCCGAATAGATGCCGGAAAAGTTATGCCGCCGATGGTGTTCCCCATGAAATACTGCAGCGTTTTCTGGGAGTTTTGCTGGCCGTCATCACGGATGAAATCTGCCCATGTGTGGTTGAATGAGGCGCCGAGGCGAAGCAGGTGGTTACCGAGTTGCCAGGTCGCATCGTCACGCAATGCGGACCCATGAGAATTCCAGCGGCGCGTGCGTGCACCCTGGGTGTCGATGTTTACGGGTACCAGCGCGTTGACTGTATCGCCTCCGGGCACCAGCGCGGCCGGGCTCCCCGAAACGATCGGGAAAGGCGGTAACGAGTTCCACTGCCAGAAGTCGCGCAGGAAGCTGAAGTGCACGTCGTTGGTGAAATTGTTCGTTAGATTGGCAGTTAAGCCCGTCACCAGATACCGCGGCTGGCGGGGAATCACGGAGGGTATTTTGGGAACGCCCCGCGTGTCACCAGCGATGACGCCGCCGATGTCGGCCTGACGCAACAAACCCGCTTCCTCGGTGTAGTGACGATAGCTGCCGGTCCAATGGAAGCGGGAACCAAAATCATGGTCCACGCGGATCAAGCCAAAATTGTCGTTGTGGGGGATTTTGCCGAATCCCGAAAAGCCAATGGTGTTAATTCCGTCACCTTGGGACGGATCATTCCCGGGCGGCTCCAGCGCCCAGAGCTGGCTGATGAGAGGATTCATGCCCAGATTGCGCGGATCGCACGAAGCAGTCCCGGAAGGCCCGCACTTCTGATCGATGTTGCCCGGTTGCAGCGAAATTCCGTAGAGGAAACCCTGACGTAGGTTCGCAGTGGGCACGAGACGAGAGACGAAAATGGCTTCGTTGCGGCGTCGGCCTTCGTAATTGGCATAGAAATAGGTTTTCGAGTCGCCGGGAAAAAGATGACCGCCGAAGCTGGCTCCGAAGCGGTTATTCACCACGTTTGGCCGGGGTCGTCCGATGCGATTAGCGTCCCAGCGATTGGCGTTGAGGACGGCGCCGTTGTAGTTGTAGTAGAGCGATCCGTGGTAGTGCTCGCCCCCACGTTTAGTAACCATTACAACCTGAGCGCCGCCTCCCAGGCTGAGGCTCTGGCTGCCGCTCGGATTATTGGTTTCGACATTGAATTCCTGGATGCTTTCCACCGGCGTGGGGATCGCGCCCTCGGGGCCGCCATTGAAGTTCTTGTAGTAATCGGAATTTCCCGAAACGGGATTAGTGATTTCCCCGCCATCGAGCATGAACGAGTTCTGATCACTGCGTGCGCCGGCCACCTGACCGCCAAACCGACTGGATTGCTGACTGAAGTTTTGCGGTGTAGCGAGCGGCTGCAGTAGCAGCAAGCTAGTCGTGTTGCGTTCCAGCGTTGGCAACGACAGAAGTTCATTGCCGCCCACGGTATTGCCAACTGTAGCGTCCAGCGTCTGAAGCTCGGCGCCTGGCGTGCTCCGAACTTCGACAATCTGGCCGGTAGCTCCCACTTGAAGCGCGATGTCGATGGTTGAGGTCTTTCCGACCTCAACTGTTACTGGCTGAATCACGGCTTTCGCAAAACCGCTGGCGTTTACCGTCAGCGAATAGGATCCCGGCGTTACCTGCGGGAATGCGTATTGGCCCGTCATATCGGTGCGGGTGTTCCGGATCGCGCCGGTCGCGGCGTCACGCAGTTCGACTTGCGCCTGTGGCACAACCGCGGCAGTCGGATCTTTGACCTGACCGATAATCTGACCCGTCGTGGAGGTCTGGGCCGTTGCCAGTACGGTTGACAGGATGCATGTTATGACCGCGATCGAGGTCTGAAAAAGACTGGGCTTCAGGGATCGCATGACGTCCTCCGAAAGATCAATCTCTCTGCTCAATTAGGACTGGGAGATTGCGGTGGGTGCACAATGTTACACCTTCCCGGCCCGAAGACCAGCTCATTCATCTCTCCAGCCATAGGTCCAAAAGACCGGCGCGGCTGTGATCGTCAGTTCAGATTGGCGCTACTTGGTACTGCAGTGGGGCTCAAACGAAGTCCCGATGCCGTGCAGTAGTTGCAATTGACCTGCGTACTGACTAGACAAAGCCCCTTTGTTGAAACGTACTCCTGACAATGTAATCAGCGATTACTTCTCCGTTTCTGCTGTTCCGATTTTCCCGCCATAGTTTGAGGATCTCGTGGGCGAATTTACATTTCTATTTGGTCCTATCCATGGACCCGAGCGATAAATGGCACAGTAAACTCGATGTCGCCGAAGGATTTCGCCAGTGGCGGGCCTAACGATCGCGTGCCGCAGGCAAGGTTCGATTCCGCGCGCCTCTCACAACGTAATCACAATTCCGCAGTCATGTACTGTCGGAGTTCAGTTCAGGGTAGCTTGTCGAAAAACAGATAAACGGCGGCAATCCGGCCGTCGCGGGCAATCAGGAAATCAGTCCCGGCGTACTGTGGTGGCTGACCAGGGCGGCCCGATATCCATTTGACCCGCCCGCCATTGCCCGCTTCTTCTGGCTCGGCGATTGGCTGATACCGAAAGTCAAGATGAGTAGCCTTGATCTTGCCCGCGATGCGATCGATTTCATCGCGGCCACGGAAGACGCCCTTATTGGGGTCATAGAACACGCCATCTTCGTGCCAGATCTCGTTGATCGCGGCGCGCCGGCGCGCGGGATTGTTTTCACCGAAGACCTCATGAAGATTGCGGGTCAGCAATGTCGATATGCTGTAGGACATGGGTTGCCTCCTCTCGGCATCGGGTGGCTGCGATATCTCGATCGCGAACGACTCTACTGCAGATGAGGCAAGTCTGCGTTTCCGACCGCGCTAGGTATTTGGTTCAAATAAGGCGCAAGGAACTCCTCAGCCGAGACCCGTCCCTGTGCAACCCTACTTGTTCCGCCAGCCTGGATGAACTGGATGTCGGTTATGCCCATGAATCCGAAGATGAAGCGCAGGTATGGAACCTCGTAATCCAGAGCGGAAAATCCTGAGCCTTCGACGTAGCTGCCCCCGCTGGCAATGATCGCGAGCACCTTTTTGTTCTTGCCGGCCAGCAAGCCTTCAGGTCCGCTGGACGTGTAGCGAAAGGTCTTTCCCGCACGGACAACATGGTCGATCCATGCCTTGAGTGCAGCAGGGATGGCAAAGTTGTACATCGGGGCTCCCAGAATGATCTCGTCGGCTGCGACGAGTTCGGCAACTAATTCATCGGAGAGGGCGATGGCTCTCTTGTGATTTTCATTGTGCTGCTCAGGCGGAGAGAAAGCGCCTTGAATCCAATCAAGATCGACGAAGGTTAGCTGAGTCTTGGCCAAGTCACGTTCGATGACGTGACCTCCCGGATTGCGTTCTTTCCACGCCTCGACGGCGGCGTCGCTGAGCCGCCGGGAGATCGAGTAGCTTCCGCGAGGGCTGACGGAAATATGAAGTAAAGTCGGCATAACGAACTCCTTGACTAAGTTGATGTCGGTGAATGCTTCAGCGCGAACGGCGCGCGTCCAAACTGAATGGGCCTGCGCCAAATTGGGAAATCAACAGAGCGCCGCCGAGCATGGATATGTTCTTCATGAACATAGCCATTTGCATCTGCGCCATGACGGGATCGTGGACAGCCCAGAAGTTGTGCATAGGAGTCACGCCCACAAGGAACAGCGCGACTAGCCCTGCGCCAATCCTTGCGCGATAGCCGAACAGAACGCTCAGGCCTCCAAGTATCGCGATGATTCCCGATAGGGGAACCGCGATCGAAGCGAGGGGTACGCCTTGTGACGCTGCGTACGCGATCGTCTGCTTGGAGAAGTGGTTGAATCCTGCGACTACGAAGATGAGCGAGAAGAACAGTCGTCCGAGAAGGACCGTTGCGCCTTTCGGGATGCTTCGCGCCTCGGAACCGTAAGAAATTGCTGTGGAACCAGCGGCCATACTTCCTCCTTTATTTATGCGCCTCACATGAGGCGCTCTTCATCAAAAGCTGCAGGAGTAGATTTCCTTGCGGGTGGACTGGAACTGTTCTAGAGTCCTGATTTCTTGTCTATTCGTCCAAATGGGGAGGTTTCGCTGGACCCGATTACAGACATCTTCACCACGCTGCATGTAACCGCCGTCGTGCACTCCAGGCTTGAGGCCACGGCACCGTGGGGGCTAATGCGCGAGGCGCAAATCGAAGAGAAAACGATGCCTTCAGGCAAAAAGGTTTCGCCAACGGAGTTAGCCCATTTTGGAATGGTTACTCGCGGCAACTGCTGGCTCAGTGTGCAAGGGATTCCAGATCCTATTCCACTGACGGGTGGTGATTGTTTTTTGATCGCGCCCCGGACGTCTTTTATACTTCGCGACCAACCGAAGACACGCCCGAGAAGCTTCTGTGAAATTGCGCCGAAAGCGAACACCAACGTCGCTCACTACGGCGGCGGAGGTGCACCGACAACGATAGTCTCCGGATTTCTTAGCTTTGACAGCGCAAGTCTCAAGCCAATTACTCAGTTGTTGCCGAGCCTGATTCTGATCAAAGCAGATCAGGCACAGACGCTCGCGCTCCACAACACTTTACGATTGCTGGCATCCGAGATGGAGGCACAGACGCCAGGATCAGAAGTGGTGGCGAATCGGCTGGCAGAAGTCTTGTTTATCCAAACCCTGCGAGCACACATTGAGTCGGGCGCCGAAAGCTGCAAACGAGGGTGGTTGCGTGCCATTTTTGATCCACAGATTGGCGCCGCTCTGAGAGCCGTTCATGCGAACGTGAACAACCCTTGGACAGTCGAATCATTGGCGGAAGCGGCAGGCATGTCGCGCTCCGCATTTGCTGCGCGATTCAAAGAACTTGTTGGGCAAACGCCACTCGATTATGTAACTGAATGGCGCATGCAGAAGGCAGTCTCGCTGCTGAAAGAGAATGACAAGAAGTTGGTGGAAGTAGCACAGTCGGTGGGGTACGAATCCGACGCAGCCTTCAGTAAGGCATTCAAACGGCTTGTTGGTGTCACACCTGGAGAGTACAGGCACGGAGCAGTCAGCTAAGTCTACTGGCCACGTTATTCCTATCGGTTGCATAACTGTCGAGCCCAAAATTTCCACAGACAGTCTCGCTAAACAATCGTTTGTCTATTGAGATATGCCGGAAACGTGTACGATTACCAAGCCGTGACCTCCGGCCATTTGTCCTCGCGCGGAGCGTGTTGCACTTTTCAGACAAGCGTTTGCCTCAGTTAACCGTTTCAGCATCGGCTTTTCGGCGTTCTATACTTCGGAAGCCATAGAAGGCGAGTCCATGCTGATCGCAACCCGACGCAGGTTTCTTAAATTCTCCGCGGCTGGCATGGCTGCTGCCGTTGTGGCGCGCCTGCCGTTGTGGGCTGACTCTCCGAACAAGATCCAACTGTGGGTTACATCAAAGGAAAAACGCTTTGCTCCGGCGGAAACTTCTGCATTGCGACAACTCGGCACCAAATCCAATGGCAGCATTCACGTCGATGTTGATCAACGCAGGCAGGATATTCTCGGATTTGGTGCGGCTTTCACCGACGCTTCCTGTTATCTCCTTGGCCGCATGGGGCGCGCGGACCAGGATGCACTTCTTAAAGAACTATTTGGTCCGACAGGTTTGCGCTTTTCCGTCGCGCGTACTTGCATTGGAGCGAGCGATTATTCGATTGCGGCGTACAGTTTCGATGAGAGTCAGAATCCCGACCCGGAACTAACGAATTTCAGCATCGAACATGATCGCGCTTACATCCTCCCGGTGCTGCGCGCCGGCAGAGCCGTGAATCCCGATTTGTTCCTCTTCTCCTCACCCTGGAGTCCTCCCGGGTGGATGAAGGCAGGCGGCTCAATGCTCGGTGGTTCCATGCGCAAGAAGTATTTCGCTCCTTACGCGGATTATTTCGTGAAGTTTTTGCAGGCATATGCGAGTGAAGGAGTGAAGATCAACGCGGTCACCGTACAGAATGAAGTCGATACCGATCAGGACGGCAAGATGCCCGCCGCGCTCTGGGGACAGGAGTACGAAGAGGAGTTTGTCAGACGATATCTCGGTCCCGCTTTGGAACGAGCGTCGCTCGATACCAAGATTTGGATCCTCGATCATAATTACAACCTTTGGGGGCGTGCCGTTGACGAACTCAGCGATGCCGCAATGAACAAGTATGTGGATGGAGTTGCCTGGCATGGCTACGCCGGCACTCCCGACGCCATCAGCCGCGTACACCAGGCCTTCCCTGATAAAAATCATTATTGGACCGAAGGTGGACCAGATATCAGTCGTCCCGACTACGCCACCGACTGGGCACATTGGTCGCACGTGTTTACGGGAGCTTTGCGCAACTGGTCGCGGTGTATCGTCGGATGGAACCTTTTGCTCGATGAGAAGGGCAAGCCAAACATTGGACCGTTTTCCTGCGGCGGCCTCGTCACCGTCGATTCTCAAACAGGAAAGCTCACTCGCAGCGGCCAGTATTGGGCTTTCGCTCACTACTCAAAGGTCGTCGATCGCGGAGCCCGCGTGGTTGGCTCGGACGGAGAGCTGGAAGAAATCGACCATGTTGCGTTCGAGAATCCTAACGGCAGCCACGTCCTGGTGGTCACGAATCGTGGAGACCAACGCCAGGTCGAGGTCAGTGCAGGAGATCAGTCACTGAAGCTTCCAGTGGAGGCACAGTCCGTTACAACCCTGTTGTGGTGAAGCTTCCAGTGCTCGCGCAGCCTGGGATGGCAGATCATGGTAAGAGTCCGTGACAACAAGATTGGAATCTCAGCCAGGGATGAAACACAAAGAACCTGAAGACCACGGGCCGATCAGCCTCAAGAAGCTGGCGGAGTATCTTGGCCTGAACGCCGCGACGGTTTCGGTAGTGCTCAACGACGTCCCCGGGCGTTCCATCCCTGAGTCCACGCGCGAGCGCATCAGAGCGGCGGCCAAGAAATTTAATTACCAGCCTAGTCTGCTGGCACGCTCACTGCGCAACCGCCGTACCCTGACCGTTGGAATCATGGTTCCCGAATTGGGAGACGGATACCACACCCAGGTGATGAGCGGCATAGGCGATCAATTGATGGAAGCCGGGTATTTTTACTTCACCGCGCACCATCGCCACCGCAAAGATCTGGTCGAGCGCTACAGTCGAATGTTGGTGAGTCGCGGCGCCGAAGCGCTGATCGCTCTGGATACTACACTGGAACATCCACTGCCGTTACCGGTAGTGGCGGTCGCAGGACATCGCCATATCAATGGCGTTACAAACGTCGTTCTCGATCATCGACGTGCGGCGGAGCTGACTCTTGGACACTTGCATGCTCTCGGTCACCGGCGTATCGCGTTTATGCGCGGGCAGCCGTTTAGCTCCGACTCGGAAGATCGCTGGCAGAGCATCGTAGAAGTTACTAACGAGATGGGCATCGCTATCGACCCGAAGCTCGTCGTGCAACTGGAGAAGGACGTCAGCTCTCCCGAATTGGGATATCCAGTGATGCAGCAATTGCTCGCACAGCACCTTCGCTTTACTGCTGTTGTCGCATTCAACGACATGTCGGCAATTGGCGCGATTCGCGCGCTGCAAGACTTCGGCTTGCGCGTGCCGGCAGATGTTTCTGTCATCGGCTTCGACGACATTCACGCCGCGGCGTTCAACAATCCACGTTTGACCACGATTCGCCAACCCCTGACGCAGATGGGAAGGACGGCGGCCCAATGCGCGCTCAACCGGCTGCTCGGGACAGAACCATTCCGGGAACAGATTACGATGGAGCCCGAACTCGTGGTTCGTGAATCCACGCAAGCGGTCAAGTCTTCGATGCGAGTCTCTGGCCGTGCAAGTCGAGCAACTCAGCAGTAGCCGGACTTTGCTGCTCCCTAAGCAGAGCATCATTCGTCAGCGATGGGACGTGTGAAGATCGTCGACCTGTAACGAGCTAAGCTTAAATGATCAGCCTCTGGCGCGGAACACGATTTCCGACTTGTGCCGAGACCGGATTTGCCGATTGCGCTCTAACGTGGGGCAGCCAGTGGCACGCGTTTCTCAATACCCTGTCCTTCTTTAATAACGTAAATAGAGTCGGCGATTAAATCGTGTAATACCTCTTTGAGCCCGCTCGGCCAATCTATGTCCACCTCGGTCATTTTTTCGTCAGGGCCCAACCCGAAGTGCAGCCGCAGGTCATTCTGCGAAAGGTAGCTGCCTCCACCCCGAACTTCGTTAAACTGCGTGCCGCCAGGCGCATGAATAGTGATTCGTGCGCCGATGGCGGCACGATTACTCTTGGTTCCAATCAACTGAAAGGCGACGCGGTGATTGCTGTTTCGGGCTTTGTTGATCAGCAGCGACGGTGGCTGCCCAATATTGAGAACGAGAATGTCCATGTTGCCATCGTTATAAACATCGCCAAACGCAGCGCCACGTCGCGATTCGGGCGGGATGTCGAACACGCCCGAGGCTTTGGAAATATCTTCGAATGTTCCATGGTGAGTGTTACGGAACATCTGCATGGGCTCTTTGTAACCCGGGCTGCCAGGAATGGCGTCCACCTGCGGATAGACGTGCCCATTGGCAACGAATATGTCCACCCAGCCGTCGTTGTCGAAATCTACGAAACCGGCGCCCCACTTTACATAGGGAAAAGATGGCTGACCGAGTTTTGCCGGCCAAGCCATATCCGAGAAGGCGTTGTTGCCGAGATTCCTGTAGAGGTTGTTGACCTGATTGGTGTAGTTAGTGACCAACAGGTCGAGCTTGCCGTCATGATCGTAGTCGGCAAAATCTACTCCCATTGAGCCGAGTTCCTGGCCGTCCTCTCCCAAGGCCACGCCAGTAAGCATCCCGACCTCATCGAAAGTGCCGTCATGACGGTTGTGGTAAAGGAAATTGGGCCCAGCGTCGTTCGCAACGAATAGATCAGGCCATCCGTCGTTGTCGTAGTCGCCCCAAATTGCGCCCAGACCATAGCGGTGCTGGGGATCATCCATTCCCGCTTTTTTGGAAACATCCTCGAACGTACCATCGCCGCGATTGTGAAATAGGTAGTCGCCTTCGCCCGGCATACCCCATGGTCCGCACTGCACGAGCACACCTTTGAAGCGGCAGAATTTTTCATCGCTGCCGAATGCGGGCAGATGGTCCATATCTACGTGGACATATCGAGAGACGAACAAGTCAACGTTGCCGTCGCGATCATAATCTCCCCAGGCAGCACCGGCGGCTAAGCCTGTAATTCCACCAAGCCCAGCCTTTTCGGTGACATCCTTAAACTTGCAATCGCCCAGTCCGCGATAGAGAACACTGTGTCCGTAGCCGGTGACAAACAGGTCCAGAATGCCATCGTTGTCGAAATCAGCGACAGCCACACCCATGCCCCAACCTTTTACGGTAAGTCCAGCCTGCTCGGTGATGTTGGTGAAGTTTCCGTCGGCGCCCTGATGGTAAAGCGTGACCAGCAGATCGCCGCCGGCGCGGTAGCGGTCAACGCTTGATCCATTAGTCACAACAATATCGAGCCGGCCGTCGTTGTCGCAGTCAAAGAAGCCCACGCCGCCGCTCATGGATTCGACAATGTAATGCTGTTCCTTCGAGGCCAGATGCGAAACTGTAAGCCCGACCTGCGGGGCAACATCTACGAACTGGGGAACCGGCGTTCTGGAGGTATCGTTCTGGGCGGCGAGCAAGCAGGCAAACATCGCCACATAGAACAAAAAAAGAAAATGTCGGACCATAAAGCGCTAAGCGAGAAGTTCCGTCATTGTACGTAAAAATCCAAGTGGATTGTTCAGAGAATGGTGTCCTTCTCTAACTGCTCGTATGTTCTATGTGGAATTTGGGATCAAATCGTCGTCTGACTGTCACTCCAATAGCAAGTAAAACGATTTGTCTTGACAAACGTAGTATGAAACTACTACAAGATTTCTCCCAAGTAAGCGAAAGCTGATTGGATTGCTCGGAGCAAGCAACAAAAACGATTTATCTTGACAACATAATACGAAATTACTAGAAGATTTCTCCCAAGTTTATCCGCAGTCTCCTTGTCGAGCGAGTTCAGTACCGAATTAGAAAGTCAGTAACCGTTTTTTTGGGCCAAGGCAGCACAAAAATTAGGGGTCCTCTGATCACCCGTTTTCCAGGAGGGGCGTATGGCTTCCAAGTTGAGGCTAAGGCTGTTTGCGGTTCTTGCCGTTTTCTCACTCACGTTTCTGCCGTATTCGTTCGCCCAAAAGAACACCGGCGATATTCATGGAACGGTCACTGACCCGAGCGATGCCGTGATCCCGGGCTGCGCAGTCAAGCTGACCGACCAAGCTACTGGAGCAGTGCGCAATACCACCTCGGACGCGCAGGGCGGCTTCAGCTTCCTTCAAGTCCCGGTTGGGAACTACACGATCACTGCCTCAAAGGACGGGTTCAAGACTGTTTCACAGAAGGATCTCGCCGTGCACGTTTCTACGGTGCTGACGACCGTCGTGAAGTTGCCGGTGGGCACAGTCGGGGAAATGGTGACCGTGGAGGCGGCAGGAGTCGAGTTGAACACGGAGAACGGCGAAGTTGGCAACGTCATGCAGAGCACGCAGGTGAGCCAGTTGCCACTGAACGGCCGCAACTTCATCGAACTGACGACGCTTATGCCAGGAACTGCGGTGGGAGGAGGCTTCGACAATAAGAACAAGGGCTTGCTGGCGGGCGTTGACATCTCCTTCAGCGGCGCACCGGCGAACGCCAACCAGTGGCGCGTAAACGGAGCTAACAACAATGACGAAGGCTCGCAGCGCACTATCCTGGTTTATCCCTCGGTGGACGCCATCCAGGAATTTAAGATCCTTCGAAACAGCTATGGCCCCGAGTACGGCGGCGCCGGTGGCGCGCAGATCAACATCGTCACCAAAGGCGGTGG